>NZ_JBSXOH010000096.1:0-100548 GCF_056859355.1 Cyclobacterium sp. L-R
GATTGTTTTACACACCTTAAACCCGGATTATGTAATAGGATTTCTCCGTCCTGACATAGTCAGGGGTGAAGCCTGTCCCGTGTTTACGGGAAGTGTTGCAATCGCAAGAAAATCAGGCTGTTTGGAGATTTTAGCATAGCACCGCTATGGTGAAATTGAAAACAGCAACGAAGTAGCTGATTTTGAAGCGATTTCAGCACGTAACAGATTGTCTATTGCATATTTCGGGTTAAATCAATGCTTTTCTCATAATTGATGCTAAAGTCTTCGTATTTTAATCCTGCTTAGTATGTTCAACCCAAATCAGCTCGGAAGTATTGTAACCAATTTTCTCGGCCATCATTAGGTATTCGTTCTTTACATCTTCGGGTATCACTGTCTCACGCGAAAGTATCCACAGGTACTTTAGACTTTCCCCTGCCACCAAAGCATATTTGTATTCTTTGTCAATAGCGATCACATTGTACCCTGAATAAAAAGGCCCAAAGAAGGACACTTTAAGCTTGGCAATATCATCATCACCTACAAATTTGGCTTTACCTATCGCTTGGGTCCATTCTTCCTTTTTGATATTGTACCCTTGATTGTCAACCTTAATGGTTCCATTGTCATTTAAGGAATAGCTGGCAGTAGTATTATTCAAATTCCTTTCAAACTTGAAATCCAGTCTGGCAATCTCATACCATTTTCCAAGGTATTTTTCTTTATCGAAAGGTTTTACAGCTTCTGCCCCTTTTGGTATTGTCGCACAAGAAAAAAATCCCATCATTATCAAGCCTGTTAATAGTGAGTAAATCAATTTGCTAATTTTCATACTTTTAAAATCTGTTAGAAACTGTATTTGATTAATCAAATGTCATGCCTATATACCATAGGCCTACTAACTTAAGTTGGGTTAAGAAAATTAAACCCGGATTATGTAAAAGGATTTCTCCGTCCTGACAATAGTCAGGGGTGAAGCCTGTCCCGTGTTTACGGGAAGTGTTGCAATCGCAAGAAAATCAGGCTGTTTGGATATTTTAGCATAGCACGGCTATGGTGAAATTGAAAACAGCAACGAAGTAGCTGATTTTGAAGTGATTTCAGCACGTAATAGATTGTCTATTGCATATTTCGGGTTTAACTAAGTTTTTACGGTTTTAAAAGGGGCTTATACCATAAGTGGATAAATTCCTTACTCTCGATGGATTGGCATCACGACTAGATGTATATTTTGTAATAAGATTTAAATTAAAGATTTTATAAGCTATCGGAATCTTCAATCATCTCAATAAGCTCCCAATCCGCTATGTAGTTTTCACATAAAGTAAATTTATCTTTAATGGGCTTATTTAATGGCACAAGTTCGTGGTTGCTACGTTGGTATTGGAAATCTAAATTTACATTAATTTGATCGGGTGAGAAGGTTAAAGTTGTACCATTATCCTCCCATGTCCCGCTTACAAAACCATTATCCTGACTGCAACCATGATAACTGAATCTAAATGTGCTGTCCTTCATAAGGACCAAAGACTTGCCATAAATTCCAAAATCTCCACAATAAGATTTGAGTACCTGTTCATTTTGTTTTTCGCTGGTAAGGAATAGCAGAATACCTGAAAATATCGCAACAAGCGTGAATGTCCCAATCCAGTTTACCCGTCTCTTGGAATGCGTTTTTCTGTTTCTATTTGAAAACTTTTTTCCCATTATGTTTAGTTCCCACTGATATCCAGTCTAATATTAATTATAAAGACTGGAATCCTCTCATTTTAACCTCTCTACTAAACTAATTTATTTTTAATTGTTATAAAAGAATAGAAACGTACAAAAAATAACACTGAGTCAAATAAAAACTCACCATTGGACAATTTAAAAACCATTTAAATAGCCCTCCAAAAGCAAGATTGAAAAATTGAAGTTTATTACTATTTGAAGTTTAAAGATTCTCCTTATTGCTTTTAACTTCATTTTTGTGAATATAAAATCGCAGGCATGAAAAATTTTTCTAGAAACTTTCTATATTCGCACAAACTTTTGAAAGCCAGGTTTTATGAAAAAGAAGGCGGCAGTCATCGACATGGGTACCAATACCTTTCATTTGCTAATGATAGCATTTGACAGCAATGGTTTTGAGGTAATCTACCAGGAAAAAGTACCTGTGAAAATTGGTCAGGGGGGCATCAATCAAAACCTTATCCTACCAGAAGCCGAAAAACGTGGCTTACATACTCTCGGGCACTTCCAAAACCTGATTAAAGGCGAGGAAATTACCCGAATTTTCGCTTTTGCCACGAGTGCTGTCAGGAATGCGGACAATGGACTTGCATTTATCCATAAAATAAAACAGCAAACCGGTATTGAGGTGCAAATTATTGATGGAGAAAGGGAGGCAGAGTTAATTTATAAAGGCATCCGACAAAGTGCTTGCCTCAACGAAGAGAATGCCCTGATGATGGACATCGGAGGAGGCTCTGTAGAATTCATTATTGGCAATGAAGAAGATATCCTCTGGAAAGGTAGTTTTGAAATAGGAGGTCAAAGACTGCTAGACTTGTTTCATTATCATGACCCCATCTTGCCTGAAGAAGTAGAGAAACTTTCTGATTATTTATCCAAAAAGTTACTCCCACTTACCAATGCCATAAAAGAACATGCTCCTGAACAACTTATAGGTGCCTCAGGCACCTTTGACACCTTAACGGACATGTACCTTGCAAACGAAGGAAAGAAAAAAGACAGAAAAATAATCAAGCATTTTTTACCAGTTACTGATTTTGAGGCAATGGCTACAGACCTTTTGCTCCTAGACAAAGCAAAACGACTCAAAATCCCTGGCATGATCCCAATGAGAGTGGACATGATCGTAGTAGCCTCCTGCTTGATTCGCTTTATTTTACAGCACGTTAAAACAAACAAGCTAATTTGTTCCACCTATTCACTAAAAGAAGGGGCCGTCTCAGAAGCAATGGCAAAGGTGGCAGAGAAAAAAAATTCTAGCTTAGCTACCACACAATAAATCGAGGAAATTCTTCCTATACGCATTATCTTTTTGCATTTTTGTACCATTGATCACCCAATTCCTTGTCCAAAAATGAATTTCACACACCATCAATTAGAAAAATTTACAATTGCTGTTTTACAAAAAATAGGATGCCCTGAAGCAGATGCGAAAACGGCCGCTGCTGTGCTCCTTTCTGCTGACCTTCGTGGCGTAGACTCCCATGGTGTAGCCCGCTTATCGGGCTACGTTAGGTTATGGGAAGCCGGAAGGATAAATCCTACACCTAACGTTCAGGTAGTGCATGAAACGCCAAGTACCGCTGTAGTAGACGGTGATGCTGGTTTGGGTTTGGTAGTAGCTCCTTATGCCATGAAAGTGGCCATCGAAAAAGCCAAAATAGCTGGAACTGGATGGGTGTCTGTAAAAAACTCCAACCACTATGGAATTGCGGGAGTCCATGCCATGCAAGCCTTGCAACATGACATGATTGGCATTTCGCTTACCAATGCAAGTCCTTTGGTAAGCCCTACTTTTTCTAAAGAGCGCCTTCTGGGCACCAACCCAATTTCGGTGGCCATTCCTGCTAAAGAGCAGCCCCCATTTGTACTGGACATGGCTACCACCACTGCGGCCAATGGCAAATTGGAAATTTTGCAAAGGAAAAAAGGACAGGCTCCTGCTGGTTGGATCCAAGACAAGGATGGGAAATCGACTACAGATCCATTGGGCGTAAAAAATGGGGGTGCACTTTTGCCCTTAGGGGGAGACAGGGAACATGGTTCCCAAAAAGGCTATGGCTTGGGCGCGGTGGTAGATATATTTTCAGCGGTGCTTTCTGGAGCCAATTATGGCCCATGGGTACCTCCCTTCGTTGCATTTTTGGAACCGCACCCTAATCCTGTAGGGGAAGGCTTGGGTCATTTCTTTGGCGCCATGCGCGTGGATGCTTTCCGACCTGCAGACGAATTCAAAGATCATATGGACAATTGGATCGGCAGATTTAGAGAAGCTACACCAATAGATGGGCATGAGAAAGTATTAATTCCAGGAGATCCTGAACGTGAACTGGAAGCAGAAAGAAGAGCCAAAGGCATTCCTTTACTTACAGCAGTTGTAGATGATTTACGCGCCCTTGGCGATAAATTGGGCGTTGACTGGGAATAATCCAACGATATCAATTGAAAATAAAACAATTTTTAAAGACTTTAGGACCGGGTATTCTCTTTGCGAGCACAGCCATTGGTGTTTCGCACCTAGTGCAAAGCACGAAAGCAGGTGCAGAATATGGCTTTGGCTTGGTGGGATTTATTATCGCAGCAAATCTATTCAAGTGGCCTTTCTTCGAATTTGGCTCCAGGTATGCAGCAGCCACCGGACAGTCACTAATCGATGGCTACCAAAAAATCAGCCCTTGGTTTTCCCGTCTGTATTTGGGGATAAACCTCGTCTCCATGTTTTTTGTAAATGCAGCTGTGAGTTTAGTAGCAGCAGGTTTTTTACAAAACTTATTCAATATTGAATTGGACGCTATCTATTTCTTTGTTCCATCAGTAGTCTTGTTACTTTTCTCTTTTTCCTTTCTGGCACTGGGAAGGTATTCACTGCTAGATTCTGGAATTAAGATTATTGGTAGCTTTATGTTTGTCAGCACGCTCTTGGCATTCTTTATTGCAATTTTCGATGGCCCAAAGGTACCGATTCAAAACTTCTCTATTTTTGTTCATCTTACACCCCATTCATTGCCATTTGTAATTGCACTGATGGGCTGGATGCCGGCAGCCATTGACTCCTCCACCTGGAACAGTCTCTGGACCATTGCCAGAAGCAAACAAAGTGGCTATGCCCCCACCGTCAAAGAATCGGTTTTTGAATTCAATATTGGCTATTGGATCTCTGCTACCTTGTCCATTTGTTTTGTAGTGCTTGGTGCTTTTTTGCTTTTCAACACAGGGAACCTACTTCCCGACGATAATGTAGCTTTTGCCACTGGGGTGGTCAA
Organism: Cyclobacterium sp. L-R; assembly: GCF_056859355.1. Taxonomy (NCBI): domain Bacteria; kingdom Pseudomonadati; phylum Bacteroidota; class Cytophagia; order Cytophagales; family Cyclobacteriaceae; genus Cyclobacterium; species Cyclobacterium sp. L-R. The sequence continues at coordinate 4,983 of NZ_JBSXOH010000096.1, forward strand.
TCTCTATGCCGCACAGCTGGGCTCTTGGACATTTTTAATCATTGCCGCTGCAGGTTTTTCCATTATGCTAGGCACTTGCATTGGGGTCATGGATGGCTATGCCCGCTCCACGGCAAGGGTAATTGCCGTGATGCGCAATCAGGAGGAAAAGCAATCAGATTACCTGCTCTGGCTGGTGCTAATCACCCTTGGAGGCATGCTGGTCATCGGTCTTTTCATGGCTTCATTTAACCAACTTATTGGTCTGGCCACCACTATCTCTTTCCTGATAGCGCCCATTATAGCGATGCTTAACTACAAGTTGATTTTCAGCCAACATTTAACAAAGAAACAACAACCTAGCAAGGCCATGCAATGGCTTTCCATTGCCGGAATTGGCTTTCTTTTCCTGTTTTCATTTGTGCTTATCTATTTCAATTGGTTTCAATAGGCCTGCAAATGTCCTCGATTTCAATCCGAAATGGCTCGATATTCCCGTATAAATCCTCCGGCCCACTTGTCAAGAGAGTCAAAGGGAGATTTATTTCGTGAATATTCTAAAACCACTAAATCAATACTTTATCAAACTCCACCTCCTGCGCGGCCAATACAAAGACCTTAGTAGGCAGGGATTTGGTACGTTCTTTTAACCTTACATAATAATCTTCGAAAGCCCCTTCTTCTTCAGGCACTGCCAAGCCCATCATGATCATGTCGCTGTTTTTTGATTCTTCAGCCATGATGTCCCAAAAATTTCTACCATCAGCAATTAATATCTGGTAATCAAAACCGGTTCGCATTCCTTCAAAAATTCTATCTAAATTTTCCTTTGCACCCCCATAAGCTTCCTTATTGGGAACTACCATTTTCACATTTACAGAAGCCTGTTGCCATTCCCTACTGTTTTTTAACAAGTAGGCCAAAATGATCATCAAACTACCATTTTTCTTTAATCCTCCCCACCATATATCAATAACTTCTTTCTTCTTGAAACCTATATTGTCCTCATCCTGAACAATGATTACGTTTTTCTTGGATTTAAAAAAGTGCCGTATCATTTCTGAATAAGGAAGTAAATTCCTGTTCTCTCTGGTATCTCCCAGCAATATCGTATTGGGCACCAACTGCCCCAAACCATAGGAATTGACCATATGCATGGCACCTGAAAATGGATCTGGCGCCCTGACCACCCTAACCAATGCCTGAACATTTTTGTTGACCAGGTAATCCATAATTCTATTCTCAAAATCTTTTACTTTCTCCTGAGGAACATTGGATTCAGACACAATGGTGGTCACAGTAAACAAGGCATTCCCATTCGTAATGTCATCCGCAAGTTCTATCAAACGCCACCTTTTCCCTGGTGACCCTGACAAAACAAGGATATTGGGCCGCCAGCTTTTGGCATTGCCTTCTTTTTCTAGCCTGAATAAAGCGTACCTGATAATGGAAGAAAATACTCCCCTCCCTAAGCCTCCCCAGGTCGCTTCTATTTTTCGCCTTTCCAGCCAAACAAAAATGATAGCAATCACAAGAAAGGCCATAAATGTGGCCAATGCATTGATCAATAACATCACACCCGCACAACCAAGCGCTCCCAATAATGAAAAAATCCAATGCACCTTAAATTTAGGCCTGAAAGAAGCACTACCCAAAAACCGCTCTGTGGCCGCAGTGATGTTTAAAACGGCATAGGTGGTTAGAAAAAACATGGTTAGAACAGGAGCAATAAGGTTCAAATTACCGAAATACACTGTTACCAAGGTCAAGCCAATGGTGAAAACCGTAGCTGCACGGGGAATTTTCTCTTTCCCCTCTACTTTACTGAATATCCCCGCCCACTTGGGCAATATTTTATCATTGGCCAGGGCTTGTAATACCCTGGGAGCCCCCAATAAACTACCTGTTGCACTAGAAAGGGTTGCGCCCCAAATGCCAAGCACAATGGCTCCTCCCCAAATGGCGATATCCTGCATGATCAAGGGATTTTCGATCAGGGTAGAAGCATCTGCTCTGCTCGCCAATATCACTGGCAAAATCATATAAATCAAATAGCCTACGCCTATGGCCATAAAGGTGCCCTTGGGTATGGATTTGGCCGGATCTTTTAAATCTCCCGACATATTAACGCCGGCCATAATGCCTGTCACCGCGGGGAAGAAGATGGCAAAAACCTGCCAAAAATCAACAGATTGAGCAGCAGGCACTCCCCAAAGCTCAATCTGCGAATCTTCCATTGGACTGCCCAAAGCCAGGGACAATAAGGAGATGGCGATTAAACCCATGATAAAAAACTGGGATTTAATCGTAGCGGTAGTGGAAAACAAAGCCAAACCGCCTAGAAACAAGGTTGTAATTATGCCTACCCATTTTATATCCAAAGTAGGGAAGATAGCAACTACTGATTCCGAAAAACCAATAACGTACAAAGAAACAGAAAATGCCTGGGCCAAGTACAGGGGTATTCCTACCGCCCCACCAATTTCTGCCCCCAATGACCTACTGATCAAAAAGTAGGCGCCTCCACCTTTGACAGGTGCATTTGTGGCAATGGCAGAAATGGACAAGGAGGTCAGGAAAGTAATGGTTGTGGAAAGCGTTACGATCAATAGGGTCCCAATCAAACCTACATTCCCTACCACCCAGCCAAATCTCAGGTACATGATCACACCCAAGATCGTTAGCAAGGAAGGGGTAAAAACACCTCCAAAAGTTCCAAGCTTGGTGGAACTGCTTTTATTTAAATTTCTGATGTTCATAAGAATAATCTACTTTTTAAATAACGGATTTCAAGTGGAGTTTTTCATTTTCATTCCAAACCACCGCTACTGATGCAATTTCTTTCAAATCAGTTAGGCCTTTATCGGGCAATCAAAACAACAACTTTACCTTCACCAAGGATTGTCGATTTGTGGCATAAATTTCAAAATAAAAACAACACCACTTATTGCGAATCCTGTTTCAAAACTCGGGTTTATGTAAAATGGAAGGTGATTTTGGATTGAAAGTTTAAATTATTCTTTCTTCTTTTTCAACAAGACCACCCAGTCTAAATCAGGTTGGCTTGGCGCTTTCCCCAAAGCTGTCTTTTCTTCCCCTGAAACTTTCTTTAAAGCTTCATTCTGGGACCATTCTCCTGATCTGGGATTAAACCAATGGATTTCAAACATCTCAGAAGGTAAATTGAGTTCCCCTTCACCACCCTCTCGAAGATAAACCACAAATACTTCCTCGTCATCTGAAAGTACCCAGGAATTGTTATCCTCAGTGGGCATGGGGTTTAGCTGCTGATAGGGGATGCCGCTCTCGGTGAAAAAGTTTTTGGCATGATTCATTATTTCATAATAGGACTGGTATTTTCGGTAATCTTGGATCACTAGATCTTCTCCTTTGCCAATATATACTTCCATCCCAGCTGCTCCTGCCATAAGGGAGGCCCAAAGAGAGTGCTTTCGCCATACATCCAAGTCAGGATACTCAGGACTGGTATAGGGCTCGTCATAGGTGACCACCCATGGGTGACCTGCTGCAGCAGATTCATTTCTCCAATGCAAAATACGTCCATACCCATGGTTTACATCTTGATAATTCCCTTGAAAGCTAATGCCTGAATAGGAAGGATCTCCCAGCAAATCTTCAAAAATAGCATCTGTATTTGATGGCCCATTATGGACGACGATTAATTCATCGTAAGGCAATAAATCACTTAGATAAGCTGCAAATTGTTTTCTCTGGTCTGTGGTAATAGATTTACCATAAGTAGGGTCTTTTTCCCAACCATTTTCCTCTCCTATATTCCAGGTTACCGCATTTAGGTAACCAAACCTAGCTGCCAATTCCCGGTAAAAAAGCTTTCTGCTGTCTGCAAAATCGCCCCCTTCTTTGTGCTCAAAATAGGATTGATTTTCTTGCTCTGATAACACGAATTGAGTCATCATCCCTTCTTGCATCATGTAGTCAAAAAGATATTGCCATTGGTCAAGTTTCGAAACATCGTATTCGTAATAATTATCCTTGCCTTTCCATGGAAAAGCTGTTTTCCCATCCCCATAAGCATTCATCAATAAAAAATAATGGGTGTTAATGCCTTGACCTTTCAGGTAATTGATGACCCCAACTATACCTTTGCCTTTCTCTCCTTGCCATAGAAGATGGCCTTCTTTCCAATCGGCTATATGGTCCTTATAAGCCCTATCGGAAGCTGTCCCATCAAAATCCTTGTATTGAAGCAGTACTTCAGGAGCATTGGCTCCCATTTTAAAAAAATAATCCCCATTGCTAAATTGAAGGAAGTGCTCCCCTATATACTGTAGTTTCCCTTTGCCCAAAAATCCAGACTCGGACCTATCTTCTGGCAATACCGTAAAACTTCCTTTTTGCTTGTCAAAGGCCAAACTGCTAGCAGTGGAATTGTCTGTAGCAATGGCTATATTTTCACCTTCCAAAAATCTGACTTCATACTCCCATTCACCTGCTTTCAGAGGCAACAAATGCGCTCTCCAGATCTTTCCTGTTTCTGCACCAGTTTCACCAGCATTTCCATCTGCTGCAAAATAACCTGGAACAAGGATCTGCTGACCATCAGGATCCGTAAAACTCATTTCCATCCGGTAATTCAAAAATGTCGATTTATCTTCAGTAAGTTCTGGCCCCTCCCATGAAAAGGTCAACTTTTGGAAGGCCTTGAAATTCCCGGTAATATTTGGTGTTTGTCCACAGGAAACAAGAAGAAATCCTATAAACAAAAAACATATCATTGATATACGAGGCATAAAATCAAATTTAAAGGTTGGAATCAGCACTAAATATAGGAAAAGCAAAGACTAATTCATAAAGAGTTTTTCCCCTATAAATAAAAGCTCAAAAAGCATGGGATTCAGCTTACGGAAAATGAATGTAAGGACCAATATGGACAAATAATGCATATTGCACAGGTCATTTACACTTGAAAAAGCCACAACTTTATGGATTGATATATCGTGTATCTTTGTTATTAGAAAATAAATAAAAGTGCTATAAATTAATTGGAAACATGAGAAACCTTAGCCAAATAACAGCGGTGGCGCTATTGGTCTTTTGGACAACAACGTCCTTTTCACAAGCGCAAGAAACAAATGCTGCAAAAACCCAGGCCATCAACAAGAGCTATATGGATACTTCCATTCGCCCACAGGATGATTTTTTCCAGTATGTCAATGGAAGTTGGCTGGCTACAACTGAAATCCCTGCCGATCAGGGCAGATGGGGCAGCTTTTTGGAATTGAGAGAGCTAAGCATCGCCGGCGTAAAGCAGGTGATGGAAGCCGCCAAGGCCAATATAAGCGAATACCCCGAAGGCTCAGACCAATACAAAGCCATTGCTTTCTATACCATTGGAATGGATTCACTTTTGGCCGAAAAAAGAGGTCATAAGGAATTGCTCCCCTGGTTTGATCAAATCGATCAGATAAAATCCAAGGAAGACTTACAATCCTTTTTGGAAAAAATCTATCCTGCTGGAGTAGATCCATTCTTTAATATTTATGTTAGTACAGACGCTAAAGACTCAGACCAAAATGCCCTCTACATAAGTCAAGGTGGATTGGGATTGCCTGACAGGGATTATTATGTAGATGAGGGCAACGAAAAATTCAAAGAAATCAAAGCCAAATATGAGGCCCATATTTCCAAGGTCTTTCAAATGCTCGGCAGTTCGGAGAAAGAAGCAAATAAATTGGCTTCAGACGTTTTATTACTTGAAACAAAACTTGCAGTAGCCAGTAAGACCAGGATTGAAATGCGTGATTCTGAGGGCCGGTACAACAAATACACGATGGAAGAACTCCAGAAAGCCACTCCTTCATTGGATTGGTCCAGTCTAACCAAAGCACTTGGAGCCAACACCGATGAGGTCATTATAAGCACCCCTTATTTTATGCTTGCTCTGGAAGAAGTATTTAGCGATTCCAATCCGAAATTATGGCAAAACTATTTGAAATGGCACTTGGTACGTATGGCTTCCCCCTATATGAATCATGCACTGGTACAGGCAAATTTTGATTTTTATGGCAAAGAACTTCAGGGCACAGAGGAAATGAGAGCCAGATGGAAAAGAGTCTTGAGCAGTGCCGAAGGTGCTGCGGGCGAAGCCATTGGTAAATTGTATACGGAAGAGTTTTTCCCAGAGGAGGCCAAAGAAAAAGCCAATGAAATGGTCAGCAATATTTTAGAAGCCATGGGCAACAGAATTCAGCAATTGGACTGGATGAGCGAAGTAACCAAAGCTAAAGCCATGGACAAGCTGGCAACTTTCACGGTAAAAATCGGCTACCCTGATACTTGGGAAAGTTATGCTGCGCTGGAAGTGGATGACAACGAAGAAACCGCCTCGTACCTGGGCAATGTAATCGCAGCCAATAAATTCCAATTCAAAAAAAACATGGACAAACTGGGCAAGGAAGTGGACCGGTCTGAATGGTTTATGACCCCTCAAACCGTAAATGCCTATTACAATCCTACTTACAATGAAATCGTATTTCCTGCAGCCATTCTTCAGCCCCCATTCTACAATTACAAAGCAGATGCTGCTGTAAATTATGGAGGAATAGGAGCTGTCATAGGGCATGAAATTTCACATGGTTTCGATGACCAGGGAAGCCGTTACAGCCCGGAGGGGAATCTGGAAAACTGGTGGAAAGAGGAAGACCTTGAAAACTTCCAACAAAGAACCGGACAACTAGTCGCGCAATATGATCAATATGAACCTATTGAAGGTGTGAAGGTCAAAGGACAGCTTACCTTGGGAGAAAACATTGGTGACCTAGGTGGTGTATTGGTGGCGTTTGACGGATTACAAAAACATTTGGAAGAGCATGGCGATCCGGGAAAGATTGATGGGTTTACTCCCTCACAGCGATTCTTTCTCTCATGGGCGACCGTATGGCGCACCAAAAGCAGAGAAGAAGCACTCCGAACTCAAATACAAAATGATTCCCATTCTCCAGCCCAATACCGCGCCAATGGCCCATTGGTCAATGTGGACGCTTTTTATCAGGCCTTTGATGTCAAAAAAGGGGATCAAATGTATGTCGCACCTGAGGAGAGGGTAAGGATCTGGTAAGACCAGTCATTTACCTGTTAGGAATAAAAAAGGTGCTGTATGAAACAGCACCTTTTTTATTTTAGGCATTGATACTGTTTTAGTTATGGATTGGCCACGCTTTCAACTTGGCTTTATGGCGCAAATAATGAGGTGAAATAAGCCTTCCCCTATTTTTAAAAGAGAATATTTAAAGGAAATGTTTGAATAAATATACTTTATTGGATTTTTTTATTAATTTCTAATCAGAAATAGTAACGATTAAAAGCAATTTTCAACTAAACCCAAATTAATATGTGTAAAAACCACGGTGTGGCTTATTTAGAACCCGGTAAGGTAGAGGTACAAGAAATCGATTACCCTAAATTGGCCTTAGGCAACAGGAAATGTGAACATGGTGTCATTTTAAAAATTGTATCAACCAATATTTGTGGTAGTGACCAGCACATGGTAAGAGGGCGCACCACGGCTCCAAAAGGACTAATCCTAGGTCATGAAATCACTGGAATAGTAATTGAGGCAGGCAGAGATGTGGAGTTTATCAAAGAAGGTGATCTCGTATCCGTTCCCTTCAACATTGCCTGTGGAAGGTGTAGAAACTGTAAAGAACAAAAAACAGGCATTTGTCTTAATGTAAACCCTGCCCGACCAGGCGCAGCTTATGGCTATGTGGACATGGGTGGATGGGTCGGTGGTCAATCTGAATATGTAATGGTACCCTATGCAGACTTCAATTTATTGAAATTCCCGGACAAGGACCAGGCCATGGACAAGATCAGAGACCTTACCCTACTTTCAGATATCTTTCCTACAGGTTATCATGGAGCCGTAACAGCAGGCGTTGGTCCAGGATCCATCGTATATGTTGCAGGCGCAGGGCCTGTTGGCTTGGCATGTGCAGCTTCTTGCCACCTTTTGGGTGCTGCAGTAGTGATTGTGGGAGACATGATTCCCGAACGACTAGCACAAGCCAGGAGCTTCGGCTGTGAAACAATTGACCTCAGGGACAAAACACCACTTGCAGATGCCATCGCAGAAATAACAGGTGAACCTGAAGTGGATTGCGCGGTAGACTGTGTGGGATTTGAGGCCAGAGGCCATGGTGGAGATGCTGACAAAGAAATGCCTGCTACGGTATTGAATGCCGCCATGGACATCACTAGGGCTGGAGGAAGCATCGGTATCCCCGGCTTGTATGTCACAGGTGACCCAGGGGCTTCCACTGAAGCAGCTAAAGAAGGAAGTCTAAGTATTCGTTTGGGTCTTGGATGGGCCAAATCCTGCAGCTTTCATACTGGGCAGTGCCCGGTAATGAAATACCATCGGCAACTTATGAATGCCATCTTGTACGATAAAATTCAGATTGCAAAAGCGGTCAATGTGCAGATAATTTCCTTGCAGGAATCTGTTCAAGGGTACAAAGACTTTGACGGAGGTGCCGCCAAGAAATTCGTGATTGATCCACATGGGTTGATTCCGAATTGATTCAATTGATTTGCAATACTTTAGAAAAGCCACCGAAACTAAGTTTCGGTGGCTTTTCCTATTGAACCGACCTAGAAAGCAAAGATACCCGGGTGAAAATAAATAAATGGTATGCTTATCAATCAGTACAAGCCAGATTAGATGGCGGGATATTTGGGATTAAATTTCACTGTTTCACATAGGGTATGAACGAATCCCCAAACCCCAAAAGGGTGCAATTTTTGTAGCCAAGGCTGTGAAACCTTGGTAAGAATGGTAAACAAAACCTGATTTTGGCGGTATTGTTGCTCTTTTTCTGCAACTATGCTGACAGAATCTCTTTTATAACAATCATAAAATATAATCAATATAATTCATAGAGGAAATTGACCTTTTTAGATGGTTTATTGATTTTTTCTAATGGTTACCCTTTTCTTTTCCTGTTCATTTTTTCCTTGATGAAAAAACGAACCAAAAAAATCAAGGCTGTATGTAAATCTTAACGCAAAATGAATCACTCCCTGGCTAAACAAAAAAAACTCGGCCGAAAAGGCCTCAAACAGTTTTTTGTTTTTAACGCCATTGAGCAATCCATTTTACTAATTTCCATAAGGCCGAAAAAAATAAATAGAATTGAACAAGCTTAGGCTGCTAAAGCTATATAGTCTAGCTATTTAACCTACCCTAGAATTCATTTTCACTTGACATTACTCCCTTTAGTAATATTGACTGTAAAACTTAACAAATCCCAAACCCCCAGAGGGGTGATATTTTTGTAGCCAAGGCTGTCAAGCCTTGGTCAAAACGATTAATAAAACCCGATTTTGGTGGCATTGTTGCTCTTTTTCTGCAACAATGCTGACAAAATCTCTTTTATCAGAATCATAAAATATAATCAATATAATTCATAGGGGAAATTAAGCTTTTGAGATCGTTTATTGACTTTTTTCAATGGTTACCCTTTTTTTTTCCTGTTCATTTTTTCCTTGATGAAAAAACGAACCAAAAAAATCAAGGCTATATGTAAATCTTAACGCAAAATGAATCACTCCCTTGTCTAAACAAAAAAAACTCGGCCGAAAAGGCCTCAAACAGTTTCTTGTTTTTAACGCCATTGAGCAATCCATTTTACTAATTTCCATAAGACCGAAAAAAATAAATAGAATTGAACAAGCTTATACAGCTAAAACCATATAGTCTAGCTATTTAACCTAGCAAAGAACTCACTTTGCTGGACATTACTCCCTACGGTAATATTGACGGCAAAACTTAACGAATCCCAACAACCCCAGAGGGGTGCCATTTTTGTAGCCAAGGCTGTCAAGCCTTGGTTAAAACGGTAAACAAAACTTGATTTTGGCGGTATTGTTGCTATTTTTCTGCAACAATGCTGACAAAATCACTTTCGTAAACTATAAAAAAGAAGAAAGCCACATCCCTTAATACCCCAAATCCTTAGAAATAAAAATTCTCTCAACTTGCCCCATACTTGTTTTTAAGAAAAAAATGGTGAACTCGTCCGATGGTGTACTTTCGTTTTTTTTAATTATTGGTCTTCATTTTTAGTGTGATCTCTCCAATATTGTATGCATATATCGAAGCGGGAAGAAAAGTAAATTTCAAACCTTGTATTTCTTTCATCCCCATTTGATTAATTGAAGTGACAACGGCAGATTTAAGGCTATTTGCTTCACAAAAGTTAATTAAACTTTTCAATTCTTGGGGTTTATCGAAATATCGGTTATTCCATTTAATTTCTACTCCCCAAACAGGTTTATAGTTTTTATCATCTACCAAAACAAGATCTACCTCCCCTTCATTTCTGCCGTCTTTCCATCTAGCATAGGTTAAATCTAGTTGCTCTCGATGCATCCATTGTGAAAGAATTGCTGTTTCAACCATGTTTCCCATTTCTGGGTCTGTTTCACTTATAGGGGAAAATAAAGCCGTGCGAAGAGATGGGTTGGTAAGATATACTTTGAAGCTTGTGATTCTTTTTAATCTTTTCGCATTGACCCCAACCTTATTTAATACCTTAATTAAGAATGCTGCTTCTAAATATTCGAGATATTTTTTTAATGTATCCTTTTGAATCCCACTTTCTCTAGACATGGTCTCATATGAAAATTCATTACCAGTATGATAAGCTATGTAGGTGAAAAATCTGTTTAACTCCTGAACATCTTTGATTCCGTACAAGCTTGGAAGATCTCTAAGTAGCACTTTGTCTACAATGTCATTTTTCACATACCTCCCCATGTCACCTTGTGTTTTTTCAGATAACACAACCTCTGGATATCCACCAAAATTTAAATAATGGACAAATTCTTTATTCAATGCTTTAGGATCATGAGTTAAGCAATACTTTATATCCTTGGATCCATATTGAATCTCCCCTTCAAACATTAAGTGGTCTAGTTTTTTTAAATGGATATATTCCTGAAATGTCAATGGAGGCAACAAGAAATCAGTGAATCTACCCGCACCACTTTCCGTACTGTGCCATTTCAAAGCTGCTGCTGCGGAGCCAGAAACGATAAATTTTATTTCCGGATATGAGTCAACCAATACTTTTAAATGTCTTTCCCAATCTTTCAAGTATTGTATTTCATCAAAGAAGACGTAACAACCGTTTAGGTTTTCAAGGCTTAAAGAATCTTTACATAAAGTTAAAACATCCTCCAAGCTTAAATTGACATAAATTGGATTGTCAATCCCGATAAAGAATAATCTATGAGGATTCGTTCCTTCTTTCAGTAAATTTTCTATACAATGAAATAACATTACAGTTTTACCAACCCTTCTAGGCCCCATTAGAACTAAAGCCCTCTTAATGGTCCTTTCAAGGACGAATGGATAAAAGAGATCAAAGTATAATCTCCTGGACATTAAGCTATAGGTGCTCGGTATCTCTTTGGTAATCCACCATGGATTTTCATATCGAAGACGTTCAATAATCTTTTCTGTCGGAATAAGGTTCATCATTACCATATTTTCATCTTAATACAGCAATATAGTAAATTTAAATATATCGTAACCTATCTATTAATACAAATAATGAAACTTTAGGAGAAATACATAGTAAATGGATAGTTAATTGGACAATTGCTCAGCTTATCGCAAATAAGCATAACGGTTAGTTTAATATTCTTTCTCCATTTTTAAAGTTCACCTCTTCTTTAAGTTTCCTTAACTTACTAATCAATATCCTAGCGTCCCATCTAACACTTTAAATCTTAACAATACTTTATGTGGCCGTACTACCATGATGCCTAACGAATCCCAAAAACCCAATAGGGGTACCATTTTTGTAGATAAGGCTGTCAAGCTTTGGTCAAAATGATAAGCAAAATCCGATTTTGGCGGCATTGTTGCTTTTTTTTCTGCAACGATGCTGACAGAATCTCTTTTATAAGAATCATAAAATATTATTCATAGGGGAAATTAACCTTTTGAGATGGTTTATTGACTTTTTCTAATGGTTAGCCTTTTCTTTTCCTGTTCATTTTTTCCCCTGAGTTACTACGTTTCAGGGCAGGCCCTGAGTGAGTTATAAATCAGGGCAGGCCCTGAGCGAGTTATAAATCAGGGCAGGCTTGATCCAAAAACGAACCAAAAAAATCAAAGCTGTCAAATCTTATTTCAAATGATGGGTAATCGTTTAATGAACAGATGTCGTTTTCGTAGCCATCATTTGATTTTTGAATCAGGGTTCCAGACTAAAAATGAGTGGATCTCCTTGTGGGAGCTAACTCATTTTCTTTACGCCCTCCACCCTGCTCCAAAAACCATAACCTTTGAAGGCCGATAAAACCTAATAGATTATGCGCTCAAGAAAAACCACGATTACCGACATGAAACTCCCCAACCATCGACGGTAAAATTAAACCAATCCCAAAACCCCATAGTGGTGACATTTTTGTAGCCAAGGCTGTCAAGCCTTAGTTATAACGAACTACACGAGTCGATTTTGGCGGCATTGTTGCTTTTTTTTCTGCAACAACGCAGACAAAATCACTAATAGGTATTTTTTTTACTCAGCTATTCTATTTTTCAGATCCATTCTTTCGTGCAGGATCCTGATAATTTCAATTCTTTCGGGGTTAATGATCTGATAGAAGATTATATGCTTTCCGGATTTTATTCCCAGAAGGTTTCTATTTATTCCATCATATTCTTTTCCAATATTTGGATTATCAGCGATTCCTTTACACACCATTTTTATCGTTGCGTAATACTTGTCCGCTTGAGTTTCAGACCAGGTCTCGAATGTGTATAACCAAATATTATTTAAATCACCGATGGCTTCTTGTCTAAATACAACTTTAGCCATTCTTTCTTTTTTCGGCTTTTAGTTTTTTAAGATTCTCATCGAAATCAAAGTCTTCTACAATTGGACTTTTTAGTCCTTGTTGAATTGCGTTTCTTAAGGCAATTTCTTTGCTTTCCTCATTTTCCAATAAACGAAGTCCAGCTCTGATTACCTCGCTTACGTTTTTATACCGTCCGGCAGCAACTTGGTTACTCACAAATTGGTCAAAATAATTCCCGAGTGAAATTGAGGTGTTTTTACTCATAATTTAAATTTTTGCACTAAAATACCAATTATTGGTAATTCCCCCAAATCACACTAAACAATTTTATAAACTCAAGTTTATAAACTCAAGCTTAGCTGAGAATTTGCGCATAAACCAAACATGCACCCTATCGGCTTGAATTTTGCTTTTTTAATTTAAGTCCTAATAGGGTCATTTCTACCAGGGATGGGTGAAATAAATGTTGTAAAGCCTAACAAATCCCAAACCCCATAGTGGTGACATTTTTGTAGCCAAGGCTACCAAACCTTGGTCAAAACAATAAGCACAACCCGATTTTGGCGGTATTGTTGCTCTTTTTTCTGCAACAATGCTGACAAAATCACTAACGCTTATGGTTATCCAAATTTCTACCTGTTCATTTTTGCCCCTGAGTAAAAATCAGGGCAGGTCCTGAGTGAATTAAAAATCAGGGCATCACTAGTTCACCTCATCAACACATCACTTCATCACTACATTATCCGATCACTACATCCGCATTCCTTTCAGTTCATAATTTGTACTCCTTCCTCCTGCCGCTTCTTTTTGTAGGATTCCTTTGTCAATTAAATCGTTAATATCCCTAACAGCCGAATCTTTAGAGCATTTTGCAATCTTAGCCCATTTTGAAGAGGTAAGTTTCCCATCAAATCCGTCCATAAGCTTATTCAGCAATTTCTTCTGACGGTCATTTATTACTGTGTCAAGGTGTTTTTGCCAAAAGTCTGCCTTAAACAACACCCTTGTCAAAACAGAATCTGTTGCTTTTAAAGCATTAATCAAACATTTTAAAAACCAGATAATCCATGTGGTTATATTTAAATCTCCTTTTTGTGTTTTCTCTAAAATAGCATAATACCCCTTTCTTTCTAATCGAATCTGAGCTGACATACTATAAAAGCGTTGGTTACTTTTATCAGACCGGGCTAAAAGCATATCTGTCAGTGCTCTTGCTATCCTTCCGATTCCATCTTCAAAGGGATGAATTGTCACAAACCATAAGTGAGCAATAGCAGCTTTAACAACCAAATCAACTTTACTATTATTAAACCAATCTATCAATCGAGTCATTTCTTTTTCTACCAAATCAGAGTCAGGTGCCTGAAAATGTACTTTTTCTTTTCCCAATGCTCCAGATACAACCTGCATCGGTCCGGTAGTATCCTTTCTCCAGTCTGCTACAGTAATCTTGTACATCCCACTTCTTCCTGTCGGAAATAAAGCAGCATGCCAATCAAAAAGTCTTTCTGTCGTTATAGGGTCAAAGCATTTTTGAGTTGCGTCAAGCATCATTTCAACAACTCCTTCAACATTCCGATCAGATTCAACTGCACCCGCGATTTCCATTCCTAATCTTCGAGCAATTGATGAACGCACTTGGTCTGGGTTAAGAAATTCACCTTCAATTTCAGATGATTTCAATACATCAAGCGTTAAGGTATCAAGTAGGGCCTCATTTCTCAAATCAAAACCCAATGTTTCCATTTTCCCAATAAGTCTGCCTTGTAAATTTCTTGCCTCACTAAGTAAATCCAAAAAATCATTACTATTCCAAGTAAATGCCGGCCAATTTTCTTTTTGATGTATAAAAGCTTTCATTCAATGCATCATTTGCAACGAAAATAATTTTTATTCGACGCAAATCAAAATTAATCGTTGCAAATTTTGCATTAAATACCCTCCTTATTCATTGCACGGTCCTCACTTTTGCTTGCTGGGTAGCGTAGTGCCTGATAGCCTACATTAATGATAATAAGAAGCAGCAGACCTTCAGCACTACCTTCATCAAACCGTTTACTGATGATTACAGGGCAAGACATGACTTTGTATTACCTTACCACCTTACCTAATGCTTCCAATAGCTGGGGATTGTCATCTAATCCAATCCGGGCAACAGCGTAGAACTCGCTCATCCAATCATCTATCCTTGCAAAGGCTGCATCTTTGGTTTTAGTGGCATCTTGTGATTCCCCTTTTTCTTTTAAGTAGGTAGAACGCGCCGCTTCTATGTCTGAAATCATCGCCTTTGCAACATTTAAATCATCCACTGATATCCTGAGCCTAGCGAGCTTGCTCTGAATCACGGTATCTGCTGATGCAATACCATAGAATTTTTTGACCGCTTCTAACCAACGCATATAGGTTCGTGGCTTTGCTCCGGAAATGGCCAATTCCTCTGCGGTAATGGGATCTTTCCGAAAAATAACTTTTGCTTTCTTCCGATGCATGCTAAAAATATCCTCCAGCTGTTCCTTTTTGCTTGAAAAATCAGCATAGGCTGCTGTTTTCTCATCATCTTCGGTTTGATTTTGTTCGTAGGCTTGCCTGGTTTCATTAAGAATGGCGCGGCCTTCTTCAATCTTTGCAGCATCATAACCTAACTCCGCCATGATCGTGGAGATTCTTGATTGGGAGGTTACATTGTCCAATGCAATCCTGTACTGCTCTAAAGTTCCGGCTTCTGAATATTTGGGTTTACTGGCCATAGAAATTGAATTTAAAGGTTTATAAAATAGTATGAAAATCCGCATTCAAAACCAAACCCTCACCCGATCACCCCATCACCAACTCACCACATCACTACATCACCCCATCACTAGCTCACCCCATCACTACATCACCTCATCTCCCTTCCTACAATTGCATTCCTACTGCTTACATCCCTGTTCCTACGACTTACATTTGTGTTCCTACCGCTTACATCCCTGTTCCTACGAGCTACATTTGCATTCCTACCACTTACATGGCTGTTCCTACGACCTGCATTTGTGTTCCTACCGCTTACATTTCCTTTCCTACAACCTACATTTGCGTCCCTACCGCCTACAAGCCTATCCCTTCCCATCACAAATCGCTAAGTGATTGATCCTATGGCTATAACTATGAATATAATAAATTTTTATGAAATCAAAAAATTGGGGAGGCCTAAGCCTATTGAAAGCTTTATGGATAAGTTTTAAATGCTTTTAAAGTGAGGCCAAGTTTAGGGCCAAGAGACCGCCAAAGGGTTCCAATCTTCAAAATGCCTAGTTATTGTATCCAATTATTTATTTCTAAATTTTTTACTTTTTTCCTTTTTAATTTCTTCAATTATAAAAAGAAACGCACTTTTTATAATTTGGTCTGTCAGGAAATGTTCACTATTGAATTTCCATAGGATTTCCTTCTCATAATTTAAATCAAACGAGTAAATAAATTCCTTTACATTTTTAGGTTCCTTACCAGGAAGGTAGACTACATAGCTATTGAGTTTTAAGTTTCCTTTCCAATAATTTACAACTACCTTAGAACCTCTCGTACTATTTGAATAAACCACACTCCAATAAAAACTTACAGAATAACCGAGGGCTTGAATTATTGCAGATTCACGATCATCGCTTTCGTAGGTAAAAGGTATTTTAGTGTGCTCTTTATAATAATTCGATTTTTCTTTAATTCGAGTATTCAATTCGTGAATTTCCTCTTTAAACATTTGAACACCGTCAATTGAATCCAAAATAAAATCAATCTCTTTATTAATTTTTTCTTCACTTAATACAGAATTAGCTATTTCTACAATAGGGTCTAACTCGCTTTTTGTTAAATCAGGGATATCTCCTAATTCCGGTTTTTCAACCAATGGTTTCTCGTAAATTATTCTGGATAAATCAAAAAGCTTGTTCAAGTATAAATTATCGCTTGTCATTGGATGATATAGCTTTGACTTTAAGAATTTTGGTGTTGAAGAAGCTTGTGTACCATTTCTCAAAACAGGAATAAATTTGACTTTTAAAATATCTGAATCAAAAATCTCTTTAGTAATCAATGAGGTTTCATATCCTACACCACTTTTACGTTCTTCCGCCTTGTTCTTATAATTTGGGGTAAGAATGACTAATACCTTATCAGCTTTTTCTATGGAACTTTCCATAAAATAAGTCAAGTCATTTCCAGCACTTAATTCAAATTGGTCAAGAATAACTTTCAAACCATATTTAGACATTAAATCTTTTGCCAATTGTAAAACCCATTCTTGATGTTCAGGACTGTCCCAAGAATATGAAATAAATACAGTTTTTCTCTTATCGCTCATCTTTTTGTTTTGATTGCATAGTAGAGTAGAGCCTAACAGCCTACTTTATTTATACCTATAAAGATAATAAGAAGAACTAAACAATCAGCATCCCCATCATCAATCTGAAGCCTTTTAAATTCAGAGAAATTCTATTCCTATCAAATCTACAACGGGTTCACACTTCCGCATTGCGGCTTGAGAATTTGATCCAAGGGAACTTCAGCGAACTACTCACGAAATTTACTGTCCGCTATTCTTCAGGGTGAACAGTTAATTTCCCTGGTAGGATTTACATCTACTGGATAAATGCCACTTCGTGGCACACTAACGGTCTCGGCTATGAGTAGTTGCGTGGTTTATAACACGAAACTTTGCAAGTACAGACCAAACTGAAAATCCTCACGGATTTTCAGAAGTAGGCGAGAGCAAGCAATTACTTATAGCCATTGTTGGGCTTTCGTACTTTTTAATCGATGTCTTTTTTTAACTTATCAGGATTTTGTCGTGTGTCAAAAATTGTAATTATTTCTATTTCTTTTCGCTCAGCTATTATTCTGTAGAAAAATGTCGTTTGTTTTGTTACAACACATTTATAAAGATTATTAAATTCCGATGATTTTGGACAACTATCAGGTTGATTTGATATTTGTTTGATTTTATCGTTTAGTTTAGAAATAAACTTGTCACGAGTTTTTAAATTCCACTCTTCGAGTAAATATTCAGATAGTTTGAGAAGTTTTGATTCGGCAAGTTCGGATAAGAATACTTTCATTAAGAAATTTTCTTTAGGAATGACTCGTATGAAATTCTTTTTCCGTTATCTAATTCTTCAACACCTTGTTTTATTTCAGATTGCTCTGATAGAGTCAATTCGTCCCAAAAATCAACTTTTTCTTTTTTCACAAAGTCGGCTACTCTTTGGATAAAATCTTTGTTTTCAGTCTCCAAAATTGTTTTTAGCAGTTCAAGTTTTGTTGTTCGAATATCCATTATAATATCTCTTTAATTAAACAAATGTACAAAATATATGATTCAGTTCGATTCTTTTTCAGTATGAAGCCCAACATTTGTATATAAACAATTCCACCCAAGGAGTTACATCCACCAACTACCCCCCAACTCCTCCGCCTAAATTCTCCCCTTAAATTAACAATTTAGGCCAAACAAACCATTGGAAATACTAAAATATTAATGGAATATATTAAAAATGGTTGAAAAAAAGATATAAATGGACATTTCTCTCCCTAAAACACAGCATATACTTAGGCCTAGGCTTTTCCTCACTTCTATAATTTTTATGCAATAAGCTCCTAAGCTCCTTTCCCTGCCTTTTTAAAAAAATCCATCCCCCCAAGTAAGGCAATTCCACTCAGCCTAAAAAAAGAATCCTACGGTTCTATTAGACTCCCTTCGACAAGCTCAGGGGACAAGGTCTGAGTGTATATATTATTTTTCTTTAATCCCAGATATCAGGTCTCTTGATATTCATCGCCCGCAAATAGGATTGGAATTGTCCTGCATGAACGGATTCATGATAGCCAATCCGCAATAAATATTTTCCGAGGATTTTCTTTTCTCCATTTCCGGGATGAATGATTTGAGTTTCATCTAATTCTTTATCAGAAAATTTGCCTACACTTTCTAAAAATGCTTGCCTATGGGGTTCTGCAAATTCAAGCTCTTCAGTAAGACTTTTCATGGGTTGGTTTTTCCAAGGGCTTTGATAATTGGCCATGCTCCCCCTATTGATAATGATGTTCCAGCCATAATCGGCTTCTAATACGTGCCTAATCATCTCCATTGCCGACATGGCTTTTTCATCCGGTTTCCATTGGTAATGGCTGGCAGGAAGACTTTCCCACAATATTATGCTTCTTCTCCTTATTTCTGTAAAGTTCAAAATTAACAGTTCGGAATGCCTCATGTTTTCAATTTCAAGGATATCTGTTTAGCTGGCTATTCATCTATTTTTTCCAGCAATAATTGCTTCACGAATTCCCATTCTTCTTTTAAGGCTGCTAAACGTAATCCAAGCATTTTCAGAGAATTTTCATTTGT
Source organism: Cyclobacterium sp. L-R (assembly GCF_056859355.1). Lineage (NCBI taxonomy): Bacteria > Pseudomonadati > Bacteroidota > Cytophagia > Cytophagales > Cyclobacteriaceae > Cyclobacterium > Cyclobacterium sp. L-R. Next base: position 24,190 of record NZ_JBSXOH010000096.1, read on the forward strand.
TTCTCGCTCTATTTTGGAAGCAATATCAACCAAAAGGTTACAGCGTATGGCCTGCATTGACCCCTTAATTGAATGGGCAATTTGGCTTATGGCTTTGCTATCCCCTTCCTCATAGGCTTGGTTGAGTTGAAATATTTTATCCGGCATATCCCCCAAACACATTGTGATTAATTGTTGCGCACTCTTGATATCACCACCAAGACTATTCAAAAGTTCGCTATAGCCGAAATGAACTTCATTTGTAGCAATGGCCTCATTTATGTCTGCATTAGCTTCCTTATCTTGGCGGAAAAATTTCTTCAGTACCCATTCAATTTTTTGGAATTCTAGTGGTTTGGTCAGAAATTCATCCATTCCGGCTTCCAAACACTTCACTTTTTCCTCCTTTAATGCCCCAGCCGTAAGTGCAATAATTGGAATATGTCTACCGGCACCCTTTTCTATAATCCTTATCTGCTTGGTGGCACCTATGCCATCCAGCTCAGGCATCTGTATGTCCATAAACACTATATCAGGATTAAGCTTCTTGTATTGCTCTACAGCTACTAACCCATCCTCTGCTTCGTAAATTTCACTATTGGGCATTAGTTGGCGTAGCAAAGTTTTGCTAAGCACCATATTTAAGGCATTGTCTTCGGCAATGATGATTTTTATTTTTCCCTTTGAATCTAATGCAGGTTTTTTTGCTTCAGCTTCTTGCCTGGGCCCGGTTTTTAGATCTTGATTTAGATTGGAGAGAAAAGTAAACAGATCTTGGCTTTTGACGGGCTTGGTCAAGCGAAAACGAACCCCAATTTCCATACTTTTTTGGTGGATTATTTCATCCTGAGCGGAGGAATAAAGTAGAATCACCGGATGTGTTTCCAGATTTAAATTCAGTTTTTCCTTCATGAGGCGAATGGTTTCCAGGCCATTGATATAGGGCATATTATAATCGCAAATGATTACATCATAAGGCAAGGCCTTTTCCATCACTTGTAGTGCCTGAAATCCATTCTCACAGGTATCTGATTCTATTTGCCACTGATCAAGCATCTGTTGCAAAATAACGCGGTTGTAAGCATTGTCATCAATAATCAAACAGCGTTTCACACCTGTAATCTTTGTTGGATCCGGTTTTTCACCTTCTTCAAAATGAGTTATGATCTCAAAAAAGAAAGTAGTACCTACATTAGGTTTACTATCAATTTGGATTTTGCTTCCCATTTTTTCAGCTATCATTTGCGAAATGACCAGACCCAATCCGGTACCTCCAAATTTACGGGTAGTGGAACTGTCGGCTTGAGAAAATGATTTGAAAAGCTTGGCTTTTTGTTCTTCATTAATGCCAATACCGGTATCTTTTACAGCTATTTTAAGGGTACCTTGATCCTGACCTAATGGTAAATACTCCACTTTAACGGTCACTTCCCCCTTTTGGGTAAACTTGACAGCATTGCCTAAAAGGTTTGCCAGAATCTGCTGGGTACGAATGGGATCTATATGAGCAAAACGAGGCATGCCTGGATCAATATCCATTAACAATTCAAGTCCTTTCTCTGCTGCAGAGAATTTAACGATATCAATGCAATTTTCGAAAAGTGCTATCATATCCGTTCTAATCTCTTCCAGCTCCAACATGCCTGCTTCAATCTTAGAAAAATCAAGGATATCGTTGATAATGCCAAGAAGCGTATGACCGGAAACATTGGCACTGTTTACATATTGCTGCTGAACAGGGCTAAGGGGAGTCTTGGTAAGTAAATCGGTAAAGCCAATTACCCCATTTAGGGGCGTACGGATTTCGTGACTCATATTAGCTAGAAACTCAGATTTTGCTTTACTGGCAGTCTCTGCTTGTTCCTTGGCTATTTTCTGCTCTTCTTCTGCATTTTTCTGAGCGGTAATGTCCACATTGGTACCTATCCACCGATAAGGTTTGTCATCTTCATCCCGGAGAATTTTACCACGCGTCATGATCCAACGCCAACTGCCATCTTTATGAAGACAACGGTGTACTATTTCATATTTTTGGGTGATGCCATTCAGATGGTCCGCTACAGCTTTTTCAATTGAAGTGGCATCATCAGGATGCCATAGATTTTTCCATCCCTCAAAAGCATTCTCTATTTCTGCGTCTTCATACCCAAGCATGGCTTTCCATTGTTTGGAAAAAACCACCTTGTTGTTAATCATGTCCCAATCCCATACACCTGCTTCCGTTCCTTCTATGGCCACTGAAAAGCGCAATTCACTTTCCTTCTTCTCTTCATCTAATTTTCTACGTTCCGTAATGTTTTTATGAGTGCCTACAACCCTTGTCGCTTCTCCATTTTCGTTTCTTTCAACTACTTTCGCTTTGTTCAATATCCATAGATAGTTACCTTCCTTGTGCCTAAATCGGTATTCATGGCTAAAAGTGTCCCCGTTTTCCGGTGTTTGCGTTACTTTATTAATATCCGCAAATACCCATTCTATATCATCAGGGTGTAATCTGTCTGACCATTCGCTTGCTAAGGAGGCAAGCTCGCCTACTTTGTACCCCAACATTTCCACCCACGCCTTAGAAAAGACAGTAACTCCATCCATAGGGGTCCAATCCCAGATCCCGTCACCCGAAGCATCCATCGCATAATTCAATCGCTTTGTAAGTGCTTCTTTTTCCAATTCAATGTTCTTCCTTTCTGTTATATCCTGTGCAACTCCTCTCAGCCCAATAATCTCCTTGCTTTCACTGTAAATAGCTTCTCCACGCACCCACATCCAACCTTGACTTCCATCCTTTTTGGTGGTTATAAGCTCTAACTCATATGGAACACCATGGTCTCTGGTTTGGGTCAAGGAAGAAGTAAGTTGCTCCCAGCTTTCCGGAGTAAATAACTTCATGTGTTCGGTATAAGGAGGAGGGGGTAGCGAAGGATCAAAGCCATACATTTCATATAGCTCCTCTGTCCAGACTACCTCATTGGTTTTTAGATCAAGTTCCCAACTCCCTATCTTAGAGACTTGTTGAGCATTACGAAGTAGAGCAGTACTCTTTTGAAACTTTAATTCGCTGTTTTTAAATTCTGTAATATTTTGGTGAGCTCCCAACATTCTTAGTGGTTTGCCATGTTTATCTCTAATGGCTAAACCACGACACCTAATCCACACTGTAGACCCATTTTTATGGGTGTAACGCACAGTTTGATCGTAAGGGTAATCCGGGTTTTCGAAATGTTGAGTAATCCTTTCCGTAACAATTTTTAAATCCTCAGGATGAATAATATCTCTCCAAGCGGAAGTTTTGTGTGGCATTTCACTGGGGTCATACCCTAAAACATCCCAAAATTTAGCATTCATCCATTCTTCTTCGGGATTTTCCAAATCCCAATACCACATGCCATCCAGACAAGATTCCTGAATGAAATCAAAAATTCGCTCATCTGATTTTATGAGTTCGTAAAGTTCTTGTTTGAGGTAATTTGTTTCCATCAATTAGCTGTTTTCACTGTTTAAAAAATACGAATAGCATTTTTTATAGCTATTTTTTAGGAAGGAAGTTGCGTGTATTAAGATTAATCACCCTCGTTCCTACAACTTGCTTTTTTTGGCAAATTAGGTATTTAAGATAAAAATTGCATTGGAACCACTAATATATCAATGATAACCGTGAAAAATGTGAAAATGTTTGTAAAAATAGGTCGTTATTTCTCAAACCAGCACAACCTTGTGTTTATTCATTATTGGTTTAAAGTTTCATAAGCAGTGGGTAGGAAAGTCTACCTAGGACTCTTCATAAAAAAAGCCACCAAGATTTACTCTTGGCGGCCTTCACTTGGTGATAATTGAGTAGGGACAATAAGTCCTTATTGTCTTGGTTTTAATTGGCTACATCCCACCATACTTTGGTTATATAATTGTCGGCTCCTTGTCTACTTACTGCAGCATTGTAGTTCTCTGCATTCAGTACAGGCTCATTGTCTGGATACCTTAACCTACCAGGGAAAAGCCCTCCTGTTTCATTGTCAGGATAGTTGATAGGCGTCAATACCGGGTAGCCGGATCTTCTGACGTTGGAAAAGGCTTCATAGCCATTCAAGAAAGTAGCTGCCCAATACTGCGTATTGATTTGCTCTAATGCGGCCGCGGTATTTGCAGCTCCTACAAATGGATGCGCTTGAAGGTATTCAGCGATTTCCTGATCCGTGATAACTGCTGAGGCATCATATTGATTCAGCATTTTCATGGCTCCAGCCACACCACTTTCATAATAGCTGGCAGCATCTCCGCTGATCCAGCCACGAACAGCAGCTTCTGCCATCATGTATTGCACTTCCGCATAGGTGATAAACATCCTGGGCCCATCTAGCTTGGCATATACGGACCTGTTTACACCGGAATATTGGTGTTCCTGACCAGGGCTATTTGGATTGTAGCTAGGATCAGCTTCCAGGGTTTGCCTGTCCAATCCATTAGGCAAGCCTTTTTGGACGGATGGATCGGTATTTTTTGTACTCACATCCGTAGGATCTGTGTAAACCGCCACGGTATATTTCAGCCTTGGATCATTGTGGTCACTTAGATAGTTAAAGAAAGTCGCGGCTATTTTACCCGGGCTTCTTGTACCCACACTTATCGTCCAGCTCATGCCATTGGCAAGGGCCGCCGAGGTGCCAGTAGCATCTGTGCCACTGATAAATAGATTGTCTTCATTGTCGGTAAATACTCCACCCGCTACCGCTTTTTTAACCCAGGCTTCAGAGGTAGATGGCTCTACTTTTGAAAGACGCATTCCCAATCTTAGCATCATGGAATTGCCTAATTTCTTCCATTTGGCAATGTCTCCATCATAGGCAATATCGGCTGCTGCGAAATTCTCCTTGGAAGCATCCAACTTACTCACCGCATCTTCAAGTTCACTTAACATATCCAAATAGATCTCCTTTTGAGCATCGTATTTGGGCTTGAAGATTTGCTCATAATATCCCCTGCTCGACTCAAAATAAGGAATGTCTCCATACATATCCGTCAACCTATGGTAGATGATGGTTCTCCAGATCCTAGCCATTTGGTGTAGGTTGTTGAAATCCGGATCTCCCTCCGTTTGCACGAGTATGTCTTCGATTAGCTTGGCTGGGCGAGACTCTGAAGCACTACCATAAGTAGCATTCCAAAGTTGTTCGTTGTTTCCTTTATGGTAAACGTACTTGTCTCCGTGGTAGTCAAAAATCCCCACATTACTCAAAGAAGCCATTTGCTGTACAAAGCAGGTTCCATAATACAAACTTGTGTTATGGTCTCCATGTGCTGAGCGCAGTTGTGCAGTGGTCAGCAAAAAGGAGGGATTGAATTGTTCGGCAGTTACTGCATTTGGATCCTTATTGAGTTCCTCAAAGCCTTGGTCGCAAGACGCCAGGATCAAGAGACAAAATAATAGTGCGCTATTTAACAGATTATTTTTCATGATAATTCGGTCTATTATTGACATTAAGATTAGAATTTAAGGTTTACATTCACCCCTAAACTCCTTGTAGGAGGCAAGGCACTGGATTCTACACCTTGACTGTTTCCCGGATACAAATTGTTTTCAGGATCAATTCCGGGAGAATGGCTCATTAGTATAAGCAGGTTTCTTCCTACCAATGAAACGCTGCCACCTTTAACGAATCCTAACTTGTTGTAGAAAGATGCCGGTAAGCTATAGGTCAAGGAAACGTTCCTTAATTTGATAAAGCTTGCATCATATAAATAATCATCTAGCGCATCTCTTCTCCTTACAATAATGGCCCTGTTGTTTACCCTGTCAGCAGAAACCAATACGTCATTGACTTCACCGTTTTCATTGACTCCTGGCAAAACAGCTCCATTTTCTCTTCCTAGAAGAGAGCCATAAGACATGCCCCTGTGTTCCAGGTCATAATTGGTTTGGGAATAAATGCTTCCGCCAAACTTACCGTCCACCAAGATGTTTAGATTGAAGGATTTGTACCTGAAGTTGTTTACCAATCCTCCCGTCCATCTGTGAACACCTGTACCAAAAGGAACCACATTGGCAGGAACTATAGGAAGTCCTGTTGCATCTATAATGTCTCTACCTTGCTCATCTTTAAGGATAGTCCGGCCTACGATCTGAGAATATTCCATTCCTTCTATGTGTTTGATAAAGGCTTTGGTAGTGGTTGCCAAGATCAACTCATTAGAAGTATCTGAGATTTTCAATACTTTACTTTTGTTGTAGGCAAGGTTACCCGTGATGTCCCACTCAAAATCATTGCCCACTACAGGCTTACCAGTAAGCAAAAACTCAACGCCTCTGTTTCTGATACTTCCTACGTTTACCGATACACCGGAATAACCACTTGTAGTAGAAATACTTTCCACAGCGATATCATTGGTGGTCAGCTTATTGTAGACAGCGAAGTCCAATCCCAATCTATTGTCCAATACCCTAAGGTCTAAACCAGCTTCGAATTCATCCACATTAAGGGGTTGAAGCAAGTTATTGGGCACGGTTTCCTGATTGATGGTACCTAGAGGTCGTCCATTGTAATTGTAATCCAACAAGCCATAAGTCAGGTTCAATCCGTAAGGATCTGTATCTCCACCCACTGAAGCATAGGCTACACGGAATTTACTGAAGCTAATTGCCCTTGGCAGGTCAATGGCATCAGAAAGCACAAAGCTCACCCCTGCAGAAGGATAGAAGAAGTTGTTTGAATTAGGATTAAGGGTTGAAAACCAATCATTCCTTCCTGTTAAGTTGAAATATAGGTAATTTCTAAAGCTCAATTCCATGGTTCCGAAAACCGAGTTGATTTTCTTGTCATAGTTTTGGGTAGAGGTATTTCTTATGGAGGTATTGTTGACTACGTTCAATTGAGGAATAACAAATCCCAAACCTGAAATATTCGTAGTGTACCTGTGTTGAGACATTAGGTTACCTCCCAAGTTTACGGCAAGGTCAAAATCTTCATTCAAGTCCTTATTAATCCCAATCAGGCCTTCAAAATTTCTCTCCCAGAAGTTCATTACCCTTTGGTCAATTTGTCCATTTACACGGAAACCCGTACCATCAGGTATGATATTGTCACCTTTGAAAGTATAATAATCCTGACCCGCTCTACCTTGTACAAACAACCAAGGAAGAATGTCCCATCTTGTGGTTACTCCGGTGATAAACCTGTCCTTTTTGGTTTTGTTGCTCATTCTGTTGATAACGAAGTAAGGATTGGTTGCATTAAGGTCAGTTCCCAATACTTTCTCGCTCATGTCATCATTGTACCCCGGTGCCAAGGCACTAGTGGGCATATTGCTGTTTACAAAGAGAATGGTACCACCGGCACTTCCCTGTGTACCTCTATTGACATACCTGTTATTTACATTTTCTGTGATGTAATCTACATTGGCAGAAATGGTAAGGTTCTTGGCTGCCTTTTGGGTAAGTCCTAAGCTTATATTGTTCCTCTCCATGCCTGAGTGAGGAATGATTCCGCTATTTCTCAAATTGGTAAAACCAAGTCTGAAAGAACCATTGTCGCCTCCACCTGAGAAAGAGATATTGTTACTAGAGGTGCTACCGGTTCTATAGAAATCATCCAAAACCTGGTCTTTCACATAAGAATAAGGACGCTCTACCCCATCCAATTGAATAACCTGAGATCCATCAAAAGGTGCTCCCCAGTGATTTTGTCCGTGATTGGCTGCATCCTGCTGACTGGCAGGTTTCACCCCACCATATCCCTGACCATATTGGTCTTGAATTTCCCATAAATAGTAAGGGACATCAAAGGTATTGTGGCTTGTTACTTCCACGCCAAGACCTTTTTTGCCGGCACCGGATTTGGTAGTGATCACAATGGCACCATTTTTTGCTCTTGAACCATAAAGTGCTGCTGCTGTAGCTCCTTTTAGCACGGTGATTTCTGCGATATCATCAGGGTTAATACTAGAGATATTATCTCCCCAATCAGGATTGGCTCCGGACGGGCTACCAAATTGGGTATTGTCCATTGGCAAGCCATTGATCACATACAAAGGTTGGTTGTCACCAGAAATAGAGGTATTTCCTCTAATGGTAACTCTTGATGAATTACCGGGTCCAGAACCTACACCCGTCACATTTACACCTGCCACTTTACCTACCAAAGAATTGGCAAAGTTGGTTTCCCTAGCCTTAGAGAAATTTTCTCCGTCGATTTTGGTTACCGAGTAGCCTAGTGCTTTCACTTCTTTTCTGATCCCTAGTGCTGTTACGACTACTTCATCAAGGGCTTTGGAATCTTCCTGAAGGGTTACAGAAAGCATAGAATTGTTTCCTACAGTTACTTCCTGTGTCAAATAGCCTATATAGGAAAAAACCAACACATCATTACTGTCAACCCCATCAAGCGTAAATCCACCATCCAGGTCCGTTACGGTTCCGCGGCTTTTGCCCTTAATCAAAATAGTAACCCCCACCAATGGTTCGCCATTAGCGCTAACCACTTTTCCATTGATATTGGCGATCAATTTGGAGGGAGAAGGGATTGGCCGGGGTGTCAATATGGCTTGCTTGCTGAAAGCCTTTTCTTCCTCCCTGATTAATTTGTCCAGGTGCTTGGACATGCTTCTGAGGGACTTTAAGCCTTCCTCGTCATTCTTATAGATAATTAAAAACTGTTCATTAATAAGCTTAAAAGTAAGAGAAGTGCGCTTAAGCACCTTACCAACGGCATCTTCCACATTTTCTGCATTGTTGTCATAATTCACTTTGATGCCACTAACCAAGGCTTTGTCGAAGGTGAAATAAACATCAAAATCCCGACTGATTTTATCAATCGCCTCAATAAGGTACATCTCCTCAATGTTTTTGAGGTCATTGGCATTTACGTCCATCACAGACAATAAACTCATGGCCCAGAGGCTAAACAGGCCAAGTCTCCATTTTAATTGTTTCATATTCTATTTCAGTTATTCAGGGTAAATTGTTTGTTATATTATAAGCGTTTAATCTCAACTAAATCATTGTTTTCAATAAACTCTATATCCAGAGACAAAGCCAAAACCTGCTTTACAGTGTCCCAATCGGCAAAAGGAACACCCAGGTATAGGTCAATATCCAATAAGGCTTCATTTTCACAGACAAAGGTTTTCCCATAAATGTCCGTCAGCTTAACAAGCACATCGGCCAGCTTCATGTCCTTAAAATTGAGAATGCCATTTTTCCAGGAAGCTGAATTGATCAATGAAGTATTGGATTCTTTTGCTATTTCATTGGTTTCAGGATCCACTTGAACCTTATCGCCCGGGATCATTTTAATAATGTCAATTTCAGGGTCTTCCATATGAACATTAAGGCGCCCTTCATCCAAATAGATCTCTACCTTTTCGCTTCTATTGTCCACATTAAAGGAAGTGCCTATCACCTCTAGTGACACTTTCCCTGTCTCTACCACAAAAGGAATTTTCCCGGGAAGCGATTGTATGTCAAAAAACGCCTCACCTGTCAACACAATTTGCCGTTTTCCTTTTTCCTCCCAGGCATTGTCCCAGGTGATGGTGGAATTGGCATTCAACTTGACTTCACTACCATCAGGAAGCAATAATTCCCTAACCTCTCCAAAGTCAGTACTGTACGATTCAATTCCCGATGGCCTTTGCTGAAGCAATAGAAACCATGAAGCAAAGCCCAATACCATTAATACAGAAGCGGCTATTCCCCAAATAAACTTAGGGCTATAAGAAGCTTTGGCCGCTATAGGTTTTGCGGGGACTTTACTTTCATTTTGGCTGTCCTTTTCCCATAAATTTTCCAATTCATTATCTAAGTCTGCCATAGCGCTTTCACTATCAAGAAGGCTTAAAAATTTATCGTATTCCTCTCTTGAAAGGGTACCATCAACATATTTTTTAAATAACTTTTGGAATTTATTTTTCACAAGTAAGTCTTTTTAATAACAACATAGGTATACTATGCAACCTCTTTTCAGCATTGTCAAGGGGTAGTTAGGTTTCAAAATGGACATTCCATTTTGCGCTTTTACGTACGTTCAAATATGATCTTAGGCATCTCCTTCTCTCAAATAGCCTTAGTCAATTTATTCTCCAATCGATAAGAAGACCTCACATTGGTAAAAACAGACCAGTGAGAAAATAAAAAAAAATTAAATAAGTATAAAATTGGGCTTTTAGAGCAACTGAAGGCAGATTATTGGGTGTAATAAACTTTAAAAATCATATCTGTTTTTGTTTATGCATTTTTTTGATAAATTAGCTGATCATATTTCCTCTCTCCTAATAAATAGTTCTTATTCAGTCTATAGACCACGATTTATTATTAAATATAAACAATGGAAAATAGGATGAAAATCTTAAGGAATAAGGTTTATTCCTTTACCCTAAAACTTGTCAAAGACCCATCCTGTGCAGAAGACATTACTCAGGACATTATGCTCAAGGCTTGGGAGCACAAGGATAAAATTTTGGGTATGGACAATCCGGATTTTTATGTCTTTAAAATGGCGAAAAATGCCGTGATGGACTATTTTAAAAAACTTGCCAAAGAGAAATCTTTACAAGAGGCCGTGTGGGTTCGTATGGAAAAATCTGAAAACAAAACAGAAAACTACCTGTATGAACGTGAAGCAAATCACCGGCTTGACCTTATCCTAAAAGAGCTTCCCCAAAGACAGCAAGAGGTATTTAAACTGCACCATTCAGAAGAACTGTCTCTATTGGAAATAGCGCAAGAATTAAACATTGCGCCAAACACGGCAAAAAACCATCTTTTCAGGGCATTAAAAGTAATCCGTTCTCAAATGAAACCGGAATTATTGACCATAATTATAGGTTCTATTGGCCAATTGATTTTTTAGGGAAGAATTTATCCTCGCTTTTTATCGCCCTTAAAGGAATTGTTGCTCCCTATACAATTTATTACACCCTTCCAGGGCTTGTGTATAAATCATTTATTCCTAACACAGGGCTTCACCCTGTGCTTTGATATATTGCCCTGTCAGGGCTTGAGTACTTTAAAATACCCTATAAACTTTCTTACTGTATTCAATATTTCGGTAGAATCTGAAAGGATTAAGCCATGGATGTATGTCAATGGCCAGAAAAAAGTAAGATACGATTTTGGCGGTATTGTTGCCAATTCTGCAACAATGCTGACAAAATCTCCCTGATGAACGTTTTCTCACGGAAATGAATTGACCTTGCAATCCAGATCTCACCTGACTGGTTGATTTTTCATTCTTCCCACTGTTCATTTTTGCCACTGAGTTGCTGTACTTCAGGGCAGGTCCTGAACGAGTTGCAAATCAGGGCTGTCAAATCTTATTTCAAATGATGGGTAATTGTTTAATGGACAAATGTCTTTTACGTAGCCATCATTTGATTTTTGTATCAGGATTCCTGGCTAAAAATGAGTGGATCTCCTTGTGGGAGCTTACTCATTTTCTTAACGCCCTCCACCCTGCTCCAAAAACCATAACCTTTGAAGGCCGAAAAGGCCTAACACATAAAAATAAATAACCTCGTCTAATTCAATATGGAAGGATCTCCAAGTTTTCCTGCAAACAATATCGCCCCACTGCTGTTCTCCTGAATAAAAAAGACAAAGGGCTTGTCCAGACTAAAAACCCTGGGCTGGGAAGGTCCTACGCTGGTCAATTCAATTTCTACCACGGTGGCAGCAGCAGCTTCGGTACCTTTTTCATTGACTTCAATTACCGCCTCGTGAATCACCCTGCTGATTACCATTGGTGCGGTTGGATTTACAAAGAGCTTACTGAAATTTAGAGGACTGGGCACAAATGGTTTTACCAAACCCAAGTGCTGTAGCTCTTCTTTTAAATTGTTTATTCTATACCCCATTTTAAACTTGGGCATCTTTAGAATAAAATTGGAGGTATCCGCATTGGCTCTAAAGTGCTCCAGGTCTTCCAAAGTAAATGCCTCCATCTTATTGTCCAATTCAAAATCCTTGTCCATGATCACTCCCATGGTATACTGCCCGGTGCTATAAGGTATTTCCAAGTACTCCAATGCGCCATCAGAATAATACCTCAACCCTGCCGGAGAAGACAATTCCATCATATCGACGGTCACTTCTGAACCCGAAGCCGTATAAAAAGGTGCTTTCTTCGTATTGTCAACATCAAAACGATACTTCCAATCCGCTTTAAAATAGATTGCATTAACCAAGTACATGGCTGCATCCGGAGAAACTGCGTCAAGCATATCTTTGATCATCCCATTGGTATTGTTTTCGATCCACTGATTAATTATGTCCTTGGATTGTGGGTTGGACATGTCCAGGCTCGCAATCTCTGCACTGAAACTGTCCCTGACATCTGCTGCAAACTCCTGATTCAATTCCAAGCCCTGCCTGTACCAAATGGCATTGGCGATAGCCAACCTCACCTTGGGATCTAGTTCCAATAAATAATTGGTCAGGGACTTTGCGGCTTGATTCGCTTCTTCCAATTCCATCCCCTCAAAGCGCAAAACCCGCATAAATTCTGCTTCAATCTCATCTTCATTGCCATTCATGGCCATGGCGAGTGCCTGGTGCACACTGTAAGGGCTAAAAAACTGGTTGACATCTTCCTTCTTCTGAAGTTCATGAAACAAATCGAAGGCGAATTGAGAACTACTCAAAACCATCTCTTGCTCCTGAACCTGCAAAGGCCGGATATTGGCTGTAAGATCGATCTCCTCATCTTCACCCCAGTTGCAAGCGGTAAATGCCAATAAACAGAACAAAGCAGTAGATATTTTCATGATTTTTGGAATTTATTTATCACCTATACGGGAAGCGGTGAGGAAATGCTACAATAAAAATTGAAAAAACCAAAATCGGCTTCCATTTTCGGATTGGGAGAGCTTGTATTTTTGAATGTTTACGAAAGAATCCCCCTTGGTCCCCCTTTAAAAAAAAGGGGGATTTTGGATTTTCAGGATTTACGAGTACGTTCCTGATTTAACAGTACCTTTAAATTCTAAAAATTCAGCCTTGAAAAACATTGACCAAAACGCCCCCTTCTTACCTTAGATTTAAATTAAAGTTTGTTATTCCAGTGACTAAGTGAATTGGAAGACAATGCTAATAACTTCGGCCTATCCCTTCCTTCGGTTTCGCTCATTAAGGCACTATCATAATAAATATAAAATGTTTTAATTCAATGACCTACAACTCCAAATCCCCCTACCCCCCTGCCAAGGGAGAGTTGCGACAAAAGGTATTTTATGCGGAATTGGTAGAATTCAACCGGAGCAAATAAATTTAGCCTCAAAAACGTATTCGCCAACATTGGAAAGCCCAGAATCCCCTTTCTTAACCTTAGATTTAGGCGGTGTTTTTTTTTGAGTCAGCTAAATCAGTCATTGACTTCATCAAACCTGACCACCATGTACCTGAAAACTTCCTCATCATAATCAGGGTGGAAAAGGTTATTTCTAGAGAGGTACAAACCATCTTCCCTAACAAAAAAATTTCTTCCAACATACACTTCGAAAGTGTCAAAAGTATGTTCCGCCAATATATTCAGGTCTTTGTCTAAAACCATGATACCGGTATAGGGACGGTAATAATTCAAATGGTTTAAGTCTTCATCAGAGGCCTCCGGATCATATTCCACTGCTGAACTGGTGATTCTATAAAAAACATCCCTAAAAGGATCATAGATCAGGGCACCATATTGGTCATATTTTATCCTATCTTCCAAAGCCGCCCTGTGATTAGGTGCCAATTCCTCTACATAAAGAAAATTATTGACTTTTTCAGATTTAACCACTTTTCTATTGGTAACCTTACCCGATTGGGTATCAAAAACCTGAATTTCATGGTCATACAATGCCGCAATATAAATTTTATCTCCTCTTTTTGCCCAGGAATAGCCACTGCCTTTTTTGCCCTTGTCCCAATAGTCTTCCCGGTAAAAAACATCGTACCACTGCACAGTATCCTCCACGATATCATAACTGTAGACCAACTGGTGCTTTTGAATGTCCGCTTTATCCATGTCATGGTGCCCCATAAAAAGTGGTTGCGCACCAAATACCTTATTACCTATTTGGTAAAGTGGGGTTTCCAAGGACACACCTATATAAGAAATAGGAAAAAGTTCATTGTAAATGGGTTTTCGTAACTGAACCTCCACTTCCAAGTTAATTAAAACGATTTTTTGAGGGGCATAATTGACCAGCCAGATAGAGTCTTCAGCCATGAGTACTCCACCTGAAAAAGGCTTGACACTATTAGGCCCAGCCATATGCAAAGGGACTTCCTTCACCAATTTCCCTTCAGGATAGGAATAAAACTGGTATATTTTTTTAAAATAATTGTATATAAATATTTGAGATCCCGAATCAGTTTCCAAAAACTGAATATGCCCCGGATTGATAGGCACCAGGCTGTCTGTTTCAAAAGTAAACTCATCCACCACTTTTAATTTCAACTCCCCTTTCTCAGTGTTATTTTGGCAGGCAAAAAAGAGGAGACTTAGTACCGAACAATAATAAAACAGACTCCACTTCATAAAACGCTTGGCTAAGAACATGCTTAAAACTAAACAAATAATTACCCCTTCCCAATAAACCGTTCCCTTTTATCCAGGGGAATGGAATATTTGTTGGGCAATATGCATTTGGGCCAGACTATAATTTTAATTGCTCCGGTTTCCCCCAACCAACCGATGAAAGCTTAATTTAACCGATAGTATTTGCATTATTAAAATTTAATTAGAAGATTAAGCCCTTCATTAGCATTAAACCCAACCTTAACCATGGAAAGAAGACAATTTTTAAAGATTGGTGGCCTGAGCTCTGTCGCCTTATTTTCCGGAATTCCTTTTTCAAGTCACGCACGTTCCGATTTCAAAATCAAAAAAATCCGTTATTATGCAGCTCCCGGATACAACAAGCCGCTTTTTAATCAGGCCAGGGGCATTGTGGAAATAGAAACCGATTCCGGATTGATTGGGATTGGTGAAGGAGGCACTCCCGACATGGTGAAACAATGTGCGGAAATGCTTATCGGCGAAGACCCATTCAGAATCGAACACCTTTGGCAATACCTCTATCGAGGCATGTTCTACCCTCCCGGCCGTGAGAAGCTTCATGGAGTTGGGGCCATTGAAATGGCTTTATGGGACCTTAAAGGAAAAGCTTTAGGAGTTCCTGTTTACGAATTATTGGGTGGGAAAACGCGGAATTATGTAGAATGCTATGCCACAGGTTTTCGCAAGAGCAAAGCCACGACAATGGAAGGCCAAGCGCAGGACTGCCTGGAGGCCGGATTAAGATGTTTCAGGATTGGCCCCACCGGAGGAAATGGTGCTACTCCTTTTGATTTTTACGAAAACAGTAAAAAAACCATAGAAACCTGCCAAAGATTAGACAAAGCTGTGGGCGGAAGTGGTAACTGGGCGATTGACCTCCATACCCGTTTTGACACCACAGAAGCGATAAAAATCTGTGATGCGCTGGAAGAGTTAGAACCCTATTTTGTAGAGGACATTATCAGGTCTGAAAACCCGGAGGTTTACAAGACCATTCGGAACATGACCAAGGTGCCCATCGCAGTTGGAGAGCAATTTGGAGACCGTTGGGACAGCAATGTGCTGATGGAAAATCACCTGATTGATTACAGTCGGGTTACCCTGCCCAATACCGGAGGAATTTCCGAATTAAAGAAAATAATAGCCATAGGAGAAACCCATTATGTAGGCATCATCCCCCATTTTACTGGACCCCTGTCTACAGCTGCACTTGTACATGTATTGGGATCCTCCAGCCCCACCCGATGCATGATAGAATTGGCGGGAGGAGAACCTGAGAAGCCTAGCTATTTTAATGAAGATTTTATTGATTTCAGGGAGGGTAAAGTTCATCTCAATGACCGCCCAGGACTTGGCGTGATTTTCTCACCAGAAAAAGCATCGCTTTTGTTTGAGGTCACTAAAAACACCGAGTTTACGCATCCCTACCTAAAAAGCCCAGATGGCGCTATTCACAATTGGTAGTAGATGTTATAAGTAATCTAAGGACTTAAGATTTTGGTGGTATTGCTTTTTTAGGCGACAATACTGACAAAATCACAACCTAAGTTTCATCCATTAACGGTATTGATTTTCCATTCCCATTCTTATCACCTGACATTAAACCCTCCTCCTATTATCAATATTCCCATAGAAACTAAAAAAATCAAAGTCATGGATGTAGGTCAATGGTCAGAAAAAAGTAAGATACGATTGTGGCGTGTTGTTGCTTTCTTTTTTCTGCAATAATGTTGACAGAATCGCTTTCGCCTATAGTTATCCTAATTTCTACCTGTTCATTTTTTCCCCTGAGCGAGTTATAAATCAGGGCAGGCCCTGAATAGAAATCAGGGCAGGCCCTGAATAGAAATCAGGGCAGGCTTGATCCAAAAACGAACCAAAAAAATCAAGGCTGTATGGAAATCTTAACGCAAAATGAATCACTCCCTGGCTAAACAAAAAAAAATCAGCCATAAAGGCCTCAAACAGTTTTTTGTTTTTAACGCCATTGAGCAATCCATTTTACTAATTTCCATAAGGCCTAAAAAAGTAAATGGAATTGAACTCGAAATATGCAATAGACATTCTATTACGTGCTGAAATCGCTTTAAAATCAGTCACTTCGTTGCTGTTTTCAATTTCACCATAGCGGTGCTATGCTAAAATCTCCAAACAGTCTGATTTTCTTGCGATTGCAACACTCATTACGAATCCTATTACATAATTCGGGTTGAACAAGCTTAGGCAACTAAAGCTATATAGGATTGATATTTAACCTACCCTAGAATTCATTTTCGCTTGATATTCCCCCTTATGGTAATATTGGCGGCAAAACTTAACAAATCCCAAAACCCTATAGGAGGTGAAATTTTTGTAGCCAAGGCTATGAAGCCTTGGTCGAAACTTTTAAACAAGACCTAAACCACATTGAATTAAGGACTTAATTACTTCAATCAAATTAAATACAATTTTTAGTACAATATATTATTTGTTTCACAATGTATTAGGAATAAACAATCAAAATTAATTCACAATTCGATCCTAGTAAATTTCTATTTATTCAAACATTTTATTCTTAGAATTAACCATAGTACACCATATTAACTTTAATAAATACATTTTAGCAATCATAAATTGTTTGTTTTAATGAATACTAATATATTGGTTAAATAATTAATAAATTATATAACAAAATAAATACAATAACAAATCATTAAAACATATATTAAAAATATTTTAGTCAAATTTTATATCAAATAAAATATTATAATTTAATTAATTACCTATTTAATGCATAAATCAACTATTACAAACATGTTAATTACCAAATCTATTAAATATTATTCAACCCAAAACAACCTAAATTATGAAAAACAAAGCATTTTTGCTTTTTCTGACCATGCTATGGTATGGCCAGATTTACGCACAGAACAACAATGTTACGGGAACCGTAACGGACACCAATGGAGAACCCATTCCAGGTGCCAGTATCATGATAAGCGGAACCTCACAGGGCACTGTCTCAGACATTGATGGGAAGTTTTCCTTAAACGCAGCACCTAATGCCACTTTAATTTTTTCCTTTATTGGATACTTATCACAAACCATCGAAATCCAAAACCGAACAACCATTGACGTAACACTTTACTCCAATGACATTGGGCTGGAAGAGGTAGTGGTTACCGCCCTAGGAATCAAAAGAGAAGCCAAGACCTTGGGCTTTTCCACCACAACAGTAGATGGAGAACTCATTTCAGACAACCGAACTCCCAATTTTGCAGATGCACTTCAAGGCAAAGTAGCAGGGGTAAACATTTCCTCCATGTCCACGGGCCCCGGAGGCACAAGCAAAATTCGGATAAGGGGACAATCTTCCTTTAGCGGGCAAAACAACCCCTTGGTAGTCATCAACGGTGTCCCCATGGACAATTCCAACTATTCCCTTGGAGGTAATTTTGGTGATCGCCAATTGAACAACTCCGACGGTGGAGATGGACTACTAAGCATTAATCCTGATGATATTGAAACCTTGACAGTATTAAAAGGAGCAACCGCCGGCGCATTGTACGGCTCTCGAGCCAAAGATGGAGTGATCATGATCACTACCAAAAGCAAAAACTCCAGCAAAGGCTTAGGGGTAGAGATCAACTCCAACTTTACAACTGACACACCACTTGACTTCACAGATTTCCAATATGAGTACGGGCAAGGAGAAGGAGGCGTTAGACCCACTACCGCCTACCCCACTTCTGGAGTTTGGAGTTTTGGTGAAAAATTTGAGCCGGGAATGACACAGATTCTTTTCGACAATGAAGAATGGCCCTACGAACCTGTACACGACCGAATCAAACAATTTTACAACACAGGAACCAACTGGACCAACACAGTTACCGTCTCCAATAGTGGAGACAATGGCGGCTTCAGCCTTTCCTTTGCCAATACAGACAACAAAAGCATTGTCCCTAACTCAAAGTTAAATCGGAAAACCATCAATCTGGGCTTTTCCCAAAACATCACACCTAAGCTTACGGCTTCCGGAAATGCCAATTATTCCCATGAGGCAAACCAGAATCCACCACAGGTCAATGCCCAGGATTTTTCCTCGGCGACCTTGATCATGACATTGGCCAACTCCATGCCTTTTGAAGCATTGAGAAACAATATCACTTATCCAAACGGAGATGAAATAGTAATGGCAAGATTTCTCGTTAGAAACAACCCTTACTACTCCACCTCTAAGCGATTTGACAATGTGAAACGAGACCGCCTTATTGGTAATGTATCCCTTAATTACCAATTTACCCCTTGGCTATATGCTATGGGCCGACTCTCCATGGATTTTTATGTTAGAGACAACGACTACAACACCCCCAATGGCTACGCCCCAATACCACCCGCACCTGCAGGCTTTGTCAATGGGAGTTTCACCCAAGACACCAGAAGGTTCAGGGAAACCAACCATGATTTTTTAATTGGAGCCAACCGAACTTTTGGGGATTTCAACATCGACCTGACCTTCGGTGGAAACCAGCGCTATGTTAGAATGGACTACAACAGTGTAGCGGTAAAAGATTTTGTAATCCCTAATCTGTACACAGTAATGAATGGTAGGGTAAAAGACCCTCTGTACAGCCTTTCTGAAAAAAAGATCAACTCCCTATACGGACTGGGAGAATTCTCTTATAAAGAATGGCTTTTCCTAAACTTAACAGCAAGAAATGATTGGTTCTCGACTTTAGCACCAGCCAACAGAAGCATTATGTACCCTTCTGCCGCAACGAGTTTTGTGTTTTCACAAGCTTTCCAAAACCTACCCGAATGGCTGTATTTCGGCAAATTGAGAGTCGCCTATGCGGAAGTGGGCGATGACAATGTCTCCCCTTATTCCAATGCCCTATTTTATGCGGTAGACAATAACCTTTTCCCAAACCCCGACGGGCTACCTTCTCCACTTGGAAGAGTCAATGCCAGCACTGTACCCAATACTAACCTAAAACCTTTGAGAGTTCAGGAAACTGAAATTGGCATGGAACTAAGGTTATTTGACGAGAAAATCAATTTTGATTTTGCATACTACCACAAGATAACCAACGATCAGATCCTTGCTACCCAGATTTCCGATGCTTCCAGCTTCACCAATCAATTGGTAAATATTGGCCGAAGCATGAACAAAGGACTGGAAGTTCTGGTATCTGGCTCACCTGTCCGCACCAAGGATTTCCGCTGGGACGCAAGTGTCAATGCCACTTACAATACCTCAGAAGTTTTACAACTAGGTGTATCTGAAGCCGACACCATGATCACCGTAAGCTCTGGAGGAGGAAGAATTCTTCGCCAGGTAGTTGGCCAACCAATTGGTCAGCTCTACACCTTCACCTACCTGAGAGATGATCAGGGTAGAATGGTTTTTGATGAAAACAGTGGGCGACCATTGCGAAATGACGAACCTCAAAACATGGGCTCCGTTTTGCCTAAATACTTTGGAGGGATTTCTAACACTTTCACGTATAAAGGATTGAGTTTATACGCCTTGATTGACTTCAAACTGGGACACAAGATGATCGCAGGTAGAAACCAAAACTTCCTACGACATGGATTACATAAAAACACCCTTGATGGCAGAGATCAGGGTTATGTGGTGGGTGATGGTGTCAACCCTAACGGAGAAATCAATACCACTCAATCTTTGATTCAGCCTTTTTACGAAACAACCAACGTGTTAGGTATTAATGAAGATTGGGTGAGCAATGCCGGTTTCTGGAAGCTTCGTCAAGTTTCACTGAGTTACGACTTCACAAAACTTCTGCCGGACAAACTCTTCATCAAGCAATTGCGCCTAAGTGGTGTAGCCAACAATGTGCTGATCCTGAAAAAATGGACCCAAAACATGGATCCTGAAAACGTTTCTGTAACCTCTGACAATGCCAATGGCATGGATTTCTGGCCTGCCTTACCCCCTACCAGAAGTCTGGGATTTAACCTAAACGCAAAATTTTAAAACCATGAAAAAGCTAACAAAATACCTTTTGAGCCTGGTTATGGCAGTGGGATTCTTCAGTTGTGATGAGAAATTTGATGAAATCAACACCAACCTGGTTGACCCAACTACTTTAAACCCGCTATTCTTACTGAATCAGGGAATTCTTGACATGCGCTATAGAGATGGGGTGAGCTCCTTGCAAGACCTCTCCTATAACTTTGGAATTGTACAACAAATTATCACCCCTTTTGGCAGCTCCTTAGCCGGAGCCAATTACAACCAATTGAACCTGTCCAATTCACAACATATATGGATTAACACCTACCGCAATGTCCTAAAGAACACGGTAGATGCGGTTGAAAAAAGCAAGGTAGACCCAGAAAACACCAACCTGTATCATTCAGCGAGGATTTGGAAAGTCTATGCTTATATGGTATTGACAGATACCTATGGTGACATCCCTTATTTTGAAGGAGCCAAAGGTTTCATAGAGCAAATAGTCACGCCAAAATATGACAGTCAGGAAACCATTTATATGGACCTATTGAAAGAACTGGAAGAAGCCACAGCAGGCCTAGACCCTTCCAAACCATCTTCCACAAGTGAAATCTTATATGGTGGGGATCCTTTAAAATGGAAAAAATTCGGCTACTCTTTAATGTTGCGTGCCGCCATGCGACTAACCAAAGTCGCCCCCTCCACTGCTGAAACCTATGTTTCTAAGGCCGTGGCTGGAGGTTTGATTTCTTCCAATGAGGAAAATGCCGTACTTCGCAACACTTCCATCTTTAACAATTACCTAGGCGTTCATTTGGGAGCAAGGGAAAAGGCCAATTACTACCTAACTGAACCATTTGTCAATCACCTTAAAGACAATGAGGACCCTAGACTGGTATCCATTGCCATCAGACATGTGGGAGCTACCAATGGCCCAAGTCAAACAATAAGCCGAATAACCCGAGACCCGGACCTACAAATAGGCATGCCCATGGGCCACGATGATGTTTCCATCAACAGTGTTTCAGCTGAAACGGGCGTGGTAAGCCTTTGGGACTATACGCAAGCAAATATTTACACAGTTTTAAAAGTGGACTCTCCCCAGTTTTTCCTCACCTATTCCCAAAACCAACTGCTCTTGGCTGAGGCAGCTGTAAGAGGATGGGTACAAGGCGATGCCTCCACTTATTACGAAGAGGGAATAAGGGCAAATATGGAGCAAATGGCACTTTATGATGTGGAAGCCACTGTTTCGGAGCAGGATGCCGAAACGTATATCGCCAACCACCCCCTAGTAGGTGAAACGGCTTTGGAACAGATCAATACTGAATATTGGATTTCGGCCTTCCTAGACGGATCAGAGTTATTTGCCAATTTCAGAAGAAGCGGATACCCAACATTGGAGCCCAACCCTTATGCAGGATCTGAAATCACTGGAGATTTTATCAGGAGTATGCCTTATCCTGACTCTGAAACAGTAGTCAACCGCTCCAATTTACAGGAAGCTATAAGCAGACAAGGCCCCAACAATCTGGATCGAAGAGTTTGGTGGGATCAACCTTAAGAAGGGAGCGTACCTGTCTTAATTATGCAGGTACGCTTCGTTTTTTTAGTGAAAGCCAAAACTTATTCCACAGATGGTTTTTAATAGTTTAATTTGTACACTAAATTCTAGCTTTCTTTTTACACCTTAATATTCACTAAAAGAAGAAGATTACTTAAGTGCAGCAGTTAACCACAAAACAGGAGTACAAACCATGCTGGAATTTTTTTGAAGCTTGCTCGGACAAGAATTTAGGCCTCACACTGCTTCAAAAGGAAAACCCAGCAATAATTTCACAAAACAAAGATTTAAACAACAACCCAATAATCAATGAAAAAAACAGAAAAAAAAGTCATAAAAAAACCAGCCACCAGACCTGTGACTAGGAGAAATGCCATCCAGTCAGTTCTAGGACTAGCAGGAACGAGCTTACTCCTTCCACTTTCTTCTTATGCTGACAAACCTAGCCCAACCAACTTCAAGGCAGGCGAAGTAAGAATCACCAAACTAGAAACGTTTTTAGTAAAACCACGCTGGATTTTTCTAAAAATCCATACAGATGCTGGTGTAGTAGGACTGGGCGAACCCTTACTGGAAGGCCGAGCACTAACCATACAAACTGCCATTAAAGAATTAGAACCATACCTAATCGGCAAGGATCCTAGACATGTGGTACATCACTGGCAAGCGATTTACCGCCATGCTTTTTATAGAGGAGGTCCTATCCTGACTTCAGCCCTAAGCGGCATTGATCATGCACTTTGGGACATTAAAGGAAAGCTGCTCGGTGTGCCCGTCTATGAGCTTTTCGGAGGACCTACCCGAGACCGGGTAAGAATATACGGCCGAGCCTCTAATGCCGAAGACATGAAAAAAAGAAAGCAGGAAGGTTATACCGTAATCAAAACAGGTGTAGCTAAAAAACAGCCTGCCAGAATAGTGGAGAACCCAGCTTTCATACAATATGCCTCGGACAATTTCGCCTCCCTTCGAGAAGCCGGTGGACCGGAGATGGATATTGGAATAGATTTCCACGGATCTATCTCCCCACAAACCGCCAAGGTACTCATCAAAGAATTGGAACAGTACCAACCCATGTTTATAGAGGAACCTTGTCAAGCACAAAATGTGGATGTGATGGCAGAAATAGCCAGAGGAACACATTTACCTATTGCCACTGGAGAAAGAATTTTTACAAAATGGGGTTTCAGAGAGATTTTAGAAAAAGGTGCTGCCAGCATAGTTCAGCCTGACCTTTGTCATGCTGGTGGATTGACAGAGGGAAGATTGATTGCCGGGATGGCAGAAGCCTATTATGCAGCCATCGCTCCACACAACCCTATGGGCCCTATCTCCTTGGCTTGTGGCCTGCATTTAGCGGCTAGCGTACCCAACTTCCTGGTACAAGAACAAGTTTCATTGGGAGAAGGCTATCTAAAAACACCATTTAAGCTGGAATCAGACGGCACGGTACTTATTCCAAAAGGACCGGGATTAGGTATTGAGTTGGACGAGGATGCCTTACAAGACAAGATAGGCCACGACTGGACCAATCCTCAATCCTATGACCCAAGGGATGGATCAGTGGTGGACTGGTAGGAATTTCCAATCAAGCAATATAAAACAGAAACGATAAATCTTATAGTCGATAAACAATGAAAGTAAAGGAAAACAACACAAGAAGAAATTTAATCAAAGGACTGGGGCTAGGTACCATGGCAGGAATGCTAGGAATGTACCCAAAAGCAATGGCAGCACCTGAAAAAGAAAAACCAGCCTACCTCAACGGGCTCCCCCCTTTGACTATCACCAATGTAAAAGCCATAGGCCTAGCTCCAAGTGGATCAAACCTAATCGTAATAAAAGTAGAAACCTCCGAACCAGGTCTTTACGGACTAGGTTGCGCCACCTTTACCCAAAGGGCCTTTGCTGTAATAACCGCCATAGAAAAATACCTTAAGGATTTTTGCGTAGGCAAAGATGTTGACAATATCGAAGACATGTGGCAGTCGCTTTTTGTAAGTTCCTATTGGCGAAATGGACCAGTACTCAACAATGCCATCAGTGGGATTGACCAGGCCTTATGGGACATTAAAGGCAAACGCGCCAACATGCCTACCTATCAATTGCTAGGAGGAAAATGTAGGTTTGCCATTCCATGCTATACCCACGCAAGCGGCAACACCCCAGAGGAAGCGGCCAACCAGGTTTCCTCCTATATGGAGGAGGGTTACCGTTATGTAAGGATTCAGCAAGGAGGTTATGGCGGGGCAGGGATTTCCGGCGAACCAGACTTTAAAAAACAAGGTTTTGCCCGTAACACAGACCAGTACATGGATCAGGGCAAATACAGAAAGGATGTGCCAAAATTATTTAAAACCGTAAGGAGGCAATGTGGAGAGGAAGTCGAACTACTGCATGACATTCATGAAAGACTAGACCCCATAGACGCCATTAACGTCATCAAAAGTGTGGAGCCATACAATCCATTCTTTATTGAAGACCCTTTCTCTCCCGAACAGATGGAATGGTTCAAACAATTAAGAAATGCCACTACCGTCCCTTTGGCTATGGGTGAGTTGTTCAATAATATCAATGAATTCAAAGAGCCTATGACCAATCGCTTGTTTGATTATATCCGAATTCATATTTCCCAGATTGGCGGAATTACTCCAGCCATGAAAGTGGCTCGACTGGGTGAATTTTATGGTATAAAAACTGCTTGGCATGGCCCAGGAGATGTGTCTCCGGTAGGTCATGCGGCCAATGCACACATAGACCTTGCCATCTGGAATTTCGGCATTCAGGAAGCTGCCAGAATATCGGATTTATCCAGAGAGATTTTCCCAGGATCACCTACGATGAAGGATGGCTATATGTGGGTAAATGAAGTTCCAGGTTTGGGTGTTGACATCAACGAAAAGCTGGCCGCCAAATACCCCATGCACACCAATTCTCGCTGGACAGTAAGGAAGTTTGATGGGACGATTATTAGGCCTTAAAGAAATATCACGATTAACCAGCCCTCCAAGGGTTTTTGAACCCTTGGAGGGCTATTAAAATAGAAGCGAAAAATGACTGATCCACGGATACCACTGGAGCCTGAAGGTATGTATCACATCTGGACACACGCCACTGGAAACGAAAACCTATTCCGCTCCCAGGAAAACTACCGTTATTTTCTCGAGAAATACTCAAAATACATTTATCCAATTGGAGATACCTTCGCTTATTGCCTTATGCCCAATCACCTTCACTTGATGATAAGGTTTCGACGGCAAGAGGAGTTGAAAAAAACAGGCCCCCTTCAAAGGCTTCAAACCCTCGAAGGAATCAATCTTCCTACACTTTTCAGCAGACAATTCTCCAATCTTTTTAACGCGTACTCACAAGCCTACAACAAAATGTTCAATAGAAAAGGCAATCTCTTTATTACACGTTTTCACCGAAAGCTTATAGATTCGGACAATTATTTCACAGCCTTGATCGCCTATATTCACAATAACCCGGTACACCATGGGTTTGTAAAAGCCCCTTCAGATTGGCCACACAGTAGTTGGCACACCTATTTGAAAACGAAACCAACCAAACTAGCTAAAAAAGAAGGCCTTTCTTGGTTTGGGGGAACCGATGCTTTTTTATCTTTGCATCAGGAGATGAAAAAAAGAGACGTTATTTTACAATTCGAAGATTAACCTTATTTATGAACCCATATAGGTAATAGCTATTTTGAGTATTGTTTTTTAGGAGGGATGAAAAATAAAAAACCAATAGTGCAAAAGTATGATCGAATCTCATCTGATCAAGCGAGAACCACCACATCACTAAATCACAGATCACCCTATATTCCTCTACACAAACCCCTTACCTGAAATACGCTTTATCCACCTCAATTTCGCTCAATAACGGATCGTTAATTTCTTTCATTTTAGTTAATATTTTTTGGTGGAGAACTTCAATTACTTGCCGAACCTCTTCGCTAGAGTCGTTGATCAAGTTAATGTTTTCTTCGGGATCGAGGGCGATATGATACAATTCATCTCTTTTTGGGTCCATAAAGTCCCTTACCAATTTCCATTCTGGAGTCCTGTAGCTTCTTAAAAAGGAAGTCGCATAATTGACCATACTGTATTCAGAATAAAAATCATTGTCCCAATCAGCGACTTCTTCTCCTTTAATTAAAGGAACCAAGCTCCGACCTCTGAGTTTATGTTCAGTCTCAGAAGGAAGCCCAACTCCAGCCATTTCAAGAAGCGTAGGGTAAATATCAAGCACCGAGATAGTTTGATCTATCTTTCTTCCCGCCTGAGTCACTCCTTTCCAGTACACAATGGCAGGTATTTTTATAGAGTTATCAAATAAATTGGGTCGATAGCCGGTATTAATATTGGAAGTAGCAGCGGGGATGTTTTTTGTAATCCATTTTCCATTCCCTTTATGTTCTATGCCATTGTGCCCCATATTGTAACCATGGTCAGACATGAAAACAACTATGGTATTGTCCATAAGGCCTTTTTCTTCAAGTGCTGCAAGGACTCTACCCACATTCCTGTCCATTCCGGCAGTACTGGCAAGGTATTCTCTCATTTTTCTTTTGGCTTTTGCAATGTTAAGGTCTGGATAGCCCGGATTCGGTAAGATGGGATCCATATTTTGAAAAGGTGCCCAATCTTCATCCGCTACAGGCAACCATTGAGAATGTGGGGCACGGGTATTGAAACACAAAAGAAATGGGGAATTACCTGTGGATTTAATAAAAGAGATAGCTTCGTCTGCCAAAATATCTGTGGTTAAACCTTTTACAATTTTTACTTCCCCATCTATTTCCAATTCAGGATTTTCAGGACTTGTCCCACCTCCCAAAAGACCTGAGAAATAATCAAAGCCATGGTTTTTGGGATGGTATTGCTTCCCATCTTCAGTTGACCAGTCTCCTAAGTGCCACTTCCCTACCAAACCTGTATGGTAGCCGTTTTTTTGAAGCATCTCAGCAAATGTGATACTCTTAGGATCAAGTCCGGCATTCACATTAGGATCAAATGTCAATTTACTATGGTTAGGACTTACTATAAAATCCAAAATATTGTATTCACTGGCATAACGCCCTGTCATTATACTGGTCCGTGAAGGACTACATACCGGAGTGGTGGTAAAAGCATTGCGAAAAGACACTCCTTTTGCTGCTAGTTTATCCAAGTTCGGTGTATAAGCATTGGGATCCCCCGAGGAAGCAAAAGCCCATGGGGCCTGATCATCAGTTAAAATAAACAAAATATTGGGCCTTTCAATCGCTTCTTGAAAAGCGTAGGTAATGGATGTAGAAAGCAATAAACATATTGCCCCAAGTATGGCTTTAATTTTATTTACGGTCATTTTCTTTGGGTTATTTTTAATTTTTACTGTTAGTAAGCACCTGGCATTTTCTTCGATAAAGAAGACCTAATGATGGCTATTAATTAGAAATCCAAGATAATTAAAAACTTGGTATATTCCATTTTACAATTAGGGCATTGCCAAAATTGAGTGCAATCCTTTCCTAGTCATAGTTGGCAATTTATCTCTCAATTTATAGCTTTGCACCATGCAGACAAAGCCTTTTAAATATGTCTTTCGCTTACAATACCTGGGAATCCGCTACCATGGATGGCAAGTTCAGAAAGGTCTTAAAACCATTCAGGGTACACTCGAAAAAACTTTCAGATTTGTACTTAAGCACGAAGATTTCAATATACTGGGTTCAAGCCGGACTGACACAGGTGTTTCTTGTCTTTATGGAGCCTTTGAATTATTATTAAGCCATGAGATCAATCCCGAGGAATACATTGCCACTTTAAATGAATCCCTCCCTTCTGACATAAAAATCTTGAGTGCTGCTCAATCCACGTATGCTTTCAACATCATTCAGGATGTTGCCAGTAAAAGTTATGGCTATTATTTCGCCTATGGTGAAAAACCACACCCCATGTATGCAGGGTCGGTTGCCTATGCTGGCTTAAAGATAGATTTAAACATCATGCAGGAAGGGGCGGCCTTATTTGAAGGAAGACATGATTTTAGAAGATTTTGCACCCAAGGCAAAAACACGGATGATTTCGTAAGGAATATAATCCACTCCAAAATCGAAACGCCTCCTGAAAACCATTTTTTCCTACCTGAAAAAAACGTAAAGGTATTCAGGATTATTGGGGAAGGCTTTCTCATGCATCAAGTAAGAAGGATGACGGCAACACTTTTCCAACTAGGTAAAGGTGATATAACTTTAGCTGATTTAAAATATGCACTTCAAAGCCAGGAGAAAACTCCGTTTTGCGGTAAAGCACCAGCAAATGGCTTAATTCTTGAAAAAGTTGTTTTCAAAGACAATTTATTTTGAATTAAATCTACAAACCCAAGCAGTTACTTGTTCTTTTCTTACAAATCCGAAAATTATAGATTGAATAAAAAGCTTATTGCATAAACCATGTCAGGGTATTGAATTAAGTACTTCTAACTGTTTTTCAATGTCTTTTCACCTGTATTATTTGGATGACCCTGAGTGGTTACAACAATTAATTCAATCAAATTTGCTTGATTTCTTCCAAAGCTTTTTTTGTTTTTAGGATTTCAGATTACCTTCGTAACTTCATCGTTAAGAAGTAATACAGTTATGAGAACATGGTTTTTGTGTAAGGTAAAGTATGCCAAGGAAAATGAGGAGGGACTTCTCAAAAATGTCTCAGAACAATACCTAGTAGATGCAGTATCCTTTACAGAGGCTGAAGCCAGGATATATGACATGCTAGGAAGTGTCATCAGAGGAGATTTTCAAGTTACCAGTATTAGTAAAAGCAATATCGTAGATGTCTTTTTCTTCGATGATGTGGATGTCTGGCATAAATGTAAAATCACCTATATTGTAGCCGATGCAGACAGTGGCAAAGAGAAAAAGGTTACCCAATACATGTTGGTAACAGCCCACAACCTCAAGGAAGCCTACGACCGTATCTATGAAAGTCTGAACAATATGCTTGTAAGCTTTAATGTTCCTGATATTTCAGAAAGCCCAATCGTAGAAATTTTCCCTTACGAAAAGGATGATGAGGAATTAAATCCCGCTATTCCCGATAATTTAAAACCTTTATCAGAGGTAGAGAATGAAAGTGAAAATGTAGAAGAAACCCAATCCTAAGCAAGGTCAAGAACTTCTTCTCTTTATAAATCATACCCGAGATGGCCAAAAAGCCATCTCCTTTTTTTACCTATATAGCTTTCAGGTATGAGGGGACTAATTGGTATACGACTAGAAACTTGGAGGGAACCTTCCCAAATTCATTCTTCGAAGAAAATCTACAAAAGGTCACCTTATGGCTTCAATGCTTTTCTCAACCATAAGCAGATCTGGATCAGGCACTATCGACGTATATAAATCGAAAAGCAACAATTTCTAAATGAAAATTGTTTTGTTTATTACGAAATACATATTACTTTATATATTAATAAGTTATTATTAACTTACGAATTGGTTAGAAGGAAATTATACTGCGATGAAAAGCTCATTAACATTTTTAGTTTGTATTATTTTATTGACGTTCAATTCAGTCGTGGCTCAGGATGACCGTACGGATAGGCTTGGGATTGGAATTGGCCCTTCTTTTATGTATGGGGACAACACAGGGGTACACAGCAAATTCAATTTTAAGGTATTACCAGCCATTTCAGTTGATTACCATAAGAAACTAACCCCTTACTTTGACCTCAAAGGAACATTAGGCTGGCAGATGATAAATAGCGGGGATCATTACAATCAAGAGCAAATCGATGTAATTGCTGCCGCAAACCTCCCTCATGCCTTTTCTGGAAATGTTTTTTATGGAGACGTTATGCCTATTTACCATATCAATCCAAATTTAAGCGGGTATATTCCTTCATTAATCAAAGTTTATACAGGTTTAGGGCTAGGGTATTTCTACGCCGACCGTAGGGATGAAAGGATTATTCCAAATGACCCAAGAGGAAGATCAGAGACCTACGATGCGTCGGACTCAGGAATTTACATTCCTTTCCGCGTTGGCATTTTTAAGGAATTGAAATCCAATGCTGACATTGGTTTGGAATCTACATTTATATACAGTCCCTTCGGCCAACTAGATGGTAATGATTTACAACAGAAACGAATCAAAGCTGACATGTTGATGCAACTCCAGTTTTATTATAGGATTTACATAGGTTACAAGTATTGATTCAGCAGCTTGTTTAACCACCAACGGTATGCAATAAAACGAGTAGGTTTATTATGGAGATCTCCTAAGGCTATAAATTAAACTTTGAAACTGCCCGAAGGTTAAGCTGCCGCTTAGAACAATCTAACTGGAGAGAGAATGTTTAATTAAGGATTTATAAATAAAGCTTTCACAAATCCATTTCAATTTAAATTCAGAATATATTTTTAAAAAAGCCCATAACTTTCTAGATTTAAAAAATCTTCACACCCAGATAACCTATGAAAATTAATAGTTATGTCCTGTTTCTCTCCCTTGTAGCTGCATTGGGAGGTTTTTTGTTTGGATTTGATACTGCTGTTATTTCCGGTGCTGAAAGGCAGATTCAGGAATTATGGTCTTTAAGTGATTGGAGTCATGGACTCGCAATTGCAATCGCCTTATATGGAACCGTTATAGGAGCCCTATTCGGAGGAATCCCTGCAGACAAATATGGTAGAAAGAAATCATTGATTTGGATAGGTATACTCTTCTTTGTATCCGCTCTAGGATCTGCTATAGCTCCAGAGATTTATTCTTTTATGATTTTCCGTTTTATAGGAGGATTGGGTGTAGGAGCATCTTCAGTAGTTGCCCCGATGTACATCAGTGAAATTTCACCTGCAAAAAATAGAGGTCAGTTAGTAGCTTTGTATCAATTCAATCTGGTTTTTGGCATTCTAATGGCTTATTTATCAAATTACCTTATCGATATAAACATAGCAGTAAACAGCTGGAGATGGATGCTAGGTGTGGAGGCTATTCCTGCTTTAATCTATACACTCTTGGTATTGAGAGTACCTCAAAGCCCAAGATGGTTGATTGCTAAATGGGGTGATTTTGAAAAAGCAGAAAAGATCCTTAAAAAGACAGATCCAGAAGGTGTGGAAGAAGCCGTTAGACTTGCCCTGGAAGAGAAAAAGCTTAATAAGGTTACGGTAGGCTTTATGGCCTTGTTCAATAAGAAATACATAAAAATAACAATGCTCGCAATTTTCATCGCATTGTTCAATCAACTTTCAGGAATAAATGCCATCATCTATTTTGCTCCAAGAATTTTTGATATGGCAGGAATCAGTGCTGAAAGTGCCTTACTATCAACTGTTGGGATCGGTGTAATAAATATAGTTGCCACCATGTTAGGGCTATTTCTAATTGATAGGATCGGTAGAAAAAAATTAATGTACATAGGCTCATTCGGATATATTGTATCCTTACTTCTAATTGCCTTTTCATTCTCCGGTGCAGAGATCAATAGTTCTTTATTGCCGGTATTTGTCTTCATGTTTATTGCTTCACATGCTGTTGGACAGGGGGCTGTCATTTGGGTTTTCATCTCTGAAATTTTCCCCAATGAACTCCGTGCACATGGACAATCTATGGGCTGTTTCACCCACTGGATTTTGGCTGCCATTATCGCAAATGTTTTCCCTTTAATGGCCAACCAATTTGGTCCAATGGTCATCTTTGGCTTCTTTGCATTAATGATGTTGTTGCAATTGGT
This sequence comes from Cyclobacterium sp. L-R, assembly GCF_056859355.1. Classification (NCBI taxonomy): domain Bacteria; kingdom Pseudomonadati; phylum Bacteroidota; class Cytophagia; order Cytophagales; family Cyclobacteriaceae; genus Cyclobacterium; species Cyclobacterium sp. L-R. Next base: position 55,934 of record NZ_JBSXOH010000096.1, read on the forward strand.
ATGGGTATTTACTAAAATGCCAGAGACTAAGGGTCGTTCACTTGAAGAAATTCAAAAAGAATTTGTAAAAGACAATGGTTAAAAAAATAATCTGTTTTGGTGAAATGTTGTGGGATGTATTCCCTAAAGAAAGCATTGCTGGTGGTGCACCTATGAATGTTGCCTTACATCTTCAGCATCTTGGTTTAGATGTAAAAATGATTTCTAAGGTTGGAGATGACAAACCTGGCCGTAAATTACTGGCATTTACAGAAAAGTATGGGTTAAACCAGGAGCTTATCCAGGTAGACAAGGAGTATCCCACAGGAAGTGTAATAGTAGACGATCAGGACAAGGAGAACATCAAGTATGAAATTGTAAAACCTGTAGCATGGGATCATATTCAATGGACTGAAGACATTGAGAAAGTAGCAAGGAATGTCAATGCGATAATTTTCGGTTCACTAGCAGCTAGAGAAGAAGAAAGCAAGGAAACGCTTTTCAAACTTCTAGAGACTCCTGTATTAAAAATTCTCGACATCAATCTTCGTCCTCCTTATTATACCGCAGATTTATTGGATCGACTTATGACCAAAGCGGATATATTAAAAATAAATGAGGATGAGCTTACCCTGCTTGCCAATTTCTATGACTTGCCTAACCAGATGGATGCAGCCCTGGAAAAATTAAGTGAGCTGTTTTCTTTTGAATTGGTGTGCATAACCCTGGGAAGTAAAGGAGCGGCTATCTATCAAGAGGGAGAAATCATCAAACATCCTGGCTACCCTGTTGAAGTGCAAGACACTGTGGGTTCCGGAGATGCATTTTTGGCTGGCTTTGTCAGCAAATTTCTAGCGAAGGAATCACCCGAAAAAATTCTTGATTTCGCCTGTGCTTTAGGGGCATTGGTGGCCACCTTCAATGGAGGAACACCTCAATACAACGATGAAGACATTGCTACAATTAAAAGCAGTGAACCCTCCGAATGAGATAAGCCATTCCAAAGGGTTCATTTTATTTTTCAGAAGGTGAATACATCCTGAAGAAGTAATTAGCTTACCTCTAATTAGAAACTAATACCGGCGGATAATTTAAATCCTCTGTTGTAAACTGAGGCATCCGAGTCTTTGAATACGGGATTAATTCCAAAATCATAGCTAGCTTGAAGATTAAGACCTTTCGGTAAATTATACCCAACGCCTACGACCACAGCCGCATCAAAATCACTTATATTGTCAGTATCCCAACCATAAGTATTCCCTAAGGCATCAGCTTCAAAGCTTGAACCTACTAGAACAGAAGCCTGTGGACCAAAAAATAGATTCACTCCATCTGTAGCGTAAATCCTAAACAATACTGGCAAATCAACATAATCCAATACAGCTCTGGAATTGACCATATCATCATTTTGTGTTCCTTTCACAGAGTAATACAGCCCTGGCTCAATTGAGAACCGATCGGAAATAAATCCATTTCCATAAAATCCTGCATGGAAGCCAACTCGATTGTTGTAGTCATTGCTACTGACATCCGATCCACCCCAGGTGAAGAAATTTGCTCCACCTCTTACTCCAAATCCTGATTCATTTTGCGCCTGTACGGCCACTGTCCCCAACAGGAGAAACGATAGTAATAGTCCTAGTTTGTGCATAGTAATAAAATAATTGGTTTAGGTTTTAATTGATACCAATTCTATGCCAGAGATTATTTATTAATCAAATATTAATATAACACAAATGAACCAACCATTTAAACTCAGGTAAAACACAATATTTCCCCATATTTCATCCTTGCTGTTTGGCTGATTAAGTCAGATCAAACAACTCTTTTTTCAATATAACTGGAATTGAGAATGGCTAGAGCCCCCATGTATTTGAGTTGAAATTTAATAAGGTCGCCAACCTTGTAATTTTTAGGATTTTCACCCAAATTAATAATGATCATATCAGAACTGGCTCCCAGAATTTCGAATGCCCCATCATCAGGTAAAAGGTATTTCGGATCTACATCAAGTAAACCCAAATCTAAAATTGCCCGGAAGGAGGATTGCCCATAAAGAGATTCATCTATTTCTGTCACCTCTCCTTGAGGATTCGAGGCCAATGTTCCTGTGGGAAGCAAAGGCTTCTCTTGCATTTCTATGATCTCAGCAAACAGTTCAAAGACATTGTCATGCATTCCCTCAATGGTTTTTTCCTCAACCAAATCAACGCCAAAGTATAGGGTCTCCCCTATTCTAAAGTGGTTAACTCCCTTAGGCAATTGCTTGCGAAGCATAAGCGGGATGGTAACCGAGGTCCCTGCTGACACCCAAGGTATCTTCTTATTGAACTTAAGCTCAATGATCTGTTTGTAAAGAGAAAGCTGAATCAGTTTATCCGCCGAAGGAAGTACACCATTTAGGCAGTTCAAATTAGTTCCCAAACCTATCACTTCAATATTAGGCAAGTCAAAAACTCCCGCATAGAAATCCAGCAAATGGTCTCCCATGACTCCTTCGCGAAGGTCTCCAGTTTCTACCATAATAATAATCTTATGGCTTCTATTTTGCTTTACGGCTTCCTCACTAATCCACTTAATGGTATTTAATTCACTATTAAGACTTACATCCGCATACCTTACCACATCTCCCAGGTTCCTTTTAGATGGAGGCTTGATGTAAACAGTCTGAACATCAGGATTTAACTCCTTAATTTTTGCCAGATTGCTTATTCTGGAATCATGAATTTCATTGGTCCCCATATTAATTAACTCCTGTAGGTACATTCGATTACCACAAAGAATTTTGGACACAATACCCCATGACACATCATTTTCCTCAAACTCTTTTTTCAAAAATTCAAAGTTTGATTTCAGCTTGCCCCTATATAGATTTAAGAATGCCATATTATTTTTTCAATCTCATTTCTAAGTATTTATTCTCAAAACCCAATTTTTCATAGAGAAATTTTGCAGGATTATCCGGCTCAACATGAAGGGCGACATCCCCTTGCGCCATATCAATGGCTGTTTTCATTAGCTTTTTACCTACGCCTTTACCTCTTTGTGAGGCATCCACTGCTATATAAACAAGGATATTTTCAGGAATATAGCCAGACATACCTGTCTTATTGACAACTACAACCCCTACTAATTTCCCTTCTTCTCTGGCCAAAACAGAAAAACCACCTTTATCTCCTGCCTGATCTAGTGCATAATCAAGGCAGCGCATGATATCCTCTTTGGGGTCACCATATTGATCAAGGTGCTCAAATAAAAAGTCAGCAATTTCAAGTTTTTGCAGATAGGTGGCATTGTCAATGGCCGATAGTGTTTCTAAGGTAAACATTTATGAATTATATTTTAATTAAATTTTAACTAATCAATTATTAATCTTGTATACAAGCAAAAACACTGCTAAAGATGCAAATACCCCAAAAAAGTTGGGATCAAGACCAAATGGCAGTGAAAGCTCCAAAACAGACAGAACAGCTGTTGTTCCTCCCCCTATCACCATGGATACCAAGGCAGCCATGGGAGAGCGCATGTTCCAAAAAAGGCCTGCAATAATGGGAACGAATAATCCGGAAACCATAAAAGCATAGGAATATAACATGAGTTCTAACACATTGGTCATTTGTAAGGCTAAAATTAATGCAATAACTCCAATGAGCAATGTAAAGAACTGACTCATCCGCATTACGTATTGATCGTTTTTTGTCTTCAAAAATCGACCGAATATATCGGTAGTAAGATTTCCTGATGCAGCCATAAGACAAGAATCAGCCGTAGAAAGCACTGCAGAAAAATAGGCAGACATCATCAAACCCATTATACCCGGAGGCAACACAGTACTTAATAAAATAGGTAATCCCATTTCCGGATCCAACGTTTCAAGACCTTCTACAATAAGTCCTTGTTCAAACGCGACCTTAGCCAAAAGACCTAAAGACACACCCATAAAAGCCATGATAGGCCATTCAAACAAACCTGCAATAAACCATGCTTTCTTGGCCGACTTTACGTCTGTACTAGCAAATATCCTTTGATAAAGGGTCATCCCAACAAACCAAATCGGTAGTATGGTAATGCCCCAATTGGCAAGATCCTGCCATTTTATATTGGTCAAAGAGAAATATTCATCTGGAAGGGTGTTTCTAATAACTTCCCATCCACCAACATGATAATAAGAGACCGGCAAACCTATAAATATAAAGCCCGCCATTAACACAATCCATTGTATAGTATCCGTATATATCACAGCTTTAAGACCACCCAATACAGTATAAACCACTGCAATGATGCCCATGATAAGTAAGGCCATGTTTAAATCTAAGGTTGGAAAGGTACCAGAAGCTAATTTGGCTCCTGCAAGAAGTTGAGAGGAAGTAAACCCAAGATAACCCACAAAGGAAATTATGGCAGCAGCGATTCCTACTTTTTTATCAAACAAATGCTGAAAGATCTGGGGCAAGGTGTAAAATTTTTCAAAAGCAGGATTGGCCCTTACTTTGGGAATCAAAAATACTGCAGCTAACCAAGCTCCCAACAGCCCCGTAAACAACATCCAACTACCTGAGAGCCCCATCATGAAACCCAAACCACCTAGTCCAACTGAAAAGCCACCGCCTACATCAGTGGCAACTACAGAAAGCCCAATATGCCAGCTCCCTATATTTCTACCACCAACATAATAGTCGTCCTGCCCAGTATTTTTTCTCATAAAATAAAAGCCTACACCGAGCATCAATAGCATGTAGACAATAAAAATAGATAAATCTATAATTGACATTTAGTATATGTTTTTTGATTAATTGCTACCTATAAATAAAAAAATATCTCACAAAACCTAGCTCCTTAGACAAGAACTATAAATTAAACCCGAAATATGCAATAGACATTCTATTACATAATCCGGGTTAAACATTTATTATTCATTATGGTATAGCAAAAAAAAAGACCGGAAGTCCGGTCTTTAATATTTCAATGTGGTAAATTTCAACTTTCCTCTGTACTCAGAGACGCTGCGAAATACTCTCTATTTAGTCTCGCAATATTGCTTAGGTCAATTTCCTTAGGACATTCTGCAGAACATGCGCCTGTATTTGTACAAGCTCCAAATCCTTCACTATCCATCTGAGCGACCATTTTCTCAGCGCGCTCTCTTTTCTCCACTTTTCCTTGAGGTAACAAGGCCAATTGAGAAACTTTAGCAGACACAAAAAGCATGGCCGAAGCATTCTTACATGCAGCTACACAAGCCCCACAACCAATACATGTAGCCGAATCGAAAGCCTCATCCGCAATTATTTTTGGAATAGGAATCTCGTTTGCATCAGGTACACCACCAGTATTGACAGATACATAACCTCCAGACTGAATAATTCTATCGAAAGAACTTCTGTCCACTACCAAATCCTTGATTATTGGAAATGCATTGGCTCTCCAAGGTTCTATAGTGATGGTATCTCCATCCTTAAAAGAACGCATATGCAATTGGCAGGTGGTTGTTTGTGTTGGTCCATGAGGCTGCCCATTGATATACAATGAACACATGCCACAAATTCCTTCCCTACAATCATGATCAAAATGAACAGGATCTTCTCCCTTTTCTGAAAGGTCTTCATTCAAAACGTCTAACATTTCCAAGAAAGACATGTCTGAAGAAATTCCACTTAATTTATAATCTTTAAAGCCCCCTTTATCAGATGGGTTTTTCTGCCTCCACACTTTTAATGTAAGATTCATATTATGATGAATTTTATAGGTTCAATCAATTATTTGTAGCTTCTCTGTGTAAGCTTAACATTTTCAAAAACAAGCTCCTCTTTATTCAAGACTTCTTCTTTCCCTTCTCCTGCATACTCCCAAGCAGCTACATAGGCGAAATTTTCATCGTCCCTCAAAGCTTCGCCCTCTGGCGTTTGGTGTTCATCTCTAAAGTGACCGCCACAAGACTCTTCTCTATGAAGCGCATCAACCACCATTAACTCTCCCAATTCTAGAAAATCTGCCACTCTGTGTGCTTTTTCTAAAGAAAGGTTAAGCTCTTCTCCTGTACCCAAAACTTTCACATCCGACCAGAATTCCTTTTTCAATTCTTTGATCAATTCTTTGGCTTTGGTAAGTCCGGCAGCATTTCTAGCCATTCCACAATGGTTCCACATGATCTTACCCAATTTTTTATGGAAATGATCTACTGTTCTATTACCATTGATACTTAATAATTTCTGGATTTTCGCTTTTACTTCATCCTCACACTTTTTGAACTCAGGATGATCAACCGAAACCTTTTCATTTGGAATTCCAGCCAAATAATCACCTAGCGTGTAAGGTATAACAAAATAACCGTCAGCTAAACCTTGCATAAGTGCAGAAGCTCCCAATCTATTGGCTCCGTGATCGGAGAAATTGGCTTCACCAAGTGCGTACAATCCTGACACATTTGTCATTAGATTATAATCTACCCAAAGACCGCCCATAGTGTAGTGAACAGCTGGGTATATTTTCATCGGTGTTTTGTATGGATTTTCTCCTGTGATCTTCTCATACATATCAAACAGGTTACCATATTTGCCTTTTACCGCATCTTCTCCATCACGTAAAATGGCGTCTCTGAAGTCCAGGAATACTGCTTCGCCTGTTTCGTTTACACCTCTTCCTTCATCACAAACGTACTTCGCATTACGAGAAGCAACATCCCTAGGTACTAAATTACCAAAAGAAGGGTATTTTGTTTCAAGGTAATAGTCTCTGTCCTCATCTTTAATGTCTTTAGGTGCTATTTCCTTTTTCCTTAACTTTTCAGCCATCTCTACCGTCTTAGGTACCCATACCCTGCCATCGTTCCTTAAGGACTCTGACATAAGGGTTAACTTCGACTGATGATCCCCGGAAACCGGAATACAAGTAGGGTGTATCTGTGTATAACAAGGGTTGCTAAAGTAAGCTCCTTTTTTATGTGCTCTCCAGGCAGCGGTAACATTTGATCCCATAGCGTTGGTTGAAAGGAAAAACACATTCCCATAACCTCCTGTACAAAGTAAGACAGCATCTCCACTATGAGACTCAATCGCTCCTGTAATCAGATTCCTTGTAACAATTCCTTTGGCTTTGCCATCGACGGTCACTACATCCATCATTTCTGTACGAGGATATAACTTCACCTTACCATTGGCTACCTGTCGACTTAGTGCCGAATAGGCTCCCAATAGTAATTGTTGCCCAGTTTGGCCCCTTGCATAGAATGTACGGGAAACCTGAGCACCACCGAAGGAACGGTTGGCAAGCAAACCACCGTATTCTCTTGCAAAAGGAACTCCTTGGGCCACGCACTGATCAATAATATTGACAGATACCTGCGCCAAACGATAAACATTAGCTTCTCTTGAACGATAATCGCCACCTTTTATGGTGTCATAAAACAATCGGTAAACAGAATCACCGTCATTTTGATAATTCTTAGCAGCATTGATACCTCCCTGAGCGGCTATTGAGTGTGCTCTTCTTGGGCTATCCTGAAAACAGAAAGCCTGAACATTATAACCCAACTCAGCAAGTGAGGCTGCAGCAGAAGCTCCAGCCAAGCCAGTACCTACTACTATAATATTGTATTTTCTTTTATTGGCCGGATTGACCAATTTCACATTAAACTTATGGTTGGTCCATTTTTCAGCCAAAGGACCATTGGGTATTTTTGAATCAAGTTTCATCAATATTCAAATTTAATTTCCCTTTAATTTCTTGAATTTTAGTCTCCTTAGCTTCCCTGAATAAACATCACAATGGGAATCAATGCAAATAATGCTGGTACTATAATGGCAAATGCCAATCCTAATTTTTTGATAAAAGGGGTGTATTTCTTATGATTAATTCCTAAAGTTTGAAAAGCACTGGCAAAACCGTGGGATAAGTGAAATGCCAATATCCCCATACTTACAACATAGAAAATTACATAAAAGATGTTTTGGTAGGCCGCTGATACAATGGCAAAGCTATCTTTGTAACTCACACCATCATAGGTAGCAATTGGCACTTCACCAAACTTTAACTCATACCAAAAACCTCTCAAGTGAACCAGGATAAAAATCAAAATCAAAGTTCCGAGAATACCCATACTTCTAGAACTCCAAGAGCTATTCTCTGAAGCTTTACTTACGGCATAACCAATCGGTCTTGATTTTTTGTTGTGCTTGGTAAGGATAACGGCATAGACCGCATGAAGAAGAATAAAACCGAAGTTTAAAATTGAAACAATTCTGATCAATGGATTCGAGGCCATTGTCTCAGCGTAAATGTTAAAGGATTTTCCTCCGTCTGGAATGATTAATTGCAAGTTCCCCGCAAGGTGAACTACCAGAAACAAAATAAGAAATAATCCCGTCAGGGCCATTAATAATTTTCTGCCCAGCGTACTATTTAAGGTTTTAGATACCCAACTCATATAATTTTTCGTTATTACGGTTTGATCTTTATATTGACGCCAAATTTACATTTGTAATCGATAGCAAACAATCAATCAACTGTCAATCATCTTATTTTAATTAGTTCTAAATAAACCCAAATAAAATTAGCTTCTGAATGTTTAAACTAGGCTATTCCCTTTTTGTTCTGGCGTTCAGCCTATGAACTTAAAAAAAAAAAGTTCATTTGACATGAAAGTAATTTTGTTTAGAATTTGAAGGCTCACTAAATCGCTCAAATACCATGTAGTTTAGATTTAAAAACACTTTTGAGAAGGTTTTATAACAATACATACTATAATTAAACAGTATAGAGAATGAAAAATTCACTATAAAGATATAATTTAGGGTAACCATTGAAAAAATAAAAACGTTTTGTTCCTATGAGAAGGGGGTTGAACCGCTACACCTTAATGGTATTGGAACTAATTCCCTATAAACCTGAATAATACAACGCGCTGAAATTAATCATAATATGAAATATTGCTATTTTCTTTTGGGCTTGATGGCATTAATGCTAGTTTCAGCCTCTTCCCAGGCCACCCACATTCGAGCAGGAGAAATCATTGCCGAAAGGGTGTCTACTCAAACATTGACTTATAAAATCACTGTAGTAGGGTATACCGACACAAGGTCTTCTGTGGTTTTTGGTCCTGGAGAAATTGATTTTGGAGATGGAAGAGTTGAGGTACTCAATACCGAAAGTGACATTACTAGTACTGAAAATCTAGGGAATGACATTGAAAAAAACACTTTTGTAATCACCCATACTTACCAGGGCCCTGGAAATTACACCATTCGGTTTATGGAGTTCAACAGGAATGCCAATACGCTGAACATGGACCAGTCTGTAGACACTCCGTTTTATATTGAAACTATGATAAATATTGACCCCTTTTTAGGTGTCAATAACTCACCGGTCCTCACAATAGCTCCTGTAGACAATGGGGCTGTAAATCAGACCTATATCCATAACCCTGGAGCTTATGACCCTGATGGAGACAGCTTGGCTTATGTGCTAGACATCCCTAAGCAAGCCTTTCAGCGACAAGTAAACAACTATAGAAGTCCTGCTTCAGGTGAATTTAGCTTTACCAAACAAGATGGTTCTACACCAGCAATATTGGAATTGGACCCTATTACCGGGGATTTGATTTGGGATGCTCCTGGTATTGCCGGTCAATACAATATAGCTTTTCGAATAGAAGAGTGGCGCATGGTAGCTGGTGAATGGACCAGAATTGGCTATGTTTTGCGGGACATGCAGATCATTATTGAAAACACGGACAACCGCAGGCCAGAATTGATAATGCCTGATGACATTTGTGTAGAAGCAGGAACTGAAATTACAGAAATCTTCCAAGGTATGGACCCGGATGGGGACCCTATTTTAATTGAAGTTTTTGGAGACCCAATTGAAATCACTTCATCTCCAGCGAGTTACAACCCTATTTCCATATTTCAATCTTCACCAGGTGTGGTCAGTTTTAGATGGCAGACGGTTTGCAATCATGTCAGAGCTAGAACCTATCAAGTAAGGGTAAGAATAGCAGATGACCCTGATTCAGGACCCTCATTGATTGACATTAAAACATGGAACATTACTGTAGTAGCTCCACCTCCAAGTCCATTTAGTATTGAGCAACAACAAGGCCGTTCAGTAAAATTAGAATGGGATCCCTATACCTGTGCCAACACGGCTGAAACCATGCAGGTATGGAGAAGGATCAATAGCGACAACTACCAACCCGACTCTTGTGAAACTGGAATCAGATCAGGATATGAGCTAGTGGGCACCACATCAATGGATAAAGTAGACTTTTTGGACAACAATGACAACATGGGATTAAGTCCTGGAAATACCTACTGTTACCGATTAGTAGCAGCCTTTCCAGCCCCGAGAAGTGGGGAGAGTTATGTGTCTAACGAAATTTGCATCACTATAGACGTTGATGTGCCTCTTATCACCAATGTGAGTGTAGAGAAAACCAGCACTGATGAGGGTGAAATTTTAGTGAAATGGACCCCTCCTTATGACATTGACACGCAATTGTACCCTGGGCCATACACCTATGAACTAATAAGAAGTCAAGGGTTCACAGGAGCAAATGACCGCACTTCAATAATTACCACGAGTGATACATTGTTTACCGACACCAATCTCAACACGGAGAATTTGGTTTACAATTACCAGGTAGTTCTATTGTCTCAAGGAATAAAGACTGACTCCTCAAATACAGCATCCTCTGTTCGTCTAGAACCAACGATCATCAACGAAGCCATTGAGTTAAAATGGGACTTTACGGTTTCCTGGAACAATGAAGTTGACAAATACCCGCATCTTATCTATAGGAACAGAACAGATCCGGACGCCAATGAAGTTGACAATTTTGTCCTAATAGGTCAGGTGGATGTTACCCAGCAAGGATTTGTATTTCTTGATGATGGAAGTCACAATGGCATTCCTTTGGATACCGACAAAGAGTATTGCTATTATGTGGTTACAAATGGGGATTACAATTTAGATATATTGGAATATCCTTTGGCGAACAAATCTCAAATCGTATGTGCAAAACCTGATGATGACAGATTACCTTGCCCTCCGGTACTTTCCTATGAAGGACCTGAATGCGAGGCTTTTTTAGCCGACAAGCCATGTAACTTCAGCGACTTCTATCATGACCTTAGTTGGGTACCCGACTTTTCAGGAAACTGTGATACCGAGTTGAATGGATATAAAATCTATTTCTCAGAAACTGGAGAAGAAGGCACTTTCAATTTTGTTAAAGATGTATCTGTAATAAACAATGAAACCAGAATAGAAGGCCTAACTGATTTAAAAGGCTGCTATTACATCACAGCCATTGACCGATCAGGAAATGAAAGCGAGCCAAGCAATATTGTTTGCATTGACAATTGTCCTTACTACGAATTACCTAATGTATTTACACCAAATGGAGACAATGTCAATGAAACTTTCCAAGCATTTGACAACCCTTATGCCAAATGTCCTAGATTTGTTGAGGCTGTAGCCATAAAGATTTACAACAGATGGGGAGGATTGGTTCATGATTACAATAGCAAACAAGCTTCCGAGAACAATATTTACATCAATTGGGATGGAAAAGATCTAAATGGGAATGAACTTCCAGCAAGCACCTATTACTATGAAGCAATTGTCATATTCGATGTCCTGGATGAAACACAGCGACAGAAGAAAATTAAAGGCACCATCCAACTTTTGAAATAAAAACAAGTTAAAAAATCAAAAGACCATTGAATAAAGCTATAAGATATCCTTGGCTTTATTCAATGGTCTTTAATTCCCACCCAAAAATTTCCTTTTCTTTGAATTAAATCCCAACCTGTTTTCTTAAACCCGAAATATGCAATAGACATTCTATTACATAATCCGGGTTAAAAGGCCACTATACAAATAATTGAGCCTACTCATTTTTTTGCTTATCTTTGAGGCTTTATTTAAAACTTGAAGCAATAAAAATGGTAGCCTATATGTTTCCGGGCCAAGGAGCCCAATTCCCAGGTATGGGAAAGTCACTTTATGAGAGCAGTTCAGAAGCCAAAAAGCTATTTGATCAGGCCAATGAAATTCTTGGTTTCCGTATTACAGACATCATGTTTGATGGTACCCCAGAAGCGTTAAAGCAAACAAATGTAACCCAACCAGCCGTTTTCCTTCATTCTGCTATAGCCGCCTTAACGGCACCTGATTTTCATCCTGACATGGTAGCGGGACATTCTTTAGGAGAGTTTTCCGCCTTAGTAGCCAACAAAGCACTGAAATTCGAAGATGCTTTAAAACTGGTTCACCAAAGAGCTTTGGCCATGCAGGAGGCTTGTGAAATCAACCCATCTACAATGGCAGCAATCCTTGGACTAGCCGATGAGAAAGTGGAAGAAATTTGCGCTTCCATAGAAGGTCATGTAGTAGTACCTGCCAATTACAACTGTCCTGGACAGTTGGTTATCTCCGGTAGCTTAGAGGGCATTCAGATCGCCTGCGAAAAACTAAAAGAAGCCGGTGCCAAGCGTGCCTTGCCATTGCCTGTAGGTGGCGCCTTCCACTCTCCATTGATGGAACCTGCCAAACTTAAACTAGAAGCGGCAATCAATTCCACCACCTTTTCTGATCCAATTTGTCCTGTATATCAAAATGTAAGCACTACTGCCGTTAGTGAGGTCAATGCGATCAAGGAAAATCTAATTGAACAGCTTACAGCTCCTGTAAAATGGACACAATCTGTACAAAACATGATCAAGGATGGATCGACTTTATTTATAGAGTGTGGCCCAGGAAAAGTATTGCAAGGTTTAGTGAAAAAGATCAATAAAGAAGCTGAGACCAAATCGCTCGATTAAAATTAAAATATGTAATGGCCCTACTGTTACGTAAAGAAATCAAAAAGTACAGAAAGGAGTATAGTTTAGACTATGCTCCTTTTTTTGTTAACCCAAAAACGAGTCATATTTTTGGTAGTCGACACCAAGAACAATGTTGGCTCTTAATCCAAATCAGTCCATTGTTTGACCTTCAAGCTATCCTCACATTCCTCCATCAAAACCATGGATGACTTTCCCATCTGTGGATGTACAAAGTCAGGCAAAACTTCAGCCAAAGGCACCAATACGAAGTTTCTATCTATCAAATAAGGGTGAGGCACTTTCAATCTTTCGGTATTAATTATTTCATCATCAAAATATAGAATATCTATATCCATGGTTCTGTCTCCCCACTTCATAATCCGTTGTCTACCCAATTGATTTTCTATTTGTTGAATATAATTTAGGCAATCTTCAGCCCCCATAGCCGTATTCAAAACAAGTACCTGATTGAGATACGCTCCATGCGAATTCCCTCCCCAAGCTGCTGTTTGATATATTGTTGACGCTCTTTCCAATTTCATCTGTCGGGTAAGTAGTTCCCTTGCATTATTTAACAAAGAAAGCCTATCTCCCATATTTCCGCCTAAGCTCAATACCACCTGGTGCATAAAGAATTAATTAAATCAAAATCAACAGTTTTGTGAAAAATAAGTTAATTTTGAACATTATAAAAAGAGGATAAAGATATGAAATTTTTGAGCAATGTATTGGCTGTCATTGTTGGATTGCTAATTTTCTGGGTAGCTGGTTTTTTTATATTAGCTGGGATAATAGCAATAAGTTCAAGTGGTGACCAAGCGACAATTGAGGAAAATTCAGTTTTACATATAAAACTTAACGGTATACCTATTGTAGAAAGCGCCCCTGACGATGATATTGGCTTACCACCACTACCTTACCTGGGGAAGACCACCACTGTAGGGCTTAATCAAATAATAAAAGCCATCCGAACGGCTGAAGAAAACGATGACATTAAGGGTATTTATCTTGAAAGCGGAATGCTTACTGCTGGACAAGCCCATATCTTGGAAATCAGAAATGCCCTAAGTGAATTTAAGGAAAGCGGAAAATTTATTATTTCTTATTCAGAATACTATTCAGAGCCGGGATATTTTCTTAGTTCTGTAGCAGATGAAATTTACCTCAACCCAATAGGGGACATTGAATTTAACGGATTTTCCAGTGCGCCCATATTTTTTAAGGGGCTGTTTGAAAAGTTGGAGATCGAACCAGTAATTTTTAGGGTAGGTGAATTTAAAAGTGCCATTGAGCCCTTCATTTTAGACAAAATGAGTGAAGAAAACCGCCTGCAAACCATGACCTATTTAAATGACATGAATACGGTTATGATTGAGCAAGTTGCCAATAGCCGAGGTCTGGGGATTGAAGAGGTTGGACAGATAAATGACAGCATGTTGGTAAGAAAGCCTCAAGACGCCATGGATTTAGACCTGATTGATGGACTTTGGTACGATGATCAGGTAAAGGCACGCCTAAAGGAAAAACTGGGACTTGAAGAAGATGAAGACGAAATCAATAGTATAGGAATTAATGGAATCAATCAATCTGCCACGTCAAAAAACAGGCTCTCTCCAAACACCATTGCTCTGATAATTGCAGATGGGGAAATAGTAAGTGGCGAAGCCTTGGATCAAATTAGCTCTGAACGCTTTTTAAAAGAAATCAGGAAAGCAAGAAAAAACAAGGACGTTAAAGCCATCGTAATAAGGATCAATTCTCCAGGTGGATCTGTTGTCGCTTCTGAGGTAATCTGGAGGGAACTTTCGGAAGCCCAAAAAGCAAAACCTTTGATCGCATCCATGTCCAACTATGCTGCATCCGGAGGGTATTACATCGCCGCCCCAGCGGACACCATAGTGGCCTATCCCAATACCATTACTGGATCTATAGGTATTTTCGGACTATGGTTCAATGCCAAAGGATTATTAAACAACAAACTAGGAATCACTACGGATGAGGTCAAAACAGGCACCTATTCAAACTTGCTCGATCCTACCAAATCCATTCCCGAAGCAGAAAAAGCCATTATGCAAAAAAAGGTTGAAGAAGGTTATGATACTTTTATAAGCAGGGTTTCTGAAGGCAGAAACATGAGCAGGGAGCAAGTTTTAGCCATCGCAGGAGGCAGAGTTTGGTCCGGCAAAAAAGCCAAAGAAAATGGCTTGGTAGACGTGCTTGGAGATTTTGACGATGCCATAGAAATTGCTGCTAAAAAAGCCGGAATTGAGGAAGATTACAGATTAGTGGTTTACCCAAAGCAAAAGAGCATTTTAGAACAGTTAATGGAGGATATGAGTAGTGATGTACAAAGCACTTATCAACGTATCAAAATGGGCTATTCTTACGAGATTTTTAAAACCATTGAAAAACTCGAAAAATTAGAAGGAAGAATGGTTCTATTACCTTTTCAATCAGAGATAAAATAATTAACTGTAACAATGAATAATTTTAACTTTTCAGAATTTAAAGTGTCTAATTTCAAACTTTCAGGCTTAAAACTCCAGGTAATTCTCTTAATGTTTACCCTTTTTCAGGCCCCAGCAATAATGGCCCAGGAGACCTATAAAATTGCTACATATAATATCCGTTATGCCAATTCAAGTGATGAGGGTAATTTGTGGGAAGATCGAGCACCACATTTAATTAATCTTATCCGTTTTCATGAAATGGATATCATAGGAACTCAAGAAGGACTATTCAACCAACTTGAAATGATCAAGGAGGGTTTGGACTTCCCTTATATTGGTGTGGGAAGGAATACTGGCGAAAAGGAAGGAGAGTTTAGCGCAGTTTTTTACAACCCTAAAAAATTCACACTACTGGAGCAAAATAGCTTTTGGTTATCTCCCACCCCTGAGAAACCTTCAAAAGGTTGGGATGCTTCATTAAACAGAATTTGCTCTTGGGGTAAATTCAAAACCCAAGAAGGGCAGGAATTTTATGTTTTTAATGTTCATTATGATCATAGAGGTCAAAAAGCTAGAGAGGAAAGCAGCAAGTTGGTAATCCAAAAAATCAAATCGATTAATAAGCAAAATCTTCCGTGTATTCTTACTGGAGATTTTAATATAGAAGACGACAATCCTGCTTACCATGAAATAACAAAGGGAGACCTAATGAAAGACAGCAAAAAAGAATCCAAACTTCCTTCATATGGCCCATTGGGTACTTTCACAGGGTTTAAATGGGACATCCTTCCGGAAAAAAGAATTGACTATATTTTTGTCAACGACAAAGTGAAAACACTTCATCACGGCACTCTTTCAGACAATTACGGAAAAAAATACCCTTCAGATCATTTCCCTGTAATGGTAAAAGTTCAGCTAAATAAATAAACGAACTTCTTTTAATTCCTTAACTCTCCTCTTGCAAAAAAACATATCTTTTGGCAATCCTTTTCTTAAAGGTGCGCCAAAAAGTATAATTGTATTATTTTTGCACCTCAAATTGAATAGATAATGGCACTACCTAGCAAATATACACCCTCGAACATTGAATCAAAATGGTATCAATATTGGATGGATCATGGAATGTTTCATTCCGAACCAGACCCTAATAAAGAACCTTACTCCATAGTGATCCCCCCTCCTAACGTGACAGGAGTGCTCCATATGGGGCATATGCTCAACAATACCATTCAAGACATTCTAATCCGTAAGGCTAGAATGGAGGGGAAGAATGCTTGCTGGGTACCTGGTACTGATCATGCATCCATTGCGACTGAAGCAAAGGTCGTGGCGATGTTGAAGGAACAAGGAATAGAAAAAAAATCCCTAAATAGAGAAACCTTTCTGACCCATGCCTGGGAATGGAAAGAAAAATATGGGGGAATAATCCTTGAACAACTAAAAAAACTTGGTGCATCTTGTGACTGGGAAAGGACTCGCTTCACAATGGATAAGGACCTTAGTGACGCGGTGATCAATGTATTTGTTGACCTTCACAAAAAAGGTAAAATTTACAGAGGAATCAGGATGGTAAACTGGGATCCAAAAGGTCGCACTGCATTATCTGACGATGAAGTCCTTTTCAAGGAAATTGCTTCAAAGCTCTATTATATCAAATATAAAATTGAAGGTGAAGACGAATACCTAACCATCGCCACCACCAGGCCGGAAACCATTATGGCTGATGTGGCCATATGTATTCATCCTGAAGATCCTCGTTTTACTCATCTGAAAGGAAAAAAGGCAATCATTCCTTTGATCAATAAAGCCATCCCTATCATAGAAGACGACTATGTAGACATGGAATTCGGTACTGGTTGTTTGAAAATCACCCCTGCTCATGATATAAATGATTATGAAATTGGCATCAGGCATAATTTAGAAGTCATTGACATTCTAAGCGATGATGGTACCTTAAATGAAAAAGCACAGCTATTGGTAGGTGAAGACCGATTTGTTGCAAGAAAAAAGATTGTAAAATTACTAAAAGAGGTCTCATTATTAGAAAAAGAAGAGGCCTATACTTCCAATGTAGGGCACTCAGAACGGACTGATGCAGTAATTGAGCCTAAATTGTCCATGCAATGGTTTATGGCCATGGAAGAAATCACTCAACCTGCTTTAAAAGCAGTTATGGATGATAGTGTTAAGCTTTTTCCGCCAAAATTTAAAAATATGTATAAAAGCTGGATGGAAAATGTGCGAGATTGGTGCATTTCACGACAGCTATGGTGGGGGCATCGTATACCTGCTTTTTATCTTCCAAATGGAGAGTATGTAGTTGCCGCTACAATTGAGGAAGCGATAAGCTTAGCCAATCAAAACCATGAGGGAAACTTCACTGCGGAAGACCTAAGGCAAGATGAGGATGTTTTGGATACTTGGTTCTCTTCTTGGTTATGGCCCATCTCAGTTTTTGATCCTGATTTCTTAAAGACAGGTAACAAAAATGAAGATCTTGCCTATTACTACCCTACCAATGATTTGGTAACAGCTCCAGAGATATTGTTTTTCTGGGTGGCCAGAATGATTATTGCAGGCTATGAATACACTGGAGAGAAACCGTTTCAAAATGTATACCTGACAGGGATTGTTAGGGATAAATTGGGAAGAAAAATGTCCAAATCACTCGGGAATTCTCCAGACCCTCTGGCTTTGATCGAGAAATATGGTGCGGATGGAGTTAGAACAGGCATGCTATTCAGTAGTCCTGCCGGTAATGATCTTCCTTATGACGAAAAGTTAGTAGAGCAAGGACGAAACTTTTCCAACAAAATTTGGAACGCCTATAGGTTAATTGATGGATGGGAAGTAACCGAAGTTGCGGAAAGAACCAACTTGACAGCGATAGATTGGTTTGAAAATCGATTCAACCAATCCTTAGCAGAGATCTCTGACCATTTCGATAAGTTCCGGATTTCAGACGCATTGATGGCGATATACAAATTGATATGGGATGACTTCTGTTCTTGGTACCTGGAAATGGTTAAACCTGAATACCAAGCCCCCATTGACAGGGAGACAAAAGAAAAATCAATTGTCCTATTTGAAAACCTGATGAAGGTTTTACATCCATTTATGCCTTTTATTACCGAGGAACTCTGGCAACAATTAGCTAAGAGGAAGGATGGCGAAGCAATAATGTTAACGGATTGGCCACAATCTGGTTCTTTTGACACAAAAACCATTGATGAGGCTTCAAAAATCTTTGAAATAGTATCACAGATAAGAAATGTAAGGGCATCAAAAGGTATTTCTCCTAAGGAGGCTTTTGAACTTACCATTCATACTAAAGATCAAGTTTTGTACACCAAATACGAAGCTATTATATCAAAACTTGCGAACATTAACAGCATTAGTTTTGGTGACAATGTAGAAAATGCAGTTAGTTTCGTTGTAAAATCGGATGAGTTTTTCATTCCTTTGAATGAGAAGATTGACCTTGAACAAGAAAGAGAAAACCTTCAAAAGGAATTGGATTATAACTTAGGATTTTTAAAGGCTGTGTCCAAAAAACTGGAAAATGAGAAGTTTGTAAACTCTGCACCAGAAGCAGTAGTATCCAGAGAGAAGAAAAAAATGGAGGATGCAATGTCCAAAGTCAAAGCTTTGGAAGACAATATTAAAAAACTAGGTTAAAAATTAAGCCCGGATTATAGAATAGTTATACTATACTACAATCCGGGCTTAATTCCTTTATTTTACTGTTCTAAAGGTTTTATCGTAGAGTTCAATCGCCTCATTAATAATTCGTTTCGCATCTTCTTTACCAAGAAAATCTTCCACTTTCACTTCTTTGTTTTCAAGTTTTTTATAATCCTCAAAAAAGCGATGTGTTTCCTTCATAAGGTGAGGAGGTAACTCGGAAATGTCTTCATAATAATTCACGGATTGATCATCAGCTGCTACAGCTATAATCTTATCATCTGCTTCCCCTCCATCAATCATTCGCATAACTCCAATAACTTTCGCTTTAACTAAGGTCATTGAAGGTATATCTATTTGGGATATAATCAATATGTCTAGAGGATCATGATCATCACAAAATGTCTGGGGAATAAAGCCGTAATTGGCAGGGTAATGCACTGCAGAAAACAGTACGCGATCCAAAAGCAGCATACCTGATTTTTTATCAAGTTCATACTTACCTTTACTTCCTTTGGGAATTTCTATTACTCCTGTTACGTAATCGGGTGAGTCTGGGCCTATACTCACATCATGCCAAGGATTAATCATAAAAAAACTTTTTTATTAATAAAATTAATGTTGCAAATTACCTCCATTTTATATCTCAACAAAGAATTTTGGAGAATATTAATAGGATTTAAGTATATTCCTACATTCCATACAATAGATAATTGGGAACGTTAGTATTTTTAATACTTAATAATCCCCCTACTAAAAAGGATTTTCATACTCAAAGTTCCAACAAATCAGGTAGATGTACGTGAACTTTGGTACCAACTCCAGGTTCTGAATTAAGAATCACATTTCCGTTGAGCTGTTCTATTGATTCTTTCACCATATACAGGCCCAATCCAGAACCTACATTCCTTTGAGTAGCTCGGTGAAACAAATTGAAAACATCTTCTTTATGCCTCTCTTCTATCCCTATACCGTTATCAGAGACCTCTATCATGGCACCTGCAGAATTAACTTCAATATTTATTTTAATCCATTTTCCAGAATCATCCTTCTGAAACTTAAACGCATTGCTAAACAAATTATTTAAAATCACTCTGATCTTAGATTCATCAGAATGAAACACATCTTCTTGCGTTATGGTTAAAGAAATTTTTATTTCATCAAGGTCCCATTTCAAGCGGTATTCATCAAGTAATTGATTGAGAATTTCTTGAAAATTAATGGCTACTACTTTATTTTCAATCTTGGTAGATCTATAAAAATCCAGCATTTTGTAGATAAAATCATCCAGTTTTAAAGTGGCTGAATCTATCATGTCAAAATATTCCATCATCCCAGGATCTGTCACCTCCATTTTAGCTAATTTGGATATTCCAGAAATACTCATCAAAGGACCACGTAATTCATGAGACAAACTGTAAACAAACTGATTCATTTCCGAATGCAGCTTTTGTAGTCTGTTGTTTTTTTCTTTCAGCTCTTTTCTAGCATAATAGATCTCCGCAGCGTTTAGTATAGCATTTTTAATCTGCTCTAAATTCCATGGTTTGTCAATAAATCGATATACTTCTCCCCTATTGATTGCATCAATGACACTTGAAATATCAGAATAACCGGTTAAAAGAATTCGAATCGGATCAGGGTTAATTTCAACAAGTTTTTCAAAAAATTCCACACCTGTCATGCCAGGCATTCTTTGATCAGCAATGACTACCTGAAATTCATTGTTTCTTGCAAGAATCAATCCATCTTCAGCATCAATTGCTGTTTTGACTTTAAACTCTTTCCTCAATGCTGCCTTGAAAGAATTCAGATTATTATCCTCATCATCAATGTACAACACATCGATCCTCTTCGTCATGTCCTATTCTTTTGATTAATTGGTAATCCAATTTGAAAAACTGTCCCCACATTCTCTTCAGAATCCACCTTTAAAGTACCCTTATGGTTTTCAATGATAATGGTGTACACTATAGAAAGCCCTAAACCAGTTCCTTTACCAACTGCTTTGGTTGTGAAAAATGGATCAAAAATCTTTTCCTTCACATGATCAGGCATCCCAATTCCATTGTCTTTAATTTGAATCATGACCATACCATCCTTCAAAAAAGTATTAATTGTAAGTTCAGGTTCCCGATCTTCAATTGGATGATCAAGTAATGCATGAATGGCATTACTTATTATATTCATAAAAACTTGATTAATCTTTCCTGCAAGGCATTCCACCATTGGAACCTCCTCATAATTTTTATTCAGTTTAATTCTCCCATTAATAGTACTATTAAGCAAGATTAATGTACTATCCAGCCCCTCACGTAAATCCACTTCTTTTACGTCTTGTTCATCCACTCTAGAGAACAATTTAAGACCACGAACTATTTCCACTGTCCGCCTTGCTCCGTCTTCCATCCCATTAAGCAATTGTTCCACTTCCTCTAAAACGTATTCAAACTCAATATCCTCCTCCATTTCTTCAATCTCCTCTTTGGTTTCTTCCGTAAACTCCATTTTACCCTTCTCCCGGTAAACGTCCATCAGCTCTAATATGTCTTTTAAATCCCGTTTTAGTGGAGAAATATTTGAGCTTACAAAATTAATGGGATTATTGATCTCATGAGCAATTCCAGCAGTCAACTGACCCAAAGAAGCCATTTTTTCCTGGTTAACTAATTGTGTTTGTGTATTTTGAAGATTTTTCAAGGTCAGTTCCAATTCTTCAGTCCTGGATTTAACCATTTCCTCCAAATACACGTTTTGCTCCTTAATTAATCTTTCATTTTCTTTAACAGCTTCCAGCTTATCCATCTGCTCTACTTCCTTTTCTTTTTTAAGAATATTAATCTTATCGGCCAGTGCAAAGGAAAGCAAAAGAGCTTCAATTGCTGTTCCAGCAAGCAGTGGAGCATTGGCATAGGACCCCAAATTAATAATCATAAGATTGTGAAGTATATACACAACAAGTCCTATCAATAAAAAGCTCCACGCCAACAAAAAGAAATACGCAGATCTGAAACCTCTCTTAGCAGCAATTATCCCTATGGTGAAAAAGCAAATAGAAAGAATTAGCCCATTTAAATCCATCATGGAATAGCTAATCTCTATCATACCCATCAGCCTAAGCACCAAAGTAATCACATAGGACAGGGGAATAAGGAAAAGGTATTTTTCATATTTAGGAACATAAACATCTGTCTTTAGAAAAAGCTGGATAAAAGGGATTACGAAAATACTCGACAGTGCGGTAAAACCTATTATACTTATCTCGTAGAGGAAGACATTTTCCTGGAGCAAAAAGAATGAATGCCCTGATATAGATAGCTGAGCCAGAGCGATAAATAAAATATAAAAACAATAGAATAAATAAACCCTGTCCTTTACTGAAAAGTACAATATGAGATTATATAAAAAAAGCGCAACCATTATTCCAAAGTAGGCACTTACGATTATCAAACGTAAACTGTAATTTTGAAAAAACGAGGAGTATGGATAAAGAAATGCCTCAAATTTTAAGGGAACCTTAGATTCTACCCTTAAAACCAATGAAGTACTCAGGTCACTACCGAGATCAATATTAAAATACGGGTTAGGATTTATTAAGGTTTGATTACCTTCCACTATTCCAGCCATTTCTTGGGAAACAAGTTTGCCCTGGGTATCAAACCTAAACAATTCTACCACTCTAAATGAGGGGTTACTGATTTCTAATACATAAACACTGTCCTTTTTTAAATCACTAAAATCTTTGAGATCAATCTTCACAAATAAATCTTTATCAATAACGCCGAGATCCATCCCGCCTATAGCCGTTGAACTGAAATCATCTGGTAAAAGAGTATCTTCAATTGAATCATTGTCCCCCAGGAAATAAGTGAAATTATTAAACCTTAAATCATCCGACTGCCTTAACATTCCTAAAAAATAAATGATTGGCAAAATGACAACCATAAATAAAATAATAGTTAAAGCGGCATATTTAAAATAAGACTTATTGTTTTTCATTTTCGGGCTTTGGGATTTGAAGTTCAAACTGTAATTCCATTTTCCCTTTTGGTCCACTTTCTACAGTATTAAAATTAATTTTATTCCTTAACTCAAAAATATAGTTTCTTTCAGCTTCCTGTGCTTTTGACAACTCTTCTATATCATTAATCTCTAAAGCTGTAGCTATCAACCCTTCTTTAGGATAATAAAATGAACCCTTATCCCCCAATACAGATATAACTTCATAACCTACACTTTTGGAAATACTCAATGTAACTGGTGAACTCAAGCCAAAAAGTTTCTTCAAATTTAACTGGGGAAGAATAGCTATTCCAACCCTAACCAAATAAATACTCCCTATGCCATACCCGGCCACTTCCCGACTATTCCACAAGCCACAATATTCGGCTACTTCCAAGTCGTCAAATTCTTCTAGATACGTTTCAATTTTAGGGTCAATTTCCTTGATTGCCAATTCAAAAGGCAAGGGGAAATTGCTTGTTCTAAGTTGAATTCTACCTCCACCTAGTATCCTTTGATCATCCATTGACTCAAAAAGAATTAAATACACATGGGGATTTAAAGCCCATGATCTATCGGCAGATGTAACCTTGGTAATTCCATAAGATTCCAGAACCTTATGGTGCCCAAAAATGTATTTTTCGGTAGCATCGACATCATCAATTGCCCTAACTATCCTAACTCTAACTTTCATTAAAATTGATTATCTTGTCCAAATCAACATAAAACCTTCCTGAATCAACCTTTTGATTCAAGAGCAACAGCCTTGCATAGTGACAACAAGCTGCCCCACCCAAAAATACAGAGGATGCGAGCTGAGGCCATGAAGTAATGGTCTTTCCCAGCTCTGAAAAACTAAATTTTACTCTTGGAGAAAGGCTGTCAAATTGCAACAATGACATCATTATCTCTTTGGCACTGCTCTGAATTTTAGTCATCAGTTCCTCTTCGGGACCAAACTCACTCAATAGTCCATGGAAAATTGATCTTTCAGGCTCCAAATCAAACCTTTCGATATCGATCATTCCACGGTCACTTGTATCCATCATTACAGGTATTTTAAGTGCCTTTGCTTTGATTCTACTCAATAGCTTAATTGGTAAACTATCACATTCTTCAATAAGCAAATCCATTTTTCCGTTTAAGTTAAAAAAATCATTGATATTATCCTCAATAATCCCCTCATTATATAAGGTAACTTTCAAATAAGGGTCTATTTCAGCAATTTCTCTTGCAACAATCCATGACTTCTTCAAACCAATATTGTAAATACCAGTTCTTATTCGGTTCATGTTAGTCAAGTCCAAGGTGTCAAAATCTGCAATTCTGAGTTCTCCAAAACATCTTTCCATCGCCAGACTTAAAGCAACACTTTGACCAACTGACAAACCTATAATACCGATGATTTTATTCTGAAGCATTTCTTGTTCTTCATCGGTAATTTTGTATCTATTCCGCAGTGTTCGTAAACTTACAAAATCCTTTTTCTCCAAAATTCGAACTACAGTATTTCTCCATGGATAATAAACCCACACACCATTTTCAGATTCTGGCACATCCGAATTGGAATAGAATTCTATTTTTTTCTCTACGGTCTCTTCATGAGATAATTTTCTCTTAGGGTTTTGAGATTTAATAAGCTCGGTAAGTTGCAAATCAAAAGTGTCGAAAAACATTACCTTACCAGTTTCTTTAAGCTTTTTGAGGTCATTTCTGTCCTTTTCATTTTTGGGAAAGAACAAAACAGGCCTATAAGCCTGACTAAACTCATTATTCTTAATTGAGTTTTCCATAAATATTAATAACTAAAAAAGGTGATTATGTAAGTAAAGTTATATTTTTGTTGTTACAAACAATCAAGTGAGAAGAATTAATTTAACAATTTTTGCATTTCAAGTGTTAATTCATTAATTTATAGAATAAACTTTTGAATAAAAATTTATTAAGTTTAAACTAGTGAATTATATTTGAAAAAGAGCGATTTTTTGCTTAAAATTAAAATTCAGTTTTCGATTTTTTGGAATTTATCGTGGTATTTCGAAATTTAAGGTATGGAAAAATATAAGATCAGAATCCTCTATGTGGATGATGAGGTCAATAACTTGAAAGCGTTTAAGGCCACTTTTAGAAGAGATTACAAAATTTTTTTAGCAGACTCTGCTGATGAAGGTAGGGACATTTTGCTTCAGGAAGACATTGATATTATCATTACTGATCAAAGAATGCCCAAAGAAAACGGGGTAGACTTTTTAGAATCAATTATTCCTATGCATCCTGACCCTATGCGTATTCTTTTAACTGGCTACACTGATATACAGGCAGTAATAGACGCTATTAATAAAGGGAAGGTATATCATTATCTAACAAAACCCTGGGAAGAAGACTATCTAAGAACTGTAGTAAAAAATGCTTTTGAGGTTTTTTCGCTTAGAAAAGAAAACAAACAACTAACCGATAGCTTGCTTAAAGCAAACGATCAATTGGAATTTCTCTTAAGGCAAAATCTACTTTCTTAAATCCACTTAATTGTTGGTGTCTTTAATATCTAGCAGCCAGCAATAGCTGCAGTTCTTTGTGTGCCATCTGAAATTTACGGGCCAAGTGTGCATTTGTAAGGCTACCTCTATAAGTATAGACACCTTTCATAAACCATTTGTAGTTAAATACCATTTCCTCAGGGCCTCCTATATCCGCCATTTGAAGCAGAATAGGTGTGAAAATATTACTTAGAGAATAGGAGGCTGTTCTTGAAACCCTTGATGCGATATTTGGCACACAGTAATGGATAACCCCATGTTTTTTATACACGGGTTGATTGTGACTGGTCATCTCGGCAGTCTCTATGCACCCGCCTTGATCAATGCTTACATCTATAATGACGCTACCTTCCATCATTTGGGAGACCATCTCCTCAAACACAACTATTTTAGACCTGCCTTTCTCCGCCCTCAATGCTCCAATAACCACATCCGACTCTTTTAATGCCTGGCCCAACACAAAATTATCGATGGTTGAGGTAAATACTTGCTGCCCAAGAACTTGCTTAATTCTTCTTAATTTATAAATTTGGTTATCAAAAATCTTGATATTGGCACCAAGACCTAAAGCTGTTCGTGCAGCATATTCTGCTACAGTTCCTGCACCAATTATTACAACCTGAGTAGGTGGAACTCCGGTAATCCCTCCTAAAATCAGACCTTTACCATCATTCACACTGTTCAGGTATTCTGCTGCAACGAGCATTACTGTACTACCGGCTATTTCACTCATTGCCCTGACTACAGGCATGCCTCCCACCTTGTCTTCCAGGTTTTCAAAAGCCACTGCTGTAATTTTCCTCTTATTCAATTGCTGAATAAAAGCAGCCTTCTGCTTACCTAGTTGCAGAGCAGAAATCAAACAAGAACCTTGGCGCATATAACCTATCTCTTCTTCAGAAGGTGGCTCAACCTTCAGCACCACCTCAGCATCAAAAGCCTCTTCACTGGTATACACCACCTTAGCTCCCGCATCAGAATAATCCTTGTCAGAAAACTTGGATAACTTACCAGCATTGGCTTCTACGATTACCCGCTGCCCATTGTTCACCAATAAAGCTACTGCTTCAGGTGTTAGAACCACTCGCTTTTCTTGATCTGCAGTTTCTTTGGGAATCCCAATCAAAATCGGAGGACCTTTCTTTTTCAATCGGTCCATGGATTCCTGAGTGTACACTAGAGGCTCTTCGGCAATTTCGGTAAAACCTGTTTTACCTATCATTGGTTGATGGTTTTAATAGCGATAGTTCTTTTCTCATCCTGATCACTTTCAATAGTAATTAGGGCAAATTTATCAGGCAAAAACATTGGAATTTTTTCTGCCCATTCAATGAAACAATAATTTCCACTGGAAAAATATTCTTCAACTCCTATATTCAATGCTTCTTCAGGGTCTTCTATCCTGTAAAAATCAAAATGATATACAGGCTCTCCCTGCTCATCAGTATATTCATTGACTATAGAAAATGTAGGACTACTTACAGATTCCTGAATATTGAGTTTTTCACAGATTGCTTTTATGAGGGTGGTTTTACCCGCACCCATAGCTCCCTGAAAAACCCAAACTTTCAATTCCCTGCACAAGTCTATGATTGTTTCTGCAGTAGTAGAAATCTCACTAATATGATCGCAGTGTATTCGCTTCAATTGAAAATCATTTTGGCTGCAAATGTACGATAGGGATGATCATTTCTTCCAATGATACTCCACCATGTTGAAAGGTATCCCTATAATAATTTACGTAGTAGTTGTAATTATTTGGATAGGCAAAGAAATAATCTTCTACAGCAAATACATAACTGGAAGAAATATTCAAACGAGGAAGCCTGGCTTCATCTGGGTTGCTGATCTCAAAGACTTTTCCCGATTCAAAATTAAGGTTTTTTCCTTGTTTATACCTCAAATTGGTAGTAACGTTTCGATCTCCTATGATTTTATAAGGTTTATTCACGCGTTTGGTACCATGATCCGTAGTCACAATCACCTCCGCACCTGCAGCACTTATTTTCTTGAATAGTTCAAATAAAGAACTGTGCAGAAACCAGCTTATGGTTAGAGAACGATAGGCGGATTCATCAGGGGCCAACTCTCTGATCATTTTCATATCAGTCCTGGCATGTGACATCATGTCCACAAAATTGTAAACCAATACATTTAACTCATTTTTCATGAGATTGGGAAACTGCTCTAATACTGCCTTACCTTGGTTGGTCTGCAAAATTTTATTGTAGCTAGAACGAATAGAGAGCCTGTTCTTTTTAAGGTTTACTTTTAAAAACTCCTCTTCATGGTTGTTTTTACCTTCGTCAGTATCTTCTCCCTCCCATAGGTCAGGGTGAGATTTCGCCATCTCAAGCGGCATCATTCCACTAAACAATGCATTTCTTGAAAAGGCTGTGGTGGTTGGCAAAATACTATAATAGGTTCCATTTTCTTTTACCAAGAAATAATCCCTTAACTGGTTTTCTATCATTTCCCATTGATCCAATCTTAAATTGTCAATCACAATAAAAAACAATGGCTTGTCTTTATTCAATTTTGGGAAAACATGCTTTTTCATCACCTGATGAGACAATACAGGTTTACTGACATTAGGAACGTTTAACCAATCCAAATAATTTTCTTTTATAAAACGAGCAAAATTAGCATTGGCTTCCACTTTTTGTGTTTCAAGCACTTCTTGCATGCTTTTGTTTTCCGTTTCATCTATCTCCAGCTCCCAATAAGTAAGTTTTTTATAGATATCAGCCCATTCTTCATGATCTATAGCATCATTATAAGCCATACTTATATTTCTGAAATCCTGCTGATAGGAAAGGTTGGTCTTCTCACTTATCAGCTGTTTGTTCTGTAGAATTTTCTTGACAGAAAGCAAAATTTGATTGGGATTAATGGGCTTAATCAGGTAATCAGCAATCTTACCACCAATGGCATCATCCATGATATGCTCTTCCTCACTCTTGGTGATCATTACCACAGGAATTTGTGGTTTTAGGCTTTTGATTTGCTGTAGGGTTTCAAGGCCAGTCATGCCCGGCATCATCTCATCTAAAAATATCACATCAAAATTATCCTCCTCCACTTTTTCTACAGCATCAAGTCCACTGTTCACAGTAACAATGTCATAACCTTTTTGTTGTAGAAATAAAATATGAGGTTTTAAGAGATCGATCTCATCGTCTGCCCATAATATTTTGAAATTTTGCATATCAATTGGTTTAATTCTTTTTTACTTTAATTACTTTTGGCAAGTTGCCTTTATGAACAGGACATTGAAAAGTTATAAAATCATAAATGACCCGGTATACGGGTTTATTAACATTCCAAGTGAGCTGATTTTTGCAGTCATTGACCATCCTTACTTTCAAAGGTTACGTAGAATCAAGCAGCTTGGTTTGACAGATATGGTATATCCTGGAGCCTTGCATACTAGGTTTCATCATGCCATTGGAGCGATGCACCTTATGAGCATCACTTTAGACCAACTTCGAAATAAGGGAATTGAAATTTCAGACATTGAATACGAAGCTGCTTTACTTGCTATTCTTCTCCATGACATCGGTCATGGCCCCTTTTCCCATGCTCTAGAATCAATATTACTAAAAGGCCAGCACCATGAAACATTGTCACTGCTCTTTTTTGACGAATTAAATAAGCAATTTCATGGCCAGCTTTCACTGGCTAGAAAAATTTTTGTTGGAAGTTACGAAAGAAAATTCTTTCACCAACTCGTCTCTAGTCAATTGGATATTGATCGACTAGATTATTTACAAAGAGATTGTTTTTTTACAGGAGTATCTGAAGGAACTATCGGTGCTGACAGGATCATTAAAATGATGACCATCATCAATGATGAAGTGGTGATCGAAGAAAAAGGCATTTACAGCATTGAGAATTTTCTGAATGCTAGAAGACTTATGTATTGGCAGGTCTATTTACACAAGACAACTGTTTGCGCAGAAAAAATGCTAATTAACCTGATTTTAAGAGCCAAGCATCTTGGAAGTTCAGGTTTTCAACTTCCAGGATCCATTGAATTCTTGGGTTTTTTAACAAAGAACTTAACCAAAGACACTAGTACCGGAACACCTGCTTGGCTGGATGATTTTGCTCAGCTTGATGATTTAGACGTATGGGGTGCAATAAAACTTTGGAAGGACATAGACGATTTGGTACTAAGTCAAATTTCCAAAATGTTTTTGACTAGAAATTTATTTAAAATCCACCTTAGCAATCAGCCTTTGGATGTTAAGGAAACGACAACTTTAAAATTGAAAGTTCAAAAAAAATTAATGGTTTCTGACGAAAATTTAAGTTATTTTTTCTCTGAGGGAGAAATCAGCAACTATGGCTATTTGACTGAAAATAAAATTTTAATTCTAACAAAAAAGGGGGAAGTATTGGACGTAGCATCGGCTGCAGATTTACCAAATATAAAAGCAATGAGTAAAATTGTTAAAAAATACTATGCTTGTCATGCTAAAAATTTAACTTTACGGTAAAAATTAATTTATACCTAATGGAATTTACCATTGATCATATTGCTCAACTTTTAGATGGAACTGTAGAAGGTGATGGTTCGCAGCTTATCCACACCTTAGAAAAGATCCAAGAAGGGAAACCTGGCAGCATTGGTTTTCTTTCTAACTTAAAATACGAGAAACACCTTTACACTACTAATTGCTCAGCAATTATCGTTTCAGAAGACTTTGTACCACAAAAATCTTATTCGACGACATTGGTCAGGGTAAAGGATCCTTACACTGCTTTTTCTAAGTTACTGGAAAGTTATTCAGAACTCACCAAACCCAACCCTCAAGGAGTAGAAGAACCGAGTTTTTTTGGTGAAAACAGTGTAATAGGTGAAAAATATTACCTAGGAGCATTTTCCTATGTAGGGAAAAACTGTATCATTGGCGACAATGTTAAGATTTATCCGCAAGTATATATCGGTGACAATGTCACAATAGGCAACGACTGTGTTTTTCATTCAGGGGTTAAAATATATGCCCAAACTAAGATTGGGAATAACTGTGAAATTCACGCTGGAACAATCTTAGGCGCTGATGGCTTTGGCTTTACACCTCAAGCAGATGGCACATACAGTAATGTCCCTCAGTTAGGAAATGTAGTCTTAGAAGACAATATTAGCATTGGCGCAAATTCCACAGTAGATTGTGCAACTTTAGGTTCCACTATTATAAAGAAGGGAGCGAAGATTGACAATCATGTTCAAATTGCACACAATGTGACAATTGGAGAAAATACAGTCATTGCTGCGCAAGCAGGTGTTGCTGGATCCACTATTATTGGAAAAAACTGTGTCCTCGCAGGTAAATCATCTATTGTAGGACATATAGAACTTGCTAATAATACAACAGTGGGAGGCAACACAGGAGTAATGAAATCAAT
This sequence comes from Cyclobacterium sp. L-R, assembly GCF_056859355.1. NCBI lineage: Bacteria > Pseudomonadati > Bacteroidota > Cytophagia > Cytophagales > Cyclobacteriaceae > Cyclobacterium > Cyclobacterium sp. L-R. The sequence continues at coordinate 86,822 of NZ_JBSXOH010000096.1, forward strand.
AACTGAACCAGGAACCACTTTATTTGGTTTTATAGGTTTTGATGTAAAAGCTTTCCTAAAATCTTATTCCATTTTCAAAAAACTGCCTTTACTTCAGGACAAATTAAGAGAGCTGGAAAAAAAACAATAAATTCGCAGTCTGAATTGGTCCACCTCAAGTAAATAGTTATTTATTTTAATGAAAGTAAAACAGCATACCATAAAAAAACAAGTTACCCTGAACGGTGTAGGTTTACACACAGGAATTGTAGCTAACATGACCTTTTTACCAGCCAGCCCTAACCATGGATATAAATTCCAAAGGATGGATCTGGAAGGACAGCCTATCATTGATGCGGATGTGGACAATGTTGTTGACGTTTCTCGAGGAACCACATTGGAACAAGGCGGTGCAAGGGTATTTACTGTTGAGCATGTTTTGGCAGCACTTGTAGGGATGGAAATAGACAATGTTCTTATTCAGCTGAATGGCCCTGAACCTCCAATTTTGGATGGAAGTAGCATTCAATTTATTAACATACTAGAAGATGCCGGCCTAGAGGAACAAAATGCCTTAAGAAGGTTTTTTGAAGTTCCGGAAAGCATCCATTATAAAGACAGTGCCCGAGAAGTAGAGATGGCCGCATTGCCATTGGACGATTTTAGGGTAACAGTAATGGTTGATTATAACTCTCCTGTATTGGGCAGTCAGCACGCTTCAATTACTGATATCAGCCAATTTCGCCATGAAATCGCATCATGTAGAACATTTTGCTTTTTACATGAACTAGAAATGCTCTATAAAAACAACCTGATTCAAGGGGGTGACCTCAACAATGCCATTGTAGTGGTAGACCGAATAGTAGAGGAGGCTGAACTTGCCAATCTTGCTAAAATGTTTAACAAACAAAAGGTAGAGGTCAAGAAAGAGGGCATACTCAACAATGTGGAATTAAGGTATAAAAATGAGCCAGCCAGACATAAACTTTTGGATGTGATCGGTGATCTTGCATTAGTAGGGCGACCACTCAAAGCACAAATATTAGCTGCCAGACCTGGGCATGCTGCCAATGTTGCCTTTGCGAAGAAAATAAAGCGTGCGATGGAAAAAGCAGGCCCTATGCATATCCCTTATTATGATCCCAAATCCCCTCCGGTACTGGATATCAATCAAATAAGCAATATTCTACCACATAGGTACCCATTCCAACTATTAGACAAGGTCATTTATCTTGATGATAAAGTGGTGGCAGGCGTTAAAAACGTGACCATCAACGAACCTTTTTTTATGGGACATTTTCCTAATAATCCTGTGATGCCTGGCGTTCTACAGGTAGAGGCCATGGCCCAAACAGGAGGTATTCTCGTTTTGAGTACTGTTGAAGATCCTGAAAATTATTGGACTTATTTCCTAAGCATTGAAAATTGTAAGTTCAGGAAAATGGTTCTACCCGGTGATACATTGATTTTCAAGTGTGAATTATTAAATCCAATCCGTAGAGGTATAGCTAAAATGAAGGGGGAGGCCTTTGTAGGTAATGCCTTGGTTTGTGAAGCCATTATGACTGCCAGCATTGTAAGAAAAGACGCATGATCAGTAAACTATCCGAAATAAGTGAAAAGGCCCGTTTGGGAGAAAATGTTTCAATAGAAGCTTTCTCGTCTGTACATCCCGATGTAGAAATTGGAGATGGCACATGGATTGGCTCTAACGTAACCATCTACCCTGGAGCCAGAATAGGTAAGAATTGTAGGATCTTCCCTGGTGCAGTGATCTCTGCTATCCCTCAGGACTTGAAATTTAGTGGTGAATCATCTCTGGTAGAAATTGGAGACAATACCACTATTAGAGAGTTTGTCACAATTAATAGAGGAACAGCCGATAAGCAAACCACCAAAATTGGTGAAAACTGTTTGTTAATGGCCTATGTACACATAGCCCATGACTGTCTAATCCAAAATCGTGTAATTATTGCAAACTCGGTTCAAGTGGCAGGACATGTCACCATCGACGACTGGGCCTTTGTAGGAGGTAGCAGTGCCATACATCAGTTTGTTAAGATTGGCATGCATAGCATGATCTCTGGTGGATCTCTGGTAAGAAAAGATGTACCTCCATTTACTAAAGCCGCGCGGGAACCTTTGAGTTACGCTGGGGTTAATTCACTGGGATTGAGACGAAGAGGGTTCGAAAGCAAAACCATCAGTGAAATTCAAGAAGTTTACCGATTCCTCTTTTTAAACAGTTGGAACAATAGCAGGGCTTTGGAAGAGATAGAAATCAACCTTCCTGCCACTAAAGAACGGGATGAAATAGTCAATTTTATTCGTTCCTCTGAAAGAGGTGTAATGAAAGGATACATTCAATAGTATGTTATCAGTAAAACTGGAGGGAGGGGGAAAGAAATTTCAGCGTGAGTGGATCTTCAGAAATCTAAATCTTGACATCACTGTTGGTAAAAAAACGGCTATTATCGGAAGTAATGGTTCAGGAAAATCTACATTATTGAAATGTTTGTCTTCCCAAATGCCCCTTACTGAAGGAAAATTGAGCTTCACTCAATTTAATAAAAATATCTTAGAAGAAGATATATACAAGCACCTTACCATTAGTGCACCTTATCTGGAGTTCCCAGAAGAGTTGTCACTAAAGGAATTTTTAAATTTTCACTTCAGGTTCAAAAACTTAATTAAGGGGATAGACATCCCTCAACTAATAGAAATAATGTACCTTGAGAACTCCCTTAATAAACCCATAAGTTATTTTTCATCTGGAATGAAACAACGTTTAAAATTGGGGATTTGTTTTTTCTCTGACGCACCATTACTGCTATTAGACGAACCAACCTCAAACCTCGATGAAAGAGGAATAAACTGGTACAGGGATTTGATGCAAAAATATGGTAGCGAGAAATGCGTACTTATTGCTTCAAATGATAAAAGAGAATTCGATTTTTGCGAAAATATTATTTCAATTGAGGATTATAAACTAAAGCGAACCCTTTGATAAAATCGGGAAATGATTAATTTTACTTTTTAAGGACAAGAGATATGAGAACGGTTTTGAAGTATTATTTGATTTTTATTTTTTTTGCTTTCACAGCTTGTACAGGAACTGACCCTGAAGATCCAAAAAAATCAGCTGAAGAAATCGCAATTGAAAAATTGGCTGGTGCAAGTGGTAGTCAAACTTGGTCATTGGACAATGGAGGTTCAATTTCTAAAGATGGTATAATTGTAACCAACGACTTCGATGGATTTGAAATTCGCTTTATTGCTAACAATGCTGGGAAAACCTACACTGCAAAAAACAGTAATCTGCTTTTTGACACGAATGGAAACTGGGCATTTTCAGGAGATAACTACGACAAAATCATCCTTTCAGGCATACAACCAGCATCAAATAAGGAGATTTCTTTTACCGTAAACCAAGACAAATTGCGTTTGGAGTTTGTAGTTCCTGCTCCTCAAAACGCGAGAGTAAATGCCCTTGCAGGCTTTTATGTCATTGATTTGACAATTTTAAATTAAACTAACAAACCCAATTAAATATGTATAAATATCTCTTTATCCTATGTTTCCTTAGCTCAACAGCATTAATGGCTCAGGACAAACAAATAGTAGCAGTAGAAAAGGCCGTTTCTGAATTGGTGGATGCAATGGTGGCAGGCGATGCTTCCCGCCTAGAAAAAATCACAGATGCAAATTTATCCTATGGCCACTCCAATGGTCTTCTGGAAAATCAAAGTGAATTCATTGAAGCACTTAGTTCCGGAAATTCCAATTTTACTGAAATTAATATAGAAAATCAAACAGTAAATATTACTGGTAAAATTGCTTTAGTAAGGCATTTTTTAATTGGAAAAACACTCAACAAAGGCAGTGGTCCAGCACCTGTGAATCTTGGTGTATTAACTGTATGGCATAAGAAAGGAAAATCCTGGATTTTACTTGCCCGCCAAGCATACAAAAGATAATTTAGCTGAGGCTGAGGGGTAGCAATAAAAGGTGCTTTTAATCTTTAAACTGCACCAATGTTACCCCTGAACCTCCTCTATCTGCATGTTCATCCGAAAACCCGGCTACTGAAGATGATTCTCTAAGGAGATTCCTGGTAAGCTCTCTAAGAATACCATCCCCTTTACCGTGGATTACTTTTACATCATTGATGCCTAGCATAAATGCATCATCAATGAAATTCTGAACCAACATAAAAACCTCTTCCCCTCGTTTACCCCTGATATCCAGGTTAGGTGAAAAATTGGCCATTTTAGAAGAGGTATCATAGCTTATTCTTTTCGCTATTGCCTTCTTTTCCTTTTTAAGAGAAGTATTTGATATTTTTTCCAATCGATTTAACTTCACTGTAGATTTGAGATCCCCAATGGTAACGGAAGCTTGCTTTCCTTTAATCTCCAACACCTCAGCCAAGGCGCCATTGTCCTTGATCCTAACCTGATCTCCTGCTGTTATGGTGCCACCAACCACCTTGATGGTTTCTTTGCGCTCAACTGGCTTCTTCTCTGGCTTTATGGCCTCTTTATGCTCATCCAGTTCCTTCCTTATTTGTTTGGTCGCTTCCTTATTGGCTTGAGACTCTTTAATCGATCGTATCGTATTCTCTATTTTCCTATTGGTATCATCTAGTAATACCTTGGCTTGCGCTTTTGCTTCATTTAAAATGACCTTTTGTTGACTGTCCAGGGTTGCTTTCAACGAATTGTATTCCCTAAGTTTAATCGCCAGCAATCTATCTTTACGCTCCACCTCAGCCAAAAGGTTTTCGTATTTACTTTTCTCACTCTCCACTTTCAAAAGCAACTTGTCATACCTCACACGCGTCTCTCCAATCTGGGCTTTGGCATGAAGAACGATCTCTTTGGGAATACCTATTTTCCCTGCAATTTCAAAGGCAAAAGAACTTCCCGGCTTTCCTATTTCCAGTTCATATAACGGTTCAAGCCGATCTACATCAAACCTCATTGCTCCATTTACCATGCCCTGACTTTTTGAGGCCAATTGCTTTAGGTTACCGTAGTGAGTGGTCACCAATCCAAAAGCACCAGACTTATTTAATGCAATCAAAATGGCTTCTGCTATCGCTCCTCCAAACTGAGGTTCAGTTCCTGTCCCAAATTCGTCAATAAAGAACAAGGTTTTCTTATGGGCATAAAAGGTAAAGTGCTTCATGTTCATCAAGTGTGAACTGTATGTACTTAGATCATTTTCTATATTTTGTTCATCCCCTATGTCCATAAAAAATTGATCAAAAAGAGCACATTTAGATTTGGGTTCCATTGGAACAAGCAAACCACACTGGTACATGAACTGAACAAGTGCAACTGTTTTAAGTGTGACTGATTTACCACCTGCATTGGGGCCTGAAATAACCAAAACACGGTTATTCGGATCCAGCTTAATGGTAACCGGCACAATCTCTTTTTGTTGCTGTTTCAGGGACATTTCCAGCAATGGATGCCTTGCTTTTATCCAAGACATCTCCCTCTCCTTAACCATTTCCGGATTAATCCCATTAATTTTAATGGCAAACTTGGCTTTTGCTCTAATGAAATCAATCATTCCAAGAAAATAAAAGGCCCTTCTCAGGGTCGGAATGTATGCTCTAAGTTCATCAGTTAGCTTTGTGAGAATCTTCTGAACTTCTCTTCGTTCCATGTACAAGAGGTCCTTGATATCATTATTGATATCCAAAACTTCTGCTGGCTCAAGGTATACCGTTTGCCCAGTTGCAGACTCATCATGGATAAACCCCTTAATGCGCCTTTTATACTCCGCCAGTACAGGGATCACCATTCGGCCTCCCCGAATAGTAATAGAGGCATCTTCAGGAGTAAACCCTTGCGATTTTGCAGATCTATAGATACTATCCAAAACCTTGCGAATTCTGTTCTCTTCGTAAGCAAGCTGGGTTCTGACAATGTTTAACTCCTTGGAGGCATTGTCCTTTATTTTTCCTTTGTCATCAAGTACCTTATTTATACTAAACTCCAATGGTATATCCTCCTCTACCATCCCAAGTAACTGATGCAGTTGAGGATATTCTTCTGCATTTTTCTTAAAAAAAAGTACACATCCCGCAAGGGTTTTGAGCCCAAGGCGAATTTCATGAAAGTCCTCTTCAAAAAGAAAAGTCCCCTCAATCTTGGCTTTATTGAGGTAAGGGTAGATATTAATATAGTTATTGCTAGGAAAAGGATCTCCCGAGACTAAAATCTGTCTGAATTCCTCAGTCTGCGTGAGCAATCTATTGAGTAATCGTCGATCCTTAGAAAAAGCTATTTTTTTAACAAAGTCAGCACCCAGAACACCTGTGCATTCTTGTCTAATTAAATCTTTGATCTTATCAAAGTCAATCTTTTCCTCCAAATTATCAGGATACAATTTCATTTATGGTTGTAGGTTTTGCTGTGCTTCTTTTTCTTTAACTGACAATGAATCAATTGCCCGTTCATATAAATATTCCATTTTGGTAGCATCTCTCAAATAATATTCCAGACTTTTAATGTAAACTGAATCAGGAATACCATGTTTTTCAAAAATGCGTCTTTCTAAAATCGGATAAAGGATTTTAGTAGAGTCATATGGAATGGAGAGAGACTGCACAAACCCCTCTGTCAGATGTATATCCACAAGGATATTGACCATATCATCCTCTGACAAGATGTTGTCTGATCCTTCATTTTCATGACAAGAGATCGTCCCGAAAAGAAAAGCAAAAGCTATATATAGGTGTTTCACATTCCAAAATTACCTAATTCCTTTTAAAATTGGCAATAAGTAAAGGCTAAGTCGTTTTATTATTCGAATGAGACTGCTAAATTAGGCCTCTGATTAAAAAATAAAGATGAACCAACTGTTAAAAAAGCTAAGAAAATATGAAATTCTACTCAGAAAAGTGGCTAATAGTCACCTTCAGGGGGATCACCAGTCTATTTTCAAAGGTGCTGGGCTGGAGTTCGATGATCTTCGCCCCTATCAGTATGGTGACGATGTAAGAACCATAGAATGGAAAGTTTCAGCAAAAGGTCATGGCACTTTTGTTAAAACGTTTAAAGAGGACAAAGATCAAAGCGTCTACTTCCTTTTGGACGTAAGCGGATCTCAAGATATTGGCAGTAAAGTGCGTAAAAAAATCGACCTTGGAAAAGAAATTGCCGGTGTATTGACTTTGGCATCCATACATGACGGTTCACAGGTAGGACTAATAGGTTATTCAGATCAAAAAGAAAGTATCATCCTTCCGGGAAAAGGAACTCGACAGGCGGTGAAGGTTATAAAAGGGATCTTTAGCAAAGACAACAAATCAAAAAAGACAGACCTTAATGGTATGTTTACATTTTGTCTTAACCTCATTAAGAAAAGATCAATTCTTTTCGTCATTTCTGACTTTATTGATGAAGGTTACGAAAGACCTTTAAAAGCCCTGGCATTCAAACATGATTTAGTGGTATTACAAATGACAGACCCAATAGAATCTGCTTTACCATCCCTAGGGATTATACCTGTTTTTGATAAAGAAGAGGGTAAAACCACCTGGGTAAATACTGCATTTGGTGGATTTTCGAAAAAAATCGCCACCTCATTTACTTCTGACAGGGCGCAACTTAAAGATTTTTGCAAAAAAAATCAGATCAATTACCTACAGATAGCCACAGATCAAGACATCGTCCTACCTTTGATGGAATTATTTAAGTTGAGAAATAAAACCATGAAACGTGGATAGAATAGTAAAACTATGTTATTTAGTTATCTTTCTTATCTCATCTATTCCTTTGGCTCAAGCCCAGGATGTTGTAGTAGAGGGATATTTTTTGCAGGATTCTGCAAAATTAGGTGAAAGGGTAGGCTATGTTTTAAAATCACGCTACCCAAGTGATTTGCCTGTAATATTTCCAGACTCAACCTATGACTTTGGTAACTTTGAGTATTTGGACAAACAAATATTTTCTTCCTATTCGGAGGACAGTATTAGTTTAGACAGTGCTGTTTATTGGATATCTAATTTTTCATTGGATTCCGTGCAAGCTTTTCGAATGCCTGTATATGAAGTATTGAATTATGACAGCATCAGCCATTTCCCTCCAGCTGCTAACCTAGCGCTTACCCTTACCATTGATGAGATACCCGAGGAGTTGGCCTTTGAAGAGAACAATAGCTATTTAAATATTCCTCAGGCATTCAATTACCCTTATTTAATCATTGGCGTCTTGATTCTGGTAATCTTACTAGTACTTGCTTTCGTCATATTTGGTAAGGGAGTATTCAATCGGTGGAAAGCCTATAGAGAAAGAAAAAAATGGCGCAATTTCATCTCCAATTGGGATAACTCAATGAATGACCTTGTTCAGCAACCGGACATTAAGAAAGCTGATGAATTATTAGGTTTGTGGAAAAATTATTTGGAGAATTTAACGGGACTGCCCTATAAGGAGTGGACCTCCACTGAAATTTCCATCCACCTGAATAAACCTGAAATAATAAAAGATTTTAGAAAAATCGAACTGATTATATATGCCAATCGGGTAGATGATAATATTCGGGAAGCCTGTGATAATTTATTAAAAATATCAGAAGGTCTATTGGAAGAAAAAATAGAAAAAATTTACAATCATGACTGATGTCTCTTCCTTTTTCTCTTGGAGTTGGTTTACGCCAGAAACCCTCCGAAGCTTTGAGTGGGAAAACTATTCCTTGCTTCATTTAATATGGATCATTCCAATAGTGTTATTAATCAGAAAGTTTATAAAACTGCTGAAAAAACCAGTATTAGAACTATCTCTTCCTAAAATTGTTGCTTCCAACAATCCTTGGACCTACCTGCGCCTCATTCCATCGTTTTTCTTTCTTCTCGCGTTGTGGATGGTGGTGATTGCACTTGCAAGACCTCAGCGCACCAATGAAAAAGTAGAACAGTATACTGAAGGTATTGATATCATGTTGGTAATGGATATATCCGAATCCATGGATTTACAGGACTTCACTCCCAATAGATTGGAAGCTGCCAAAGAAACGGCCATAGATTTTATCAATGGTAGAATTGCTGACAGAATTGGAATGGTAATATTCTCCGGTGAAGCATTCTCCCTAGCTCCTCTTACTACAGATTACGAACTTCTGACAGATTTGGTCAACAGTATTACTTTTAATATGATGGATGCCAAGGGTACGGCCATTGGCAGCGCGGTATCTACAGGTATCAACAGAATGAGAGAATCTGAAGCCAAATCCAAAGTAATGGTATTGCTTAGTGATGGTGACAATAACGCCGGTAATGTTGATCCAGTTTTTGCCGCTCAGTTAGCCGAAGCTATGGATGTTAAGATCTATACCATTGCTGTCGGTAAAGACGGAATGGTACCTTATGGAACTGATTTTTTTGGGCGGCCACAAATGATCGAAAGTTACCTCAATGAGGAAACATTAAGAAATATAGCCAGAATCACAAAAGCTGAATTCTTTAGAGCTTCTGATGACAAAGCCCTGGAAAATATATTTAAGCGAATAGATGAATTAGAAAAAGCTGAAATCATAGAATCCAGATACAAGGAAACGATGGATTACTATAGACCATACCTCATTTGGGGCATACTCTTTTTCTTTGTTTGGATGGCTTTAAAAAGTACGTTTTTCAATAACTTCCTCTTGGATTAAAACAATAAAAAAACCGACTTATTACTAAGTCGGTTTTTTTATTGAAGAGTGGGTTATCAACTCATCTCCCAGCCAGTTCTTACTGGTTCTTTAATGTATTGATCAGCTTCTCCTATTCCAGTTGCTTTGAGGTTCTTAGCATCCCAATTGATTTTCTGTCCTTTCATCCTAAGGGAAAGCACCCCTAATAAGGTGATTTCTGTCAAGTGAGCCCCGTATTCAAAGTTAGAACTCGCCGCAGGACCACCCTTAATTGCGTTCACCCAATCTCTAAAGTGACCTTTTGATCTAGGGATTACCTCCTTAGGTTTTTTCATATTTGCTGCCAAGCTCTCTGGGAAAACATGAGGTACACGATCTCCACCATTCACAATTATTCCTTTATCTCCAACGAATAATGTAGCTCTGGAAGGCCACTTGTAGCCTTCTGGTAAATATTGGTGCAACTGTGGTTTGAGCCCTCCGGAATACCAGGTTAGCTGTATAGGTTTACCAGTATTATTGTCCGGGAAGTTATAGTAGCCTATTTCACCATATGGAGCGATATTTTCATTGCTGAATCCCGCAGGAAAAACTTCAATGGTATCCGGGTGACCAAGTTCAAAAGCCCAAGTAGCAGCATCCATATCGTGGCATCCGAAATCCCCCAAAGCACCGCAACCAAAATCCCAAAAATCTCTCCATGTTACAGGAGTATACCATTCATGAAAAGGTCTATTTGCAGAAGGTCCAAGCCAAAGATCCCAGTCAAAACCATGAGGTTTTTGGGTATTGGCTGTAGGTACTGCTTGCATTTCATCTATCCACCTTGAGGCGGGTACCCAAGAGTGAGTTTCTTTTACTTCTCCTATGACACCTGCTCTTAGGTATTCTACTGTCTGTCGAATACCATCAGTGCTGTGCCCCACATTTCCCATTTGAGTAGCTAAACCAGTCTCCTTAGTAAGGTCTTTGATCATCCGGGCTTCCCATATATTATGTGTAAGTGGTTTTTCGCAATAGACATGCTTTCCAGACTTCATAGAAGCATAAGTAATAACAGCATGAGTATTGTCTGGTGTAGAACAACAAATTGCATCCAAGCCTTTTTCCTTCTCAAGCATTTCACGAAAATCCAGGTATTCATTTACCTTAAAATTCTCGGTTTTATCTTCATAATGGTCTTCCACCATTCGTTTTACTGGATGTCTACCTGCAATGGACTTGTAGTAAAAATTAGCCAAGTCCCAGTATTCAGCAGGATCAGCTATAGCAGTAATTTGTACATCATCTAACTTCATCAAGTCTTGGGCATTTTGCCTTCCTTTGCCCCCTACCCCTATCATCCCAACATTTACCTTGTCACTTGGCGCCACATGTCCTTTACCTCCTAACACAAACCTTGGGACAATAAAAAATCCCGCTGCTGCTAAGGAAGAACTTTTAATGAAATCCCTCCTTGAATCAGGAGTTTTATTATTATTTGGTTTTTCAAGCATCGTTAATTTTTTTGATTAAATAAATATAAAAAAACTATCTATAATTTCCTTTTTGGATATTAATTAAAGTTTAACCCCTTAGAGCTTATACTTTTGTTTGGCATTGTGGTGATATAGTTTTTGCTTTTCATTTGGTGTCAGGGCATGGGCCATTTCATAAAAGTCATGTACCCATTTTTGGTAACTTGCAGCCCTTAATAAAACCGGCCAATCTCCCCCAAAGAGTACTCTATCCATACCAAATACATCTAAAACAGTTTCAAAATAGGGTTTCATTTGATCTATACTTTCCTCTGAGGGATTTGTTTTGGTTAGCATTCCTGAAATTTTACAGGACACATTTTCCAATTTAGAAAAGGCTGAGATGCCTTTCCTCCAGTCTTGCCATTCATTGTTTCCAATATCAGGATTTGCAATATGATCCAAAACTATAATTTGATCAGGGTGAGCTTTGGCAAACACATATGCAGCTGGAAGATCCTTTGTACGAATATTGAGATCATAAGACCATCCAAACCTGCTAAGCAATTTCACCCCTTCTAAAAATGCCTTATGATTAGGCATAAAAGCTTTGCGAATACCTTTTACAATTTTTCTTTCGGCCAAAGCTTCCATTTCCCTCAGACCAGAAGCTCCTTTTTCTAAGGGGAAATAGGCTACCATTCCTGCAATTCTCTTGTCTTTTTCTTGAATTCCCAGCACCCAATCTACCTCCTGTAAGTATTGGTTTGGTGCGCGCCCACATTCTACAAATACCATTTTCTTTATTGGCAATCCTGCAGTTGCCTCGTGATAATCTGCTATTAAGAAATTTCGAGAAAGGGGATTTTCAGGATTTTTCAACCAGGGGTAATCCAAATGACCTAAATCCCATAAATGAAGATGGGTATCTATCAAAGGGATTTTATCCTTATCTAAGTGCTGTAAATCTAAAAAAGGAGCACTATCCTGCAGTGCCAATGCGCCACAGGCTAAGCCTCCTTTTTTCATAAATGTTCTCCTATCCATCTAGTGAATTCCACTTCCCTTAAGCAGGGATTTCGGGAGTATTTAATTTTGCAATGGATTTATCTATCTCTTCCTGACTAAGTTCATGACTTTTAATTTTACCAGAGAAATAATCATCATAGGCCTTCATGTCAAAATTCCCATGTCCACAAAGATTAAATAAGATGGTTTTGGAAACACCTTCTTCCTTGCACTTTTTGGCCTCTTTGATAGCTGTGGCAATACCGTGATTGGCTTCAGGAGCTGGAATAATACCTTCCGACCTTGCAAAAAGTACACCTGCTTCAAATATTTCCAGGTTGTCATGCGCCTGGGCTTCAATCAGCTTATCTTTTAGCAATTGACTAACAATCACGCCTGCACCGTGGTATCTAAGGCCTCCTGCGTGAATAGGGGCTGGGATGAAATCATGTCCAAGTGTATACATTGGCAATAATGGTGTCATACCTGCTGTATCTCCAAAGTCATATCTAAAAACTCCTCGAGTAAGTTTAGGGCAAGATGAGGGCTCACTCGCTATACAACGGATATTTTTCCCCCCCTCTAAGTTTAATCTTAAAAACGGAAAAGAAAGCCCCGCGAAGTTTGATCCTCCACCAAATGGAGCAATAACAATATCGGGCATATCACTACCTGCTTTTTCCAACTGCTTGATGGCCTCTAGTCCTATAATAGTTTGGTGCAATTTCACATGGTTAAGGACACTTCCGAGAGCGTATTTTGTATCCTCCCTAGTAGCAGCCATTTCCACTGCCTCCGAAATAGCAATACCAAGACTTCCTGGAGAATCTGGATGCTCTGCCAGAATTCTTCTTCCGGCTTCGGTTCTGTCTGATGGAGATGGGTATACATTAGCCCCCCAGGTATTCATCATCATTTTCCTATATGGCTTGTCATTATAGGAAAGTCTAACCATATAAACATCACATTCAATCCCAAAATGCTGGCAAGCAAAGCTCAAAGCACTACCCCATTGACCTGCACCTGTTTCCGTGGTTATTCTTTTTACCCCTTCTTGTTTATTGTAATAAGCTTGGGGAATAGCCGTATTTGGCTTATGAGAACCCGAAGGACTGACTCCTTCATATTTATAATAAATCTTTGCAGGTGTATCTAAAGCTTTTTCCAGACCATAAGCCCTGTACATTGGAGTAGGCCTCCATATGGAATACATATTTCTAACTTCATCAGGAATCGAGACCCACTTATCAGTGGTCATCTCTTGTTTGATCAAGGCCTCTGGAAACAAAGGAGCCAAAGCTTCAGGCCCAAGTGGTTCCATGGTTCCTGGATTTAATGGCGGCAATGGCTTGTTAGGCATATCCGCAATGATATTGTACCAGTTTTCTGGTATTTCCCTTTCTTCTAAGTTAATTTTTCGGTTTTTCATTTAATAAATTAATAAAAGGTGACTAATTTTAACTCGGATTATGTAATAGAATTCGTGATAAGTGTTGCAATCGCAAGAAAATCAGGCTGTTTGGAGATTTTAGCATAGCACCGCTATGGGTAAATTGAAATCAGCAAGGAAGTGGCTGATTTTGAAGCGATTTCAGCACTTAATAGATTGTCTATTGCATATTTCGGGTT
>NZ_JBSXOH010000097.1:0-299572 GCF_056859355.1 Cyclobacterium sp. L-R
TGCTGAAATCGCTTCAAAATCAGCCACTTCGTTGCTGCTTTCAATTTCACCATAGCGGTGCTATGCTAAAATCTCCAAACAGCCTGATTTTCTTGCGATTGCAACACTTCCCGTAAACACGGGACAGGCATCACCCCTGACCTTGTCAGGGCGGAGAAATCCTATTACATAATCCGGGTTTAATCCATTACTACTTGGAAAAATAATGAAATCCGATCTTACAAAAGGGCTTTTGCTAATCTTGAAAAGACTCTAAAAATAGAAAAACTTATAATTAAAACCATTAGGCATGATCCTAAAAGGATAAACTTCGCTAGTAATTTAGAATTGTGGAGTATAATAAAAAATAGCCTTAAAGTGATCCATCAAAATAGTTGTGAAATGCAGTTACTAAAGTAGTATGATTTCGGTCCCTGGATCAAAAAAAATTGAACCAAGAATTGTATAGATTAATACTGAATATGCAATTGGTGTTCTGTATTGAAAAGGGTTTTAAATAACAATTTATTCGATCTCTTGCTGAAATTCTGTAAGAAATTACTATTTTGTAATTGACAATGAACAGCTTAAGGGATTGTACCCGGGAATAGCTTTTTTATATGGGGTACTGTGGGAGTTAAGAATAATCTATTCTAATATTTAACTTCGAAATTGGTGTTTTTAGGTTAAATGTCCTGTCTTTTAATTGGGCCTCACAGGAGTATAAAATTGCCAAGTTGCGGTTTATTTAGAAAACATAAAACCAGAGAAAGTGTTATAAATACTATTTGCAATGATAAATGAGCAAAAACTCAAATTAAGTTTATAAATGAATGTAAAACAATAAACCTTTTGAATATGGAGAATAATAAAAACCCGAAATCATCACAGGAAGAAAGCAAATGCCCGCACCATGAAAAACAGGATGAAGGCGTAACCATTGCTGAAGGCAACGACAATACCTCTGCCAATGGTAGTTCGGCCGGTAAATGCCCTGTGATGCATGGCGGAAATACTTCAGTCAACGCCTCAGTTATGAGTTGGTGGCCAAATGCCCTCAATCTCGATATTCTGCATCAACACGACAGCAAAACAAATCCTTTGGGACAGGATTTTGATTACCAAAATGAGTTAAAAAAGCTAGATGTAGAGGCATTAAAAAAAGACATGCATGCGCTTATGACTGATAGTCAGGAATGGTGGCCGGCAGATTGGGGACATTACGGTGGCTTATTTATTCGTATGTCTTGGCATTCAGCCGGATCCTATAGAATTTCTGACGGGCGTGGTGGCGGTGGTGCAGGAAACCTTCGTTTCGCACCCTTAAATTCTTGGCCCGATAACGTTAGCTTGGACAAAGCCAGAAGATTGCTTTGGCCCATTAAGAAAAAATATGGCAATAAAGTCAGTTGGGCGGATTTAATTATACTGGCAGGAACCATAGCCTATGAGAGCATGGGGTTAAAAACCTATGGTTTCTCCTTTGGAAGGGAAGATATTTGGCATCCTGAAAAAGATACTTATTGGGGAGCTGAAAAAGAATGGTTGGCACCAAGTGATGAGCGATATGACAATGTGGAGAATCCATCAACCATGGAAAACCCTTTGGCTGCAGTGCAAATGGGTTTAATATATGTGAATCCGGAGGGAGTCAATGGTAAACAAGATCCTTTAAAAACAGCGGCACATATCCGTGAAACCTTTGCCCGGATGGCCATGAATGATGAAGAGACTGCTGCCTTAACTGCCGGAGGACATACGGTAGGCAAAACACATGGCAACGGTGATGCAAGCATTTTGGGCCCGGCACCTGAAGCTGCGGATGTTGAAGAACAAGGCTTGGGATGGCACAATCCTACCAAAACCGGAAAAGGTCGCTATGCAGTGACAAGTGGCCTAGAAGGTGCATGGACAACCCACCCTACCAAATTTGACAATGGGTTTTTTGAAATGCTGTTCAACCATGAATGGGAGCCTCGGCAAAGTCCTGCAGGAGCTTGGCAGTGGGAACCGGTAAGCATAAAAGAAGAGGACAAACCTGTAGATGTTGAGGATCCTAGTATCCGTCTAAATCCAATGATGACGGATGCTGATATGGCAATGAAGGTGGACCCTATCTACAAAGAGATCTGCTTGAAATTTATGAATGATCATGAATATTTTTCAGAAACCTTTGCTCGTGCTTGGTTCAAATTAACTCACAGGGATATGGGACCAAAAGTTAGGTATTTTGGCCCTGATGTGCCGGAGGAAGATTTGATATGGCAAGACCCTGTTCCTGCCGGAAAAGCGGATTATGATGTGGAAGCTGTAAAGGAAAAAATTGCCGAATCCGGCTTGTCAATTGCAGAGATGGTGGTTACCGCATGGGACAGTGCACGAACCTATCGGGATTCTGATAAGCGTGGTGGAGCCAATGGGGCCAGAATTCGTTTAGCCCCTCAAAAAGACTGGGAAGGCAATGAACCTGAGCGTTTGGCCCATGTATTGTCTGTACTCGAGCCTATCGCTGCTGAATTTGGGATCAGTATTGCTGATACCATTGTATTGGCAGGGAATCTAGGTGTAGAGCAAGCCATCAAAGCGGCAGGTTTTGATATTACTGTTCCTTTTTCACCCGGTAGAGGAGATGCTACCGATGAAATGACAGATGCAGATTCATTTGATCCACTAGAACCATTGGCTGATGGATATCGCAACTACAGCAAAAAAGACTACGTCGTAAGTTCTGAGGAATTGATGCTCGATCGAACCCAGCTAATGGGACTAACTGCACCGGAAATGACGGTGCTTGTTGGTGGTATGCGTATGTTGGGTACCAATTATGGCAATACTAAACATGGTGTTTTTACCGATAATGTCGGAGCTTTAACAAACGATTTCTTTGTTAATCTGACAGATATGGGGAACACATGGAAACCGAAGGAGCAGGGGCTTTATGATATTTGCGACCGAAATACGGGTGAAGTAAAATGGACCGCTACGCGTATGGATCTGGTTTTTGGTTCCAATTCTATTTTACGTTCGTATGCCGAAGTATACGCACAAGACGATAGCAAGGAAAAATTTGCAAATGATTTTGTAAAGGCTTGGACGAAGGTAATGGATGCTGATCGGTTTGATTTGAAATAATCAAGTTGCTTCAGTTTATAATAAAAATCGGCTTTGATGATCTATCCAAGCCGATTTTTTATTGTTTTACGTAATGATTCTTAGGATTTCCCTATTGAAATCAGCTGTTTATTAAACCCGAAATAGGCAATAGAATTAGTTGTGATTGATTGTGAAGAAGAGGCTCCACCTATATAGAAAGATAAATCTTATTTCAGTATTAAGCGGCCAACTTTTCTTTGGTTACCTTATCCATCACTATAGCTATTGCCCCGTCTCCGGTCACATTGCAGGCGGTGCCAAAACTATCCATGGCAATGTACAAAGCGATCATAATGCCAATCATTTCTTCGTTAAACCCTAACATGGATTGAAGGATACCAACAGCGGCCATAATGGCCCCGCCGGGCACTCCCGGTGCAGCAATCATAGCTATACCTAAAACAAAAATGAATCCGGCAAAGAGTGTGAAACCAAAAGGCATTCCGTACAGAATCATCAATGCCATGGCGCAAGCAGTGATTTTCATAATGCTGCCGGATAGGTGAATGGTGGCACATAAAGGGATAACAAAGCCAGCGATTTTCTCAGAAACACCATTTTTAAGTGCTTGTTCTAAGGTTACCGGGATGGTAGCCGCAGAAGATTGTGTCCCCAATGCGGTGAAATAGGCAGGCATCATTGTGATCAGTAACTTAATAGGATTTTTCTTTGAAACCAATCCTGCTATGATGTATTGAAATAGCAATAGTAGAACGTGCAAGGCAAAAATTACCCCAATAATGCTAATGAATACGGAAAGTATTGAAAAGACTTGTCCGCTAAAGGACATTTTTGCAAAAATACCCAAAATGAAAAGCGGCAAGAGTGGGATGATTACATTTTCAATCAATTGCATGATGATTTTTTGAAAGTCTCTCACCATCCATTTTAGGTTTGATTCTTCCTGAGTAGAAAGACCTATTCCAACTACAAAGGCTAAAACAAGGGCTGACATGATGTCGAGTATGGGAGGAATGCTAATACTAAAGTAAGGTGTTAATTGAGGTCCCTCTTCAGCAATTGGAGCAGCTCCATTGACATGCGATTCCAAGAGCATGGGGAATATCCCGGAAGTAGTAAGATAGGTCATAAAACCTGAGAACAAGGTGGAACCATATGCAATGGCAGCAGTCATTAACAATAATTTTCCTGCACCTTTTCCTAAATCAGCTATTGCAGGCATTATTAATCCCATAATAATTAAGGGTATAGCGAAATTTAGAAACTGTCCGAAAAATGCATTAAAGGTGGTGAAAATTCTATTTATAGATTCAGGTAAATACTGTCCGAAAACAATGCCCAATACTATGGCAAGAAAAACTTTAAAGAGTAAGTTTGAAAATATGCGCTTCATAATTTATGCTAATTGATATGGGATTTCTTCCCGAAAGTATTTTTTACGTTTGCTAATATACAGCCATTGTCAGAAAGGAGCATTTTATGACATGGCTTATTTTGTTTGAAATACTTATTATATGCTCTTGTTTTCATGCCAATTTCTCAATGAGATCGTATTTCTACATTACTTTCATTAAAACCAAAAATTCAATAGACCTTGGGTTATAGGCTGTAAAAAATTATAAGTCAGGTTATTGTATGTTGTTTCCGCTCTGGCAATTAAGCAAGGCGAAACTATGGTTCAGTCCTCAAATGACCTGCTTTTATTGTAGTTACAGTAATTCCTCTGAAGAAAGAACGGGGCAGGCTCAAAAAAGGCAGGAAACTTTATCGGTTCATATAGGTTAAAGAGTGAAAATCAGAAGAAAATCATATTAGGGGATACAATAATAGTTGCCTAAATAACTTAACTTTATAACATTATCGATTAAGAATAGGAGATTGCATACCAATTTGAACAACTGTATTTGGGAAAATTGACAAATTGATAGGATTCTTATTTATCCGGATTATGAAATAGAATTTCTCCGCTCTGACGATAGTCAGGGGAAAGCCCGTCCCCTGTTTACGGGAAGTGTTGTAATCGTAAGGAATTCAGGATGATTGTAGTTTCTTGCACCTAGTAGATTTTCTATTTCATATGTTGGGTTTGAATTCTTCAGAAGTTGACCCTCCTCGCAGTCTGTTTTCTGATACTAATATTGCACCCATTTTAAATCATTTATTTTATTACCGCAAGATTGAAAAGGAGAGGGGTTTTGTTGAAAAAACTGCTTTTACAAGTATTGTTTATAACTTAATCAAAAGTAAGCTTACCCTTGCTAATCATATTAGAGTGTTTAATGTCGAATAGCTCGGCAATTCATTCAAGATTGAAATAGATAAATGGCAATTTTATATTTCTGAAAACCTAATAAGAAATTTTTAATTTAAAAGATGAATTATAACCCTATAACAGCTCTGGCCATTTTTTTCGGAATTTGTTTGGTGCTTTTTTTTGCTTTCAGACCTAAAAAGGGGATTTACTTTGTACTGAAAAGTAGTTATAAACAAAAAGATAAAGTAATCATTGAGGACATATTAAAGTTCTTGTATCACAATCAAATATCCAATAACTCAATAACAACTAGCGATCTGATAAATTCGTTAAATTTTTCCAATTCATTGATTATTGAAAGTCTCAAAAAAATGATGGACAATGCATTGATTGTACTAGAAAAAGACAGTTATAAACTAACTCCAAATGGGAATGAATATGCTTTTCAAATCATAAGAGCCCATCGATTGTGGGAAAAATACTTATCTGAAAAAACTGGTTTCCGTAAAGAAGAATGGCATGAACGAGCAGAAGAAAAAGAACATGAATTAAGTGAATCCGAGATAGACAAGCTCTCTGACCTATTGGGTAACCCTAGATTTGATCCGCATGGTGACCCCATACCAACAAGTAAGGGAAAAATGAAAAGCAAGAGGGGACTGCCCTTATCATCGCTTAAGGTAAATGATATTGGCCAAATCATTCATATAGAAGATGAGCCAGATATTATTTACAGACAGATTTTAGCAGAAAACATCCATTTATACTCCACTATTAGAATTATAGAAAACAACAATACCCGTGTAGTCTTTCATTCAGAGGGCGAACAATTTGTTTTAGCGCCAATAGTAGCTGGGAATATTACCATATCATTATCAGAAAAAGTTGAATTACAAGAAGAAAATATTGCCCGTTTATCCAGTTTAAATTTAGATGAAAAGGCAATAATTGTGGGATTATCGAAAGAGTGTAGAGGAGAAAGCAGAAGGCGATTGTTAGATTTAGGTTTCGTAAAAGGCGCAACTGTAGCCATTGATTTATTAAACCCTTTAGGTGACCCAAAAGCATACTTTATAAAATGAACAGCCATTGCTTTAAGGAAAGACCAAGCGTCAAAAATTTTAATAAACAGAAAAGAGTAATGGAAAATAAAACGAATAGTGCTTGTGAAACTTGTGGCCTTTTTAATGCTGATGGACTTAAAAAACTAGGCGTAAAAACCGATGATTTTGATTTTGTTGTGGCACTTGCTGGCAATCCAAACACAGGTAAAAGTACGGTTTTTAATGCCCTTACTGGTTTACGACAACATACGGGTAATTGGCCTGGAAAAACCGTGTTGAGAGCTGAAGGTGCTTTTGAATACAATAATCAAAAATATAAACTGGTAGATTTGCCAGGAACCTATTCTTTATTATCGACTTCGGAAGATGAAGAAGTTGCGAGAAATTTTATCCTCTTCGGGAAACCTACAGTTACGGTGATTGTTGCAGATGCCAGCCGATTAGAACGAAATTTAAACCTTGTTTTGCAAATTTTAGAAATCACCAATAATGCCATTTTATGCCTGAACTTGATAGATGAGGCAGAAAGAAATAATATTAAAATAGATACCAGAATTTTATCAAAAGATCTTGGGATTCCTGTTGTTCCAACTAGTGCACGGTTTCAAAGAGGTATTCCGGAACTCATTCAAACCATTAGTGAATTAGCCAATGGAAAGATTAAATGCAAACCTCGCAGGATAAAAAACATCCCTAAAAATATTGAGCATTCAGTTCAGAAATTGAGTGAAACAATTCAAAAGGAATACCCCAATATTTCTAATAGCAGATGGATTGCTTTTAGATTATTGGAAGGAGATACTCAGATAATAGAAGCGTTAAAAACAGGCAATATAGCAACCGATGAGTACTAAAAAAATAGATGAGATAATCGCATTATCAGAAGAGTTGCGGTGGGAAATTGGAGATGATTTTCATGATAATTTAGCCGAAAGTATTTATTCAGATGCTTCTAAAATTGTAGAGGATGCAGTTACCAGAGACAATGAAAAATCTAAATTTAGACTAGATGCTAAAATTGACAAGGTTGTTACCAGTAGAATTTGGAGCTTCCCTATCATGCTTTTTATTTTAGGAGTTGTTTTGTGGCTGACTATTATTGGGGCCAATTACCCTTCTTCCATGTTAGCCACATTGCTGTTAGACAATATTCACCCATTCTTGAAAAGTCTTGGCGCCAATGTTGGCTTTCCTTGATGGTTAAACGGGTTTTTGTTTGATGGCGTTTATTTGGCCTTAGCTTGGGTCGTAGCTGTAATGTTGCCACCAATGGCTATTTTTTTTCCGTTATTTACCCTTTTGGAAGATTTTGGATATTTGCCAAGAGTTGCATTCAATATGGACAATCTTTTTAAGAAGTCCGGGGCTCATGGCAAGCAGGCGCTTACAATGAGTATGGGCTTTGATTGTAATGCTGCGGGAGTGGTTGCAACCCGTATTATTGACAGTCCTAGGGAACGTTTAATTGCCATTATCACAAATAATTTTTCTTTGTGTAATGGACGTTGGCCTACCCAAATATTATTGGCCACCATATTTATAGGTGCTGTGGTTCCAGCCTCTTATTCAAGCTTAGCGTCTTTAATTGCCGTAATAAGTATAGCTGTTTTGGGTATTGCCTTTATGTTTTTCTTTTCTTGGGCATTGTCCAAAACTGTGTTGAAAGGGGAAGTTTCAACTTTTAATTTAGAGTTGCCTCCTTATAGACCACCTGTTTTTTGGAAAACAATTTATACCTCACTAATAGATAGAACTTTGATCGTACTCTGGCGTGCAATTGTTTTTGCAGCCCCTGCAGGAGCAGTGATTTGGTTGATTTCTAATATTTTTATTGGTGATCAAAGTGTTGCTTCCTGGTTAGTTGATTCTTTTGATGGATTTGGCTTTTTATTAGGCTTAAATGGCGTTATCCTCCTAGCCTATATTGTGGCCATTCCTGCCAACGAAATCGTAATACCTACCATATTGATGCTTACCGTAATGGTAACAGGTGTTGCTGGAGGCGTTGGAGATGGGGTAATGTTTGAATTGGACTCTATTTCAGCCACAGCAGAAATTTTGAAGTCAGGTGGTTGGACTTTACTTACGGCAGTAAATGTAATGTTGTTTAGTTTATTGCATAATCCATGCAGTACGACAATATATACCATTTACAAAGAGACAAATTCCGTGAAATGGACCGTATTAGCGTCAATATTACCGGTTATTGCTGGCTTTATTGTAACTTTTTTAGTCGCTCAAATTTGGAGGATTCTGGTTTAAACCTAGCTTTTAAAAACAGAGTAATTAGAATTTAGGGTCTCTTTGGATTATGTGATAGAGTAAAATATTCAAGAAATGGCAGGGTGTTCCGACTCAAGTGAAAGCCTCTTTAGTTTGGGCATAATGAAAGGTGTTTTCCAAGTCATTGAATACATGGGTAATTGTATGGAAATAAAGTCAATTTGATTGTTTTTAGGTTAAGGAAAGTGATACCTAAATAGCATTAACCTAATGAGGGCGATTGGTGTAGGGGCAAAGTTACAAGATTTAGGAAGAAGTAATAAAATCAGTAGGCCAGGGTAGTTATGTTGAAAATAGTGTTTGAATGTTACAATTGGATAAATCAACATTAAGAATTATATAGTACACCCTTTTTTTGTGGATTTTCTGATATTTCACTCTAAAATACTGGCTATTTATAACTGGATATAACCATTTTACTGCCTAATGTAGTTTAGCCTTACTTCCAATTGATTCAATATATTGTTTTTTTTAAATGTTAAAATCATTATTTTTAATTGATTTAGTTGGTAATGTTCGTCATTTGTTAAATATAATTGGTTTTTGTAAATTATTTTTTATAAAATATTGAAAATGAATATGAACTATGGTGATTTTTTTGATGATAAATTCTTATTATACAATCCATTATATTAGAATAAACGCTACCTATAGGGTAAGAGGTATTTATTCAGGGATTCTTTTCAGGAAAATAGATCGTTTTGGAAGCTATTAATAATTTGTAATCTCGATTTACTTTTATAACTATATGATCACAAAACTTAATGCTAGGAAGGCAAAGAACTTAAAAAATATAGGCTTAATAACATTGGCGTTTAGTATAGCTGTTATATTGTTGTGGATACTTGGATTAAATTCGATATCAGGCCTTATTCTTGGTAGTCCACCAATGGACCTTATTACTGCATTTTCTTTCTTTTTATTAAGTCTGGGCATATTGGCTTCTCAAAGAAGATCCTTATTTTTTATTTTCCTAAACAGAGCAGCCATTATTGGTGTTTTGATTATTTCTCTAATAACCATTCTTGATGTCTTTTTAGCTAATTCAGCTATAAGTGTAGGTTATTTTGTAAAAGTATCAGGAAGTATGACAGTAGCAACTGCGCTCTCCTTCCTTTTGATGGGGGGGGCTGTTTGGGCAATTTATTCTAAATCTGAACGAGTAAAGCTAATTACCCAATTTATTTTATTCGCCATACTATTACTAAACACTGCTTCGGTTATTATTTTTGTTTTAAATATCCCAGGGGACAGTGCCAGTTTTCTGATACCCATACCATTTTTCACCTCTTTATTGTTTTTCTGGCTTTCCGCGATCTTGTCACATAAAAATGCCCCTCAAGCGTTTAATGATTTGCTATTTGGCAATTATGCAGGTAGCAAATTGTTAAAAGTGGTAGCCCCTTATAATTTTTTCATGATTGTAGTGATGACCTTCACACTGCTGTATCTAATTAATAATAATGTAGTTGGTCTGAATAGTGGGGTTATTATTTATGCTGTAATTGCTGTTTTTGTTTCAGTAAGTTATGTATTTGTGGTAGGGATTCAATTTAATAAGAAAGAGCAGGAGAAAGAAAAGTTTGAAAGAGCATTTCATGCTTCAACCAAAGAAATACAACAGTACAAAGAGGCTTTGGATAGTAGTTTTCTAGTAGATATTACTGATGTGAATGGCAAAATAATTTCCGTTAATGATAAATTTTGTGAAGTTTCAAAGTATGACCGGAATGAACTGATTGGTAAAAAACATAGCGTTAACAAGTCTGGTTATCATCCGGAGGATTTTTTCAAAGAATTATGGGCTACCATAAAAAGTGGTGAAATATGGCTTGGAGGAATTAAAAACAAGACCAAGGATGGAAAATTTTACTGGGTCCATACTGCTATTGTCCCATTTAAAAATGAACGGAATGAAATTTATCAGTTTTTAACCATTAGGCAAGATATTACCCAACACACCCAAATGGCTGTTCAATTTGAAAGTCTTAAACAAAGAAACAAGGAGCTTGAACAATTCACCTATATAGCTTCCCATGATTTGCAGGAACCTTTGAGAACAGTCAGAAGTATAATTGATATTTTAAATGATGAATATTCCTGCAAGTTAGATGAGGATGCCAGACTATCGCTTGAATTTATGATTGAGGCGACTGATAGAATGAGCGAATTAATTAAAGGGCTTTTGGATTACTCCAGAATTGGTCGAACAAAAAAAATAAAAATTGTTGATAGCAATGAAATAATTCAGGAAATAATTATTGACCTGACTACTGTTATCAAAGGAGAAAAGGCGGTGGTTACATCAGATAAACTTCCTTTATTAAAAGCTTATAAAATTGAACTACGACTACTGTTTCAGAATTTAATTAGCAATGCGATAAAATTTCAAAAACCAGGAACT
The DNA here is from genome assembly GCF_056859355.1 of Cyclobacterium sp. L-R. Taxonomy (NCBI): domain Bacteria; kingdom Pseudomonadati; phylum Bacteroidota; class Cytophagia; order Cytophagales; family Cyclobacteriaceae; genus Cyclobacterium; species Cyclobacterium sp. L-R. The sequence goes on from NZ_JBSXOH010000097.1 coordinate 11,099, forward strand.
TGCCCAAAAGTTCATGTATCAGTTCAAGACAGTTTAGATTATTGGAGATTTTCAGTAAAAGACAATGGTATTGGTATTCCGGAAAAAAACAAGCAGGATGTTTTTGCTATTTTTAAACGGCTCAATAAACGCAGTAATTACGAAGGAACTGGTATAGGTTTGGCGCATTGTGAAAAAATAGCACATATGCATGGTGGGGAAATATGGGTAGATTCCATAGAAAATGAAGGAAGTACTTTCTACTTTACAATACTTAAAAATTTGATTTGATACTTCTGTTCCATTTCTTCTTTTTTTGTCTATAGGTAAATCTAATACCAAGTGACCCATCCAGTCCCAAAAGAGCAATTTTACCCAAATTTGAATGCTAATATGGTAGGGAGTAAATTTTAATTTCTTTGTATTTTTGTGAAAAAGGCGAAAAGTTGTCCGCAACGGTTTCATTTTGATTTGGTTACTATTAGTCTCAATAGACAATAGTTAGGTATTACCTGTTTTTTGGAAGATGTTTTACCTTTTTCAGCTTCTCTCATTGGTAGGATTGGTCTAATCAAGAGTATTAAATATTGGAGTCTAATAGGTTTATGCAAAACCCTAGTTAGAGAACAGCTTTGGGAGAGCTGAAACTACCCGATTCAATAAATTAAATGGTTGAGAAATAATGAAAATAAAACGAGCTATTTTGCTGATATTATTGGTTGCAGGTACTTTAATGTCCTGTACACCTGAAGGGGCTAAAGACCTAAATCTAACTTCTGCAAAGATTTTAATATCGCCCAATATTAAATCCTCCATACAAGAAACTTCAGCAACTGTACTTATTGAAGAAATTGAAAAACGCACGGGGATTTCTCTGGAAAAAAATACCAATTGGGATTCTAATATCACCATTGCCCTTGCCCTTTCATCCGATAATCAATTGTTTGGAAAAGAGCTACCTTTTAAAAGTGCTGAAGATGCTCAGGAGTTAAAAAAAGAAGGTTACCGCATTTACCATGCGTCTAAGGACGGGCATAATACACTATGGATCCTTGGAGCAGATGCGAGAGGGGTTCTTTATGGTATTGGAAAATTGCTAAGAACAGCCAAAATGAAAAAAGGAAATATTTCCATTGATTCTAATATTGATTTTTCAGAAGCGCCAGAATATGCCCTACGTGGTCACCAGTTTGGCTATCGAAATACTGCCAATTCCTGGGATGCCTGGACGGTGGAGCAATTCGATCAACATTTTAGAGAACAGGTACTTTTTGGTGCCAATAGTTTTGAAAACATTCCTTTTCAGGCAGCAAATTCGAGCCCCCACTTTAAGATTGATCCACAGATCATGGAAGTGGAACTTAGCAGAATTTGCGAAAAATACGATGCCGAATATTGGGTTTGGACACCTGCACCAAATGATTTGACTATAAAAAATGCCCACTTGCAGGGGCTTGAAGAGCAAGAAGCATTTTATGCTAAATGTCCTCGATTAGATGGGGTATTTGTTCCGGGTGGAGACCCAGGAGAAAACCATCCGGCCCAATTAATACCCTATTTAAACGATTTGTCGGAAATATTGAAAAAGTATCATCCGGATGCAGGTATTTGGGTTTCTTTGCAGGGGTTTAATAAAGAAAAAGTTGATTATTTTTTCGAATACTTAGAGAAAAATAACCCTGATTGGCTCAGAGGATTGGTTTATGGGCCCAGTAGTCCTCCAATTCATCTGGAGAGAAAGTTATTGCCTGAAAAATACCTACATCGTTTTTATCCAGACATTACCCATACGGTAAGGTGTCAATATCCTGTAGATAACTGGGACCAGGCATTTGCATTGACTTTAGGAAGAGAGCCTACTAACCCACAACCACTAATGTATACCGAAATTTTCAACAGAGATTCAAAATATACTGATGGTTTTATCACCTATTCTGATGGTTCTCATGATGATGTTAATAAGGCGATTTGGAGCCAACTGGGTTGGGATGCGAGTAAAGACCCCCAAGAAATTGTTCTTGAATATTCTCAATTTTACTTTGGCCCGGAAGTGGCAGAAGAAGCAACTCAAGGCATATTTGCCTTGGAAAAAAATTGGGATGGTCCTGTCCTGAAAAACACCTCAATCAAAGAAAGCCTGGCCTTATGGAAAAGGTTGGAAGGAAATAATCCCCAATTGGTAGATAATTGGAGGTGGCAGCAATTGGTGATGCGGGCCTATTACGATGCCTATATTCAGGATAGGCTTGCCTTCGAAAAAGGGCTGGAAGTGGAAGCTTATGAAATACTGGCCAACGCCAACTCCATTGGAGCGGACAAAGCCATGAAAGAAGCCTTGCGTCATCTTGATAAAGCGGATTCTGAAATGGTCTCACAAGAACTGAAAAAGGAGGTTTTTTCCTATGGAGAAAAACTATTTCAATCCATTGGTGCGCAGACCAGCGTTGAGAAATATCAGGCAAGAAGTGCTGAGAGAGGTGCCGTCTTGGATTTTATTGATTACCCCTTAAACAATAGGTGGTGGTTAGAAGATGAGTTCAATAAAATTAAGGCATTTGATTCTGAAGCAGAAAAATTAGACCGATTGGAATTCATAAGCACCTATGAATTTCCTGGGGAAGGTAGCTTTTATGACAATGTATCCAGTGCTGATGCCAAACATGTTACTTCCAAAACAGATGATGCCATTGACTTTTTATGGGAGAATGAGGGCCGAAGTAGAAAAAGATTGTCTACCCAACTGTTCCAGTTTACCCCAGCCCTAGCATACAATGGTTTGGACCCAAATGCCAATTATATGATCAGGGTTTCCGGTTTTGGTGAAGCGCTTTTAAGAGCCAATGGCCAATTGTTGGAACCTACAAAATATGAAAAAGGCTTTGAAGAATTTAAAGAATTCCCACTTTCTAAAGCGTTGATCAAGGATGGTGAATTAAAATTAAGTTTTGATAAACCGGATGAAGAACATCTAAATTGGAGAAAGCAATCACGCGTTACCGATGTATGGCTGATTAAACAATAAATATGCAAGCCTATGACAAATCATCGGTTGAAAAAGAGCTTTATCCTTTAAAGGGGATTGTAACAGTGCTCAATACACCATTTACCAAGGAGGATTCCATTGACTTTGATGCTTTAAAAGTTAATGTACTAGAAGCTTTGGAGGCAGGTGTTGCAGGCGTTTTGGTGCCTGCCATGGCCGCGGAAGTGTATAAATTATCCCATATAGAACGTCAGAATATGTTGTCTATGGTTTTGGAGACTGTAGAGGGCAAAATACCTGTTATCGGTGGGGCAGGGGAACAGGACTTATCCAAAAGCAAGGCCCTAATAAAATCTTATCTTAAGCTTGGTTGTAAAAATATCCTGTTTCAAATTCCATTTGTTAACGAAAATCAGTTTAGAAATCATTTTATGGAATTGGCTGAGCTTGATCCAGAAATGATCATGCTTCAAGATTGGGATGCTACAGGATATGGCTTGTCGGATGAGCTAATTTGTGAGCTATTCGAAAACGTGCTGGCTTTCCGTTGTTTGAAAATTGAAACCATTCCCGCAGGACCCAAATATTCACGGATTTTGCAATTGACCAATGGAAGGTTGAATATAAGTGGGGGTTGGGCAGTATCTCAAATGATGGAAGGGCTGCAACGTGGTGTCCATGCCTTTATGCCTACTGGCATGAATTATATATACACCACTATCTACCGCCTTTATGAGGAAGGAAAATCTGAGGATGCAGAAGCTCTTTTTGAGAAGGTCCTTCCTGTCTTGGCTTTTTCCAATCAACACCTGGACCTCTCCATACATTTTTTCAAACGTTTGCTTTTCCGGCAAGGTATTTACCCAACACCCAATGTGCGAAATCCCATTCTTCCTTTTGATGTCCTACATCAAAAATTGGCAGACAAACATATAGATCGTATTTTGCGCATTGAAAATGAGTTAAAAACCCAAAGGTCAAATAAAACCTGATTTTGGAGTTGAAACTATTCCACCAATCACATTAGATTTCTACAAGTTTACCGGTTAGGACCGAACTCAATAAGGCTTACCTATGAACATATTGTCCCACATTAAAAGCCACTAATTTTATTAGATGAAGCGTTTAACGATTATAGGAGGAGGTGCCGCAGCGCTTATGCTTGCAGCACAGTTAGACACAAAGAAGTATAGCGTAAAACTTTTTGATAAGAAAAAAACGGTGGGGCGTAAATTTTTGGTAGCCGGTGATGGAGGATTGAACCTGACTTACAATACCACCTTAGACGACCTCATAGATCAATACTTTCCAAGAGCGTTTATGGCTCCTGTCATTAGTCAGTTTACCAATCAAGACCTGGTGACTTGGTTGAAGAGTCATGATATCTCTACTTTCACAGGGTCTAGCAATCGGGTTTTTCCTGAAATGGGAATAAAACCTATTGAAGTCCTTAATAAAATCACCGCCATTATATCAGCCAAGGAAATAGAATTTCAGTTAGACACCAAGTGGGAGGGCTGGAACAAAGAGGGACAGTTGTGTTTTGAACATATTGAAGACGTAGCAACCGATATCGTTGTATTTGCTTTAGGAGGGGCAAGTTGGAAAGTGACTGGTTCTGATGGGAGCTGGAAAAATTGCTTTGAAAAGAAAGGCCTTAGGGTGCAGCCATTTCAGGCCGCCAATTGTGCTTTTGAAGTTGATTGGAATGAGAACTTTATTGCTATTCACGAAGGAAAGCCATTGAAAAACATTGCTCTGAGTTTTGAGAATCAATTTTCTAAAGGTGAGTTAAATATTTCTAAATTTGGCCTTGAAGGGAACGCCATTTACCCCTTAAGCCGAAGAATTCAAGAAAAACTATTTGAAGGGGAAAATGTTGTCATCAACTTGGATTTAAAGCCTACTATGACAATAGATCAGTTGAAGGCTAAATACAAACGTTCCCGACAGGCTAAAGTGACTGGTATTTTAAGCAAAGATTTAAATCTGGACCGAACTTCTATTGGCCTTTTAAAGCAATTCTGTGACAAAAATACCTTTTCAAATCCTGAGCTGCTTGTACCTACCATCAAATCCGTACCAATTATTATCAAATCCGCTGGAGAATTGGATGAGGCAATTTCTACCATTGGTGGCATTGCCCTGGATGAACTAGATGAGCATTTTCAGCTTAAAAAAATACCCAATTCATATGCAATAGGTGAAATGCTAGATTGGTATGCTCCTACAGGTGGTTATCTTTTGCAGGGCTGTTTTAGTATGGGATTTGTGTTAGCGGAATACTTGAATGGCTTAGAAGCTAAAGAGGGCTAAGCTGATACACTGGTGATTAAACCTAAGGTTAAAAGCGGTTTCTCAATTTCAAGCTTCAGTGAAATTTGAGCTTTTCCATTAGTAACTGTAACCAATCATTGAGATTTAAGTTATAGATTCTAAGGTGTTCGTGAAAGTAAGGAAATTATCAACTTTACCAATTTGTTATGAAAGGACTGTTTGATTTGCTACTTAGTAAAGCTGAAAATAAAGGAATGGCTACTGTGCTATGTGATTTGGCTGCGTTATTATATATCCAAAGTCTTTTATATATTACATATTCAATGTGTAGAAAGAGAGGGAAAACGCTTTCATCGGTTGGGAAAGGGTGGTTACAATTTGAAATCTATTATATCGTGCCTTATGAATCTTTCAAGCGAGGATTCTTTTAGGTGGCGAATTTTAGGATGGAGTACTATCAGATAAATGCATTGCCATAATTTTGGTAAGTGATTTGCGAAAGGCTTAAACATGAAATATGCAATAGACATTCTATACGTGCTGAAATCGCTTTAAAATCAGCCACTTCGTTGCTGTTTTCAATTTCACCATAGCGGTGTTATGCTAAAATCTCCAAACAGCCTGATTGTCTTGCGATTGCAACACTTCCCGTAAACACGGGACAGGCTTCACCCCTGACATTGTCAGGGCGGAGAAATTCTATTACATAATCCGGGTTAAAATGTCATTTCCTTATCTAAAAGAATGCGAAGCTGTGATGGATTACATCCATTTTCAAACAACAATTGAAACCCAATCTTATAGTTTAATGACCGACAATTTTGATCAGTTTGAAGACATAGAAGAAGAACAATTACCAGTTGACAAAAATAAACTCCCCGATTGGACCCATTTTGCAGGACTGTATGCTGCAGAGCATGTGGCAGCAACAGAGTTTGTCATTGGTGCAACTTTTGTTGCATTAGGAGCCAAAACAATGGACATCATGTTGGGGCTATTGATTGGTAATGTCTTGGCTGTTCTCAGCTGGACATTTATTACTTCGCCCATTGCGGTGGATACTAGACTAAGCCTCTATACCTATCTCAATAAAATTGCCGGAGATTCGATGACCAAGCTCTACAATTGGGCCAATGTTATCATCTTTTCGGTTATTTCTGCTGCCATGATTACGGTCTCAGCGACAGCCGTTCGTTTTGCTTTTGATATTCCCGCCCAGTTGAACTGGTACCCTACCAATGCCTGGTTTATATTGATTGTTTTTGCGGTAGGAATTGTTGTGGTCACGATTGCTTTATATGGTTTTAATGCCGTTTCTGAATTTTCAAGTATTTGTGCACCCTGGTTGTTCGTGATGTTTACAAGTGGAGCAATGGTGCTTTTGCCTGCATTGAGCCTTGACGTTTTGGACAAGACCTTACCTGCTGGCTGGGATGATTTTATTACTTTGGGAAATCAATCCATTTGGACAGGAATAGATAGTAACGGAGAGCCTGGTATTGGATTGGTTGAAGTCATTGGTTTTGCCTGGGCAGCAAATACCATTACCCATTTTGGGCTTATTGATATGGCACTTTTACGTTTTGCGAAGAAGAAGTCTTATGGACTGGCTACAAGTACGGGGATGATGTTTGGGCATTATGTTGCATGGATCGCTGCGGGGATTATGGGGGCTGGTGCAGCTGTCATTTTAGGGAAATCAATAGTAGAACTAGACCCCGGAGATGTGGCCTATTATGCACTCGGTTGGTCTGGATTTGTAATCGTGATTGTGGCGGGATGGACTAACGCTATTACCAATCTTTACAGAGCTGGCTTGGCTGCTCAGGCAATTTTTTATACACATTCGCGAAAGAAAACAACCATAGTAGTGGGTTTGGTCACCATCGTTATCGCTTGTTTTCCTTTCGTATTCTCACAAATACTTCCGCTCCTTACCTATGCAGGGTTGTTGGTTGTCCCAGTAGGGGCCATCGTATTTGCAGAACACCAAATTTTTCCCAGAATAGGGTATACCCGGTATTGGCTGTCCTATCGCCAATTGGCATTCAGTACACCTGCCGTAGCTGCTTGGGGATTGGGTTTAGTGTTTGGATTTGGACTAAATGCACTCAATGTAATGTCCTTCTTTTACTTATTTATTCCTACATGGATATTTACAATTCTGATTTATACCATCCTGGCAGCTCGCTATGGTGCCAAACAGAAATACCCAGAGGCTGAGGAAAAGGAAAAATTAAGGAATGAAAATATTGCTAAATTTCAGGAGGAAAAATCAAAATTAGAATTCCCGCATAAAAGTGATAAATCAATTTTCTCAAGCGTGTTAAATGGCTTAGGTATTATAGCACTTCTTATTACTTTGGTTTTGGCTTCTATTGTCCTTTTTGGTAGTGCCAATGAAACTATCTATTTAGAGAACAGAGAAGTATTTTATCGTTAGGCATTTATTTGTACTGTAACCTATTTTGTTGTGGCCTATTGGGCTTTATTACGAGGAAAGCAAAAAAATCAACTTTAAAATGAAAAATCCTATAGCACTAAATCAAAATAACCTAAAAACTATAGCCAATCGTATTCCAAGCCCTAACTATGCCAGAAATGAACTGAAAGCAGGCATGGTGCATGTTGGTGTTGGCGGTTTTCATCGGGCCCATCAAGCTTACTATACCCATAAACTCCAGGAAAAAGCCTTTTCCCCTGAATGGGGGATTTGCGGTATTGGCCTACGAAAAGGTGATCAAAAAATTCATGATGTACTTAAAAAACAGGATGGGCTTTACACCCTAATCGTAAAACATCCTGATGGGAAAATTGAACCCCAAGTAATAGGTTCAATAATTTATTTCAACGTAGGATTCGATAGCCCGGATGAGGTTATAAATAAAATGGCTCACCATGACACCAAAATTGTTTCACTTACGATTACCGAAGGTGGATATAATTTTAATCCATCCACTGGACAATTTGACTTTGAGAATCCTGATATTCAACATGAATTAAAAGATTCTGGGCGTCCTAAAACCATCTACGGTTTTTTGACTGCGGCGCTAAAAAAGCGTCGTGATTCTGGCCTGCCGGCATTCACCGTTATGTCTTGTGACAATATTCAGCACAATGGAGATGTTGCCAGGGATATGTTACTTTCCTTTGCCCGAAGGCAAGACAAAGACCTGGCGTTTTGGATTGAAAAAGAGGTGTGCTTTCCGAATAGCATGGTTGACCGAATTACCCCGGTTACCAACCAATCCGATATTGATTATTTAGAGGAATCCGTGGGTATACAAGATGAGTGGCCGGTAACTTGCGAGCCATTTATTCAATGGGTGGTGGAAGACAATTTCTCAAATGTGCGTCCTGAATTTGAAAAAGTAGGCGTTCAATTTGTTCCTAATGTAAAACCCTATGAGAAAATGAAGCTTCGCCTTCTAAATGCAGGACATTCTGTTTTGGGTATCTTGGGTGCTATCCATGGACATAAGACCATCAATGGCTGTATGGAAGACGATACATTCGTTACCTATTTAAGAAAATTTATGGATGAGGAAGCCACACCAATACTTGATGAACTAGAAGGGATAGATTTAAATTCCTACAAAGACAGCTTGCAGGAGCGTTTTGCCAATCCCAATATAAAAGACAGTGTGAGCCGTATCTGTTCTGAAAGCTCGGCCAAATTGCCTAAATTTTTGATTGCTACACTTCAGGAAAACTTGGATTCAGGGGGAAGCATTCAATATGCCACTATGGTGATTGCTGCTTGGTGTTATTACAGCGACAAAGGTACAGATAAAAATGGTCAGCCAATAGAAATTATTGATGCCATGGCTGCTGAACTAAGACAAAAAGCCCAACAGACCAAAGCTGATACTCTGGCTTTTATTAAACAAGAATCCCTTTTTGGTGATCTTAGTAAAAATGAGCGCTTTGCTAAATGTTATTCAGATTTTGTACAACAAATTTACAAGGATGGAAACATTAAAGCGCTAATGCAAACCATGATTTAATTACCATCATAAAATAGACTTACAGCGATTTATAGAAATAATTTATGGGTGAACTATTTTACCATTTTGGTGTGGCACTGGCTATTGGCTTGCTAATTGGGATGGAACGTGAATTTAAAAAGTCCGATGAGGCACAACAATTCCTTTTCGGCGGGATTAGAACCTTCCCTTTGCTTGCGCTTACAGGTTGTTCTGCAGCCATGTTGGGTGATTTAATGAATTCACCTTGGGGCTTTGTTCTTCCTATAGTTATTACAGGGGCTTTTTTAGTGGTCGCCTATTTAGGGACTGTTAATAAAAGAGACTTTGGAATGACCACCGAGGTAGCTGCATTATTGACGGTAATTATAGGAGTTTTTTGCTATTATGGACAAATAGAACTTGCTGTAGCATTGGGAATAATTGTTCTGGTTTTACTGTCTTTTAAAGTGAAGCTGCATGAATTTAGTAAAATGCTTACTCGGGAAGAAATTGTCAGCTTGGCCAAATTTGGCTTAATGACGGCCATTGTACTGCCTGTACTTCCAAATGAACCTACTTTACCTGCTCCCTTTGATGTTTTAATATTAAGGAATATCTGGTTAATGGTTGTTTTAGTGACAGCCATTGGAATGGTTGGGTATTTCCTAAAAAAGCTTATTGCTAACCGAAAAGCAATAGTTTTAACTGGTTTTATAGGTGGATTAGTTTCTAGTACAGCGGTAACTTTATCCTTTTCCTCGCTAAGCAAAGGACATTCCACACTTTCCAAAGCCTATGCCGTTGCTATAATCGTTTCATGGATTACTATGTTTCTCCGCATTGTAGCAGAAGTTGCTGTTGTCAATACAAATTTGGTAAAAGACATGTGGATACCTATGACTTCGGCAGCCATTGCAGGGGGATTGTATTGTTGGTTTTTGTACAATAAAGATGGCAAGCATGAAGCCATAGCGGATAATGTTGAAGTAGAAAAACCATTTTCCTTGAAAAAATCACTAATTTTTGGAGGTCTTTATGCGGCTGTTATTGTTATTGCGAATATTGCTCAGATTAACTTTGGTGACAAGGGTATTTATTTATCGGCTATAGTTGCCGGGTTTACTGATGTAGATGCCATAACCCTTTCGATGGCCGAAATGAGTCGCGTTTCTGGAAGTGTTGATCCAGATGTCGCCATACAAGCCATTTCATTGGCTGCCGTTTCTAATACCCTGGTGAAAGCATCAATAGTATTTACCACTGCTCATAAAGTTCTTAAGAAAGAGATTTTGCCTGGGCTGTTATTGATTGTTCTCGCAGCTTTGGCAACTGTCTTCTTTATCTAAAGTTTGATAAAAAATGGAGTGAATACTTTAATAAGCAGTTTGGCTACGGTTTATTTAGGTTTAAACCTATAAGGAAATAATGATTTTTAGAAAATGTGCAGTTCGGGGGTAAAAGCCAATGTGGCAAAATACCAGGGGGATGCTTCAAAAATAGTACTTATTGGCTATTCTGCCGGAGGACAATTGGCCACTTGATTATGTAATAGGATTCGTTATGAGTGGTGTAATCACAATAAAATCAGGCTATTTGGAGATTGAGTCATAGCACCGCTATGGTGAAGTCGAAAATAGCAACGAAGTAACTGATTTTAAAGTGATTCCATCACATAATAGAAGGTCTATTGCATATTTCGGGTTTAAAGTATCAGGCTATGTGTACTTCCATCTATTAAAAACCAGATAAGAGGATTTTGAAAAGGCAAGGCTATGGTTTGAAATTGAGCAAATTCCTTGACTATTGAATACAAGCAGTATTTCAGGTTTACCTATGGTAAATTGGTATTTACCCTGAGTTTTCTGACAACGATTTTTATTACCCTAAAATACCTCTTTCCCAATTTCGAAAAATAGTATCATTATTTAAAATAAAAGTAATAGAGTCTCTATGTGAGTGGTGGTATATTTGATCAAGAAAAAAATGAATATGACTATAAAAATGAGAGAAAGCCTGGTCCTTAATAAATTAAGGGCGGGAGAAAACGTTTGTTCTTTTAAGGTAAACCTAGCAGATGCTCGGGTAGTGGAAATTGCTGCACAGGCAGGATTTGACTGCTTGTGGTTGGATCAGGAACATATCGGTCAGGATTGGTCTATTTTGGCTTCTCAGATTTGGGCTGCCAAATCTCAAAATAAAGATACGCTAGTAAGGGTTCCCAGGGGGAGTTATAGCGATTATGTAAAGCCATTGGAATTGGATGCCAGTGGTATAATGGTGCCCCATATTATGAGCCTGGAAGATGCCAAGAAGGTAATTGAAATGACGCGTTTTCATCCCATCGGCAAGAGAGCCATTGATGGAGGGAATGCAGATGGTGGCTATGCTGCTGGTAATTTCAAAGATTACCTTCGGGATGCCAATCAAAAGCGTTTTGTGATTTTTCAGATTGAAGATCCAGAACCTTTGGAGGATTTGGAAGCCATTGCACAGTTGGAGGGGTTTGACATGTTGTTTTTCGGCCCTGGAGATTTCAGCCAGGCCATAGGAGCTCCAGGAGATATGGATCATCCCAAAATTCAGGAAGCAAGGCAGAAGGTGGTGGAAGTAGCCAGGAAATATGGGAAGTTTGCAGGCACCACGGGTCCATTGGCCAAAGTTGCTGAATACCAAAAAATGGGCTATCAGTTTATGAGTATTGGTGCTGATGTTTTGACATTGACCCAATATTGTAGTGATCTAGTGACAGGTTTTCAAGAAGGACCTGAGGTTAATGATACTGACAAAGGTTATTACGACACAAAAAAATGAACCGTAAAACCTTAGGAAATACAGGATTGGAAGTATCTTCCATTGCTTTTGGAGGAGTGGAAATAGGACTACCTTATGGGCCTGGTATCCACTCGGAAAATGACATGCTGCAGGAAAGTGAGGCAATTTCTCTGCTTCACCTAGCATTGGACCGTGGTGTGAATTTTTATGATACTGCAAGAATGTATGGAAAAAGCGAAACCTTAATAGGGGAGGCTTTTGCCCATCGACGTGAGGAAGTCGTGATTTGCACAAAATGTCAGCATTTGAGGGATGCTACAGGGAATTTACCAGAAGAATCACAACTGGTCAAAATGATCAGGGACTCTCTGGAAAATAGTCTGAAGGCATTGAGAATGGATGAAGTGGATGTGTTGATGTTGCATCAGGCAGATCTGGAGATTTTAAATAACGAAACAGTTTCACGCACCTTTGAGGATCTGAAAAAAGCAGGATTGGTTAAGGCAATTGGAGCTTCTACTTATTCATTGGAGGAATCAAAAACTGCTATCAACTCAGGGATTTATGAAGTAATCCAGTTACCCTTTAATTTACTGGATCAGCGTCAGGGAGAAATTTTTGAACTAGGTGCGGCTAAAGGAATTGGTCTTGTAGTACGCTCTGTTTTGCTAAGAGGAATGCTTAGTGATCGTGGGAAAAACCTTAAAGAACCTTTGGCTGAAATTGAAAAACACATATTAAAATACGCAATGCTTGCTGCGGAAGAAGGACTTACATTGCCGGAATATGCAACAAGGTTTGTCCTAGACCAACCCAATATATCTTCTGTGTTGGTTGGTATAGATAAACCGATTTATTTAGAAAAAGCATTGGAAACAGCCGAATTACCCAGTTTGAGTGAAAAATTACTTGCTGGGGCCATTCCTTTTCCTGATCCGGAATTTATCGATATACCCAAGTGGGACAGGATGGGCTGGCTTTAATCTGAAATAGCCTTCTCTGACTTGTCTAAGGGAGTGATTCCTTTAATGGATAAGTTGTGAATTGACAGAGTCGTGGACTAAATAATGAACCAAGTTAACTACTAACAAAAATCATATGTTAAAAATAGGAATGATAGGAATGAGTCCGGGAAATGCCCATCCCTATTCCTGGTCTTCAATCATTAATGGAACATTTGATGGCGAGCTTATCAGCGCCATTGGTTATCCGGCCGTGTCAGATTACCTTCAAGCCAATATAGATACCTTGGGTATTCCCGGGGCTTCGGTTAGTCATGTGTGGAGTCAGAATACTGAAATTAGCCAGAGCATTGCGAAAAATGCTGGAATTCCTTTTGTTGTGGACAAACTTGAGGACATGATTGGCGAGGTGGATGCGGTTATCTTAGGTAGAGATGATCCTGAAAACCATGTAGGAATGGCCAAGCCTTTTCTGGATGCTGGAGTGCCTCTTTTTATTGACAAGCCTTTGGTCTATTCTAAGGAGGATCTTGATTATTTTATTCAACAACACCATTTAGGAAAAGTTTTCATGTCATGTTCTTCGATGCGTTATTCGCAGGAATGTCGAACCGTGAAAACAGGCATTAAATCGTTGGGAAAAATTCATTTGGTCACTGCTGTAGGTAAAAAAGACTGGAAAAAGTATGGTGTACATCTTCTGGAAGCACTATTTAGTACACTAGATGATCCAAAGCCCGTGAAGGTGCAGCATATTGGGGAAGTTGATGAGGACATTGTATTGGTTACTTTTGAAAATGGAATAAAAGGAACTGTACATCTATTCAAGGATATATGTGGGACTTTTCAACTCAGCTTTTTTGGTGAAAATGGATGGAAAATCGCAGATATTCAAAATTCTTATTCCATGTTTAGGGACAATCTAATTGTATTTATTGATGCCCTAAAGGAAGAGAAGCCTTATTTAGATTTTGCAAAAACCGCAGCCATCATGCAAGTAGTGATAGGAGCAAAAGAAAGTTTTGAAAATGGTGGGAAGGTTGTTAATTTAGAAAAACATGGACGTTAAAGAATTACTAAGCTTAAAAGGAAAAATAATTGTAGTCACTGGTGGTTCCGGTCTATACGGAAAATGTTTGGTGGAAGGTTTGGCCGAAGCAGGTGGTACTGTTATTACTACCTCCAGGGACATAAAGTCAGCAGAAAAAACAGCAGCTTTTTTTCAAGAGAAAGGGCTGGACGTTTACCCTATGGAAGTAGATCAGGGAGAAACTGAGTCTGTGAATCGCTTTACCAATAACCTAAAAGAGAAGTTTGGGAAATTGCATGTGTTTGTAAACAATGCCGTTTCCAGACCAATGAAGGGGTACAATGCACCTTTGTCGGATTTCGATGAATCAATGCGCGTAAATGCTACAGGAATGTGGGATTTGTTAAAGTCCATGTCTGACCTCATCATTGAAAGTGGAGGAGGAGCAGTGATCAATATTAGTTCGATGATGGGCATGAAAGGCCCCGATTTGTCCAATTACGATGGCACCAGTATGGGAGATTTACCACCAGATTATTTCTTCCACAACGCTGGTATGATTAATCTTACTCGCTTTATGGCCAAAATGAATGCTGGTAAAAATATTCGCTTCAATTGTATTTCTCCGGGTGGGTTGTTCAATAACCAGCCTGAGAAATTTGTTGAAAATTATAACAAAAAAGTACCAATGAAGCGGATGGCCAATAATGACGACATAAAAGGGTTAGCTGTTTTGCTAGCTTCTGAAGCTGGCGCCTATATAAATGGTGAAAACATTTTAATGGATGGAGGATTAAATGCCTGATCCAAATATTTATAGTGCCATAAAATCACCTTTTTCCCTAGAAGGGAAAACAATTTGGGTGGCTGGTGGTGCTGGATATTTGGGACAAGCAGTGGTGAGACTGCTTTGCACTCAAGGAGCCAGGATTTTGTGCATTGATAAGGAAGACAGGGCTTTTGCCTTTGCCGATGAAGCCAAATTGGGTCCGTTATTGCAGCCTTCTCGTTTTGATCTTGCCGATACGGATGGCATTGGTGGTTTTGTGCAGGAGAATTGCGAACAACTTGGCATACCGGATGGAATGGTCAATATGGCCTATGCGGCTAGTGGGAAGTCATTTGATGCATTAGAAGCGGCAGACTTCGATCAAGCAAATCATGCGGGGATAACAGCCACTTTTATTTTTGCAAAAGCTGTAGGAGATAAAATGTTGGAAAAATCATCAGGAAGTCTACTTCTGTTTGGGAGCATGTACGGAATGCAGGCACCTGACAAGAACATGTATGAACCACCAATGTTACCAAATCCAATAGAATATGGTGTTGGGAAAGCAGGTATTATTCAGATGACCAAATACCTGGCCATGCAATTTGGCGCAAAAAATATCAGGTGCAATAGTATTTCTCCAGGGCCATTTCCAAATGAGAAAGTACAAGAAGATTATCCGGGATTTGTAAAGAAGCTTGAGCAAAAAACCTTTCTAGGAAGATTAGGTGAGGCCAATGAAGTGGCAGGAGCTGTTGCCTTTTTACTTTCAGATGCTTCCACTTATATTACAGGTCATAACCTGATAGTGGATGGTGGATGGACTGCCTGGTAATAAAATATTTAAACAATTAAAAAAGATTAAAATGAAAAAGATAGTACACCCTAAGAGAGATTTAAGTTTTGATACTGGCGCTTATTCTGACGCAATTTTAACGGATGGCTTTTTATTCGTATCAGGACAAGCATCAGTAGATTTTGAAACCTCGGAATTCAAATTGGGTACCATTGAAGAAGAGACCCAAAGAACACTTGAAAATATTAAAGCCATTATTGAAGCTGCAGGTGGGACAATGGACAATGTGGTAAAATGTACCGTTCATTTGTCTGATATTTCTGAATTTGACCGATACAATAAAGTGTACGCAAGTTTCTTCAAAAACACCAAACCTGCCCGCATCACGGTTCAATCGGTGTTGGCGGAAAACCTTAAGGTGGAAATAGACTGTATCGCCAAAATACCCACCTTGAAATGAGTAAACGACTGATTCTAGATGCGCATTTGGACTTGTCCATGAATGCCATTGAGTGGAACAGAGATTTGAGTAGACCACTTTCGGAAATTAGGCAATCAGAAATGCACATGCCTGACAAACCCGATAGAGGCCGGGGAACTGTTTGTTTACCTGAGCTTAGAAAAGGTAAGATTGGGATAGTGGTGGCCACGCAATTGGCCCGATATTCTCCGCCCGACTCCGCCCTTTCAGGCTGGAATTCTCCTCAACAAGCATGGGCTATGACACAGGCTCAGTTGGCTTGGTACCGTGAAATGGAGGCTCAGGGAGAAATGAAGCAGATTTTAAATCGGAAAGATTTGGATGAGATGGTGGACTTATGGGTAGATGATTCTATTCCAGATGAAACAAAGCCAATAGGCTACCTGCTCAACCTTGAAGGTGGGGACTCTTTGGTCTCTCCAAGCTATCTGGATAGAGCCTATGGTTACGGATTAAGGGCTTTAGGGCTTTCACATTTTGGTCCTGGAAGGTATGCCCCGGGAACAAAGTCAGAAGGACCTATTACTGAATTGGGTAAAGAATTGCTCCAGAAAATGGAGGGATACCAAATGATATTAGATGTTACGCATTTGACGGATCAGGGATTCGAACAGGCCATGGACTTGTATTCTGGACCACTTTGGGCCAGCCATCACAATGTGCGTAAAATTGTTCCGAATCAACGGCAACTTACCGATGAGCAAATCAATAAGCTGGTGAACCGTGGTGCTGTTATTGGAGGTATGTTGGACTGTTGGGCCATGGATATTCGATTTATTGATACCATTTCAGATCCCTGGCAATTGGATATCAAATTGGAGCATCTGGTAGACCATTGGGACCATATATGTCAATTGGCAGGAAATAGCGAACACATAGGTATAGGTAGCGATTTGGATGGTATTTTTGGTACCGAGCAATCTCCCTGGGACCTTAATTCCATAGCCGACCTTCAAAAATATGAAGCGATTTTAGATAGAAGAGGCTATTCCTCTGAAGATATTGATAATATATTCCATGGTAATTTCCTGCGGTTTTTAAGAAACTCATTGCCCGAAAGTTAAATTTTGATCCATTACTAATTCCTTTAATCAATGTCCAATAATTTTCAGGCTGGTGCTGCCAGTGTCGATACGACTCCTCCATTAGGAACAATCATTAATGGAGACTTTGTCACCCATTATGCACAGAAAATCCATGATCCCCTGCATGCCAAAGCTCTTGTGCTTAAAAATGATACACGAACCCTAGTTTTAGTGGTGGTAGACATTTGCATTTTGGGCAAAGAATTGCTGGATGGTACCAAAGCTATTATCGAAAAGCAATTTGGCATTCCATCTGAACAGGTTTTGATCTCAGCCACTCATACCCATGCTTCTGGAGCTGTTGAAGATGTACATATGGTACCGGCAGATTTGGCATACAGGAAGCGCTTGCCGGGACTTATCGTGGAGGCAGTTGGGAAAGCCATTGACAAATTGAGACCTGCTCAACTGGCCTTTGGGACGGCTGATGCACCAGAATATGTGGTGTGTCGTAGGTATTGGATGAAAGACAGCTATACTCCCTTAAATCCTGTAACAGGGAAGGCTGATACGATTAAAACGAACCCTTTTGGGGTGGAAGAGGAGATTATAAAACCACTTAATACGCCAGACCCAGAACTTGGGTTCCTGGCGGTTAAAGGTTTGGATGATAAATGGATAGCCATTTTAGGTAATTATTCCCTTCATTATGTTGGGGATTGGGAAAATGGAACCATATCAGCTGATTATTTTGGTAGGTTTGCTGCAGCCTTGAAAGAGAAGTTGGATGCAGGCCCTGATTTTGTGGGGATAATGAGCAATGGTACAAGTGGAGATATCAATATCTGGGATTTTAGCGGACAGAAAGAATTCCCTAAAGGAGAATTGGCTAAAAGTACAAAAATAGCCAATGATTTGGCCGACAAGGTTTTGGAGGGGTTGGAAGGTGTACAGTGGGATCAGGCCCCCTATCTGCATAGCAGTTTCGCAAACATTAAGGCTGGTAGAAGGATGCCAGACAAGGATGAACTGGAGATTGCCAGAGGGATTTTGGCTACTGGTGGACTTGAGGATTTGAAGCCAGACACCCAAGGTTGGCGCAAGCTTTATGCGAGAGAACAAATGTTGCTCAATGAATTTGCTGATGCAGCGGAAAGTGCTGTGCAGGTTTTGCATATTGGCGAAGGGAAAATTGGTGCATTACCCGGAGAGTTTTTTGCTGAAACAGGGCTGAAGCTCAAAGCTGAAGTAAAATGTCCTTATTTCACTATAAGTTTAGCCAATGACAATGTAGGCTATGTACCGCCAGCACATGAAATCGAGAAGGGGGGCTATGAAACATGGAGATGTAGGATAAGCAATCTTTTACCTGATGCGGAAGACTTGTTTAGAAAAAAACTGCTTGAATTAATTCACGATGATAAAAATTCTTAATTTTGATTTCAGCTTAAAATTAAGAAGTGAAAAAAGAAAAGTGGTTGGAACAATTAAAGGGGAAGGTGCCTGAAAACGCCTTGTCTTATTGTTTTTCCCTTTGGGAAGAAGAACCTTTTGTTATTGAAATCACCAAATCGAGAAGGTCAAAGTTGGGTGATTTTCGGTATAGAAGAGACAAAAGCATACAGAAAATTACTATCAACCATGATCTGAATCAATACCAATTTCTGATTACCTATATTCATGAGGTGGCTCATCACCGTGTGTTTAGTCAGCATAAGGAAAGGATAGGGAAGGGTATCATGCCTCATGGCATAGAATGGAAGCGATCTTTCAAGTGGTTGATGGCGCCCGTTTTGCATGAGCGGGTATTTCCAAAGGACGTTTTAATACCTCTCAAGCTACACATGAGCAATCCAAAGGCTTCCACAGGAGCTGATCTCTTCCTGATGAAGGAGTTGCGAAAATACGACAAGGATGCGGTTAAATTTGAACAACCTTTCCTTGGAGACCTGCCACAACATGCACATTTCGAATTAAGAGAAAGGGTTTTTAAGAAAATTCGTTCACAAAGGTCCAGAGTATTGTGTCAGGAGATTTCGACGGGGAGAAACTACTTGATATCCAATAATGCCCTAGTCAAGCAAGTGGATGGCCCGGGTGATGTTCCTTTTTAGTATGGATTTGTGGAGGATCATTAGTAAAGAGGCCTAGGCATTTATTGCTCTCCTGAAATTTTGTTTCGGGCATTTACACCCAAAGTCCTGAGTTTTTCAGCTTGGGAAAGAAGATTTCCTTTGCCAGTTTTAAGTTGCTTGATGGCTGTATTATAGCTATCCTGGGACTTGTCAAGATGTTTTCCTACATCTTCCAAGCTGTTAACAAAATTAGAAAGCTTGTCATAAAGTTTTCCTCCTCTTTCGGCTATTTCCAAGGCATTTTTAGATTGATCATCTCTTATCCAAAGGTCCTTGATCATCTTAAGGGCTGCGATTAGATTGCTGCTACTGATTAATAATACTCGCTTTTTGTAGGCATATTCCCAAATCTGGGGGTCGGCTTGAAGGGCTACTATATAGGCCGCTTCTAGAGGTACGAACATGATCACAAAGTCTAGGGCCTTTGCATAACTTTCATATTGCTTAGCAGAAAGCTGGTCTATATGGGTTTTTATAGCCTTAAGATGAAGATCAAGGGCTAACTTTTGCTCGGTTTCCCCAATAGTACTGCTGTATTTCTCATAAGCTATAAGTGATATTTTACTATCAATGATAACTTTTTTGTCATCGGGATAATGGATAATCACATCAGGTTGCATTCTCTTGCCATCTGGCCCGATTAAAGGGTGCCCATTTTCATCTTTCAAAAATCCCTGAATGCTATAATGCCTGTCTTTTTCCAATCCGGAATTTTGAAGAATGGTTTCCAATATGGCCTCACCCCAATTTCCTCTGATTTTGGCATTGCCTTTCAGGGCATTGGTTAGGTTTTTGGCTTCCTGGCTGATTTGCTGATTGAGCACTGCAAGTTCCTTGACCTTTCCTTCCAAAGAAAAGCGCTCCCTTGATTCCATGGCATAGGCTTCCTGAACCTGCTTTTTAAATGCTTCCAATTCTTTCCCCAGAGGCTGGAGAATGTTGCTGATGTTTTCCTGATTCTGGTTGGTGAATTTTTTGGACTTTTCCTCTAGAATTTTGTTGGCCAACAATTCGAACTCTTGTTGAAACCTAGTCCCCATTTTGTCAAGCTCCTGTTTTTGAAAAATCAGTTTTTCCTTCAAAAAAAGCAATTCACTCTCCAATTTTCCTTTGTCCAAGGCAAGCTCATGATTTTCTTTTTCAAGGGACTTGACAGAAATCAAAAGGGCTTCATTTTCTTGTATTATCCCCTCTTGTTGGTCTTGAAGGAGTCGGGTTTTTTCGCTGTAGCGCTCCTTTTCCAAGTTTAGGGCGTTTAGACTTTTATCCAATTGGTTGCGCTTCTGTTGAGTTTGATACAGAATTATGGCCAGTACGGCTATGATTCCTAGCATCAAAAATAAAAGCGCAACCAGTTCAATTGCCATTTATACGTAAATTAAGAATCTGCCTGTTTTCTTTGGCGAATGGCTTCGTAAATAACAATTCCAGTGGCTACAGATACATTAAGACTCTCAATCTGGCCATGTACAGGTACTTTCACGAATTCATCGCACAATCCCAGTAATTCATCAGAAACCCCATCTTCCTCAGACCCCATTACCAATACAGTAGGAGTCGTAAGATCTGCTGCATACATCATTCGGTCAGTTTTCTCAGTTACTCCCACCACTTTTAGGCCTGATTTTTTTAGGTCTTTAAGTGTGTAGTAAAGGTTTCTTACCCTACTTACAGGTAGGAAATTTAGGGCTCCTGCAGAAGTTTTGACCGCATCAGAATTGATCTGAGCACTGCTTTTTTCTGGTATAATGATGCCGTGTACACCTGCAACTTCAGCCGTACGTGCTATGGCTCCAAAATTCCGAACATCAGTAACCCTGTCTAGCATCAAAATAAGTGGAGCTTCGCCTTTAGTAAAGGTACTGTCCACCACGTTTTCCCAAGATGCGTAAGCAATCGAGGAGATATAGGCAATAACTCCCTGATGATTCTTCCTGGTAATACGATTAAGTTTACTTTCCGGCACTTTGGTTACCGGGAGTTTTTTCTCTTTCGTTAAAGCAAGTAACTCTTTAAGAAGGTCACCTTTCAGTTCCTTATTGACCAGTATTTTGTCTATTTCCCGATCTGCATTCAAGGCCTCCATAATGGGCCTGATGCCAAAAATAAAATCTTTTTGGTCTTCGTTTCTGTCGATTAAAAAACCATCCTTCCGTTTCTCCATGCTGTGATTGTTTTGAACCATACCGGCTGATAAGCTCTGGATCGGTTCAATGTATAATATTGTGGGGTTAATATATTTTTTACCCGTGCAAAGGTAAAGGTTATTTTTGAATTAGAATCCTGAGCGAGGTAAACCCAGGTCTCTTTATCTAAATTAAAGTAAACTTCCTGTGGAGGGCCCATTATAATATACACCATTCCACGGTCCGTAGCCCAACCTTCTTTGAAATCGGTGAATAGAATATTTGCAAATTCTACCTGTCTAAAATATTCTTTTATTAAACTTTTGGCAGCATCCTCATCTCTGGTCATTCTTATCCAGTATTCATCCAGTGCTATTTTTTTGTTTTCGGCAGCCAGGAGAGTTTCATGTTCTTTTCTAGTGGAAATATAAGCCACCATTTGGATCATCTCTTCCCAAGTGGATACCTTAGGGAAAGCTTTCCCTGCTGTTTTGATCATCAGTCCGGCTGCTGTAGTGGTGTCCTCCTGAATAAAATAATAGCCTGATTTTTCAAAGGGGACAGGGACATTAACTAAGAAGTCACCTTCATTTATTACTTGTGTTTCCTTAGCGATCTCTGGTGTTTTGGTTTCCATTGGAGGTAAAGGAATTGCAAAACTCTGAGGGTAAAAGTACCTGTATAGACTTACGCTATTCTCACTTTTGAAGAGCAAAGATTCTTCAACATTCAAGAAATTTTGGTCATAAGGAATGTCATTTCCGAAATAAGCCCCAAAGGAGGGTTGATCGGCTACAAATGGACTTATTAAGTCGGCATGATACACATATTCATCTTCCTGACGTGTGTCTGTAGCCCTAAATATTACATAAGCCTGATCAGAAGAGGAAGGTATATCTACTGTTTCTTCAAAATAAAAATGACCATCTGTGTCTTTTTTTAATAGATCCTTGTCTAATGCAATTACATTGTCATCATCAATTTTCTGTTCAAAACTATTGACAATGGTGTATGAGAAAAGGTAATCATCAAAATTGGCTTCATCTTCTATTTTTTCCACCAGCATTTGAAGCTTAAAAGTTCTTTCCAAAATTTTGATTGGGATGACTTTTAATGAGATTCTCGAATACCTGGAATACCTTAAACTCTGGTTTATACTTTGCAGATTGTTTTGAGCAAAGGTGGAAAAGGATAGCAGGGTTAAAATAAATAAAAACCCAATATTTCGTTTCATATGCAATGACTTTATTTTTTCCATAGTTGGTTTTAAAAATTAACCTTAATTTTGTTGAAAATAATAAAATTTTAGATGGCTACCTATACAACGGAAATTACTTCCGATAAGTTGATCAGTGACAACCCAATTCATCAACGCCTTTTTAAGGCATACATTGTTGCTAAAGAATATGTTTCAGGCAATCTTTTAGAAATAGGCTGTGGTGAAGGCAGAGGTGTACATGTCCTTGGCCCTTTGGTTGATCATTACCACGGTTTGGACAAGATAGGAGAAATCTTGGACAGACTAAAGGATAAATTTCCTGAATTTACTTTTGAACAGGCAATTATTCCACCAATGGACAATCTAAAAGATGACTCCTTCGATACTGTAGTGAGTTTTCAGGTAATAGAGCATATCCAAAATGACAAAAAGTACCTTGAAGAGATTTACCGTGTGCTAAAGCCTGGAGGTATGGCATTGATATCTACTCCAAATATTCGATTTTCATTGACGAGAAATCCTTGGCATATCCGGGAATACACTCCCGCTCAATTAAAGGAATTATGTGCATCTATTTTTGATAAGGTGGAGACTAAAGGAATTGGTGGGAATGCTAAAGTATGGGATTATTACAATGCCAATAAAGAATCTGTAAATAAAATCACCCGCTGGGATGTGCTTAACCTTCAGTATAGGTTGCCCGCTTGGATGTTGAGAATACCCTATGAGATTCTTAATAGAGCCAATCGGGATAAGCTACACAGAAAGCAAGGGAAGGCTGTAGAGCAAATAGAGCATTCAGATTATTTGTATGTTGATGACCCTGAAAATGCCCTTGACCTTTACTATATTTTACATAAAAAATAGGTATAAAAAAACCGGCTGCTCATTGTGAATGGGCAGCCGGTTCTGTTTTATTAATTCGTTAAAATTCTCTTTTATACTTCTAGTTGCTTTTCTGTGTGAACTGAATTTATCTTCTTTGAATTCGTGAATTGCCACTCATGGCACCGAAGATGCGCTCATAATTCTGTTGAAGCTCTGTGGATTTTTCTTCATAGCCTTGTTCTTTTAATACCGGAACAAAGTAACGCAACATTTCCGCAGAGATCTGAGCTTCTCTATCTAGTCCTCTACCAGTTTCTTGGTAAAAATCCAGCAATTCAATCGATTTTTTAGACATCTTGTCAATAATATCCAAAGCTTCTTCTTTCATTTCAAGTTCAAAGAGTACAGGTACAGCTTGTCCACTGGCCAAATCATAAGGTATGGCCTCCCCAGGAAGTCTTTCCAAGCTGAGTCGCATAACATCTTTTGCCCTCTCCTTGTCATCTTCTTCTATTAAAGCAATGGCTATACTATTTAACACACTTCTATGGTTGGAAGTGAATCTTCTAAATTCATCATCAAAATAGTTGTCAGGGTTGTCCATTCCTCTAAAGGCAAATTTCTCCATGACATTCTCATATGCCAGGTCAGTATTGATTAATTCATCCTGGTTGTCTGGCTTTTGAATAGGAAGCAATCGGTAGGTAAGTCCTTCCATTACAACATGGCTACTTACGTCAAATCCTATTGTTGCCAATGATGTATTGTTGAAATAAATCGGCCTTTCCCAATTGTTGGTAGCAATTAAATCCAGAAGCATTAGATTACCCTTGGTTACATAGTTACCTTTTATACGAATGTTGATATTCGGTATTTTCAAGTCCTCAAATTCCTCTGGTACAATTCCAGCCTTATCAACCACTTCTGAATCAACTGGCAATGTCAAAATTCGTGATGGTACTGTATTGATGTCACTGTTTGAGCGATTGCTAGTTAATTTTAGCAAGTCACTGTTTTCTTTTAATAATTTGAGGTATTCTATTAAAGGCAGACTTTCGATATTTCTTTCCGTTACATAAAGTACGTCATTGGTGCCTTTTTTATAATTTTCATAATCCAGGGTAAAGTTTAGGGCTGCAGACTCATTTACAGGTCTCGCCATTTGCTTTATGTACCAATCTGTATCGAAATAGCTTAATACAATTACCCTTACATCAGTTCGGAAACCTTCGACTTCCTGAACGTACCATAGGGGGAATGTGTCATTGTCTCCTCCAGTGAATAATATGGCATTTGGCGCACAAGAAGCAAGGAAGTTTCTTGCTGAATCCACAGAGAAATACCTGTCAGACCTATCATGGTCGTTCCAGTTTTCTGCGGCCATTAAAATGGGGACAGGTAAGGCGATTAGGGCAGCATATACCCCTGCCATCACCATGCCTTTTTTCAATTTCCTAAGTTGATGGCTGATAGCCATGACACTAAAGCCAATCCAGATGGCAAAGGCATAAAAAGACCCTACATATATATAATCTCTTTCCCTTGGTTCCACAGGGGGTGAATTGAGGTAAAGCACCAGTACTACCCCCATCATTAAGAATAGCATTAGGGTAAGCCAGAATGATTCAGGGTCATGTTTTGCTTGGAAAAACATTCCTATCAGTCCAAGTATCAAAGGAAGCATATAATAATTATTATGGCCTTTGTTTTCTTTGATATAGTTAGGGAAGTCAGTTGTGACTGTATTCCAAATGCTTAAGAAAGGAGCATTACTGAGGTCACTTTCTCTACCGCTGAAATTCCACATAAAATACCTCCAATACATATGTCCAAGTTGGTGTTCAAACATGAAATAGATATTGTCAAAAAAGGTAGGGTCTTGGCCTTCTCTTAATCCAAGTTTGGATCTGTAGATTTGTTTGTGGCGCTCTTGTGTAGAGTATATTCTTGGCAGTAGGGTTGTTTTTTCTGGATCATAGATGTTTTCCAACTGGTAATCCACTATCTCATATTTTTCTTTTCCTTTGGCATAGACAGGAGCTCCTTCTACCTGATCCACAATGTCTGCTGTAAAATATTGACCTTGCATTAAAGGTCGGTAACCATATTGCTCTCTTTTAAGGTAGCTAACAAAACTTATGATGTCTTTAGGGTCATTTTCATTAATTACCGGTTCAGCATTGGCCCGTATCACGATTAGCGCATAAGAGCTATAGCCTATAAGTATAAATGAGAAACACAGTAATATGGTATTGAGAATGACTTTCTCTTGACTGTAGGAGTAGATAACTGCATACACAAGCCCTCCTAAAAAGGCAATGGAAAAGAAAACTATGCCAGATCCAAAGGGTAGGCCAAGGCTATTGACGAAGAATATTTCCAAAGACCCGGCTATACTAGGTAGACCCGGGATAATAAAGTTATTGATTACAACCAGGGCAACTCCACCTAGTAGGAATGCGATGATTCCTCCTTTGAGGTTATGGTTTTTGTATTTCTTAAAATAGACCACTAAGGCAAGGGCAGGAAGTGTTACCAGATTTAAGAGGTGAACACCTATTGACAAACCTACTAGGTAGGCAATAAATATCATGTACTTATTTTCCTCCCTTGGATCTTTTATTATATCCCATTTTAAGAAAGCCCAGATTACTATGGCCGTAAAAAAGGATGACATGGCATAAACTTCAGCTTCTACTGCTGAAAACCAAAAACTATCCGTAAAGGTATAGGCCAAAGCTCCTATAAAACCAGCACCAATTAAGGTGTAAACTTGGTCTGTATTTGGCTCCTCACTGTTTTTAAGCAATAACTTTCTACCTAGAAGTGTGATGGTCCAGAAAAGGAACAAAATAGTGAAAGCTGAAAGCAAAGCACTACCCACATTCATCCAATAGGCGATTTCAAGACCATCTCCGAGTGCTAAAAAGCTAAACATTCGGTAGATAAGTAAAAAGAATGGTGCGCCCGGGGGATGAGGGACTTGTAATTTATAGGCTACTGCTATAAATTCCCCCGGATCCCAGAAACTGGCAGTTTCCTCGATGGTGAGTAAATAAGTAATAAATGCAATAAAGAAGGTGGTCCAACCTGCAAGATTGTTAACCCTGGCATAATTTAGCATGTTACCTGAATATTTATGAAAGGCGAAAATAAAAAAATTATCATGAATTATAGTTGAATTGCTTTATTTAAAAAACGAAAGTAGTATGACATGCCTTTAATTATAGGGGAATATTGAAGAATTTTCAGTTTAAAAGAAAAAATAATAAAATAATTGTTCTCGGAATTAAATTTTTTAAAATTACTTTTTTACATTTTATTATCTCTATTTTTTTCTTAAAGCTTAATAAAATATAAGGTTTTAGGGTTTTATTAGTAAAAATAAGGTTAGGTCTGAATGGATATTTTAAAATATTTTTTATGTATTTTAAATACAATAAAATGGTTTTTAAATTTTTTTAATTACCTTTACATCGTCATGATTAAACATCAGACAAACAGCAAACAAAATTTTTAGATTATGAAAAACATAAACGGCAAAAAACTAAAGATCGGTATAGTGGGCACCGGTGGCATTGGGAGAGGCTTAGCTAAGCTCATTGCAAGAAGAGAAGATATGGTCATTTCAAAAATATTGACCAGAAGAGAAGGGGTGATTAGTGACCTTGGGGTTAGTCAGGAATTTTTAACCACTTCACCTGAAGAGGTTCTAGATAGCTCGGATTTAATTGTGGTAAGTACAGGAGATCCCATTTATTCAACAGAAATTATTGATAAAGCATTTGTATATGGACTTCCAGTAGTAACAATGGACGCCGATACTCAAGTGCTTACTGGGTCATGGTTGTCCAAACGCGGAGTGATTACAGAGGCAAATGGAGATCAACCTGGCTGTTTGGCCGCTCTTAACAAGGAAGTGATCCAGATGGGATTTAAGCCTTTGGTTTATGGAAACATTAAAGGTTTTCTAAACAAAAAACCTTCGCTTGAAGACATGTTGTTTTGGGCACAAAAACAAGGATATAGTCTTAGCTCTGTTACATCTTTTACAGATGGAACAAAACTTCAAATTGAACAAGCGTTTATAGCAAATGGCTTGGGTTTAGATATCGTTAAAACAGGTCTTGTTGGCTATGAAACTAGCGATTTTGAAAGTGGTGCTTTCGCTTTAGGCGAAATTGCCCAAAAACAAAACGCTGTCATCAGTGACTACATTATCTCTAAAGAATCGCCTCCAGGCGTTTTTATTACCGCCACCCATCAAGAGGATTTGGCAGAGGAGTTGACTACCTATAAAATGGGTAAAGGTCCATTTTATTTGCTATACAAACCCATGCACTTGTGCTTTTTTGAAATACCTAATAGTATTTTGAATTTGGTAAATAATAATGAAATCTTGCTTGATAATGGAGATGTACCTTCAGTAAGTGTAGGGACGATTGCTAAGAAAAACTTAACCTCAGGATCTTTTATTGACAAAGGAATCGGTGGAATGGAAGTTAGAGGAGAGGCTATCAAAATAACTGACTGCACCAATCATGTTCCTATTGGTTTAATGAATAAAGTTCAATTAAAGAGAAATATTGAGGAAGGAGAAATAATTACATTTGATGATATTAATATACCAGATTCTTTGGCTTTGGAAGCATGGAAAAGCACGCTTTCAGATGTAGCTGTAAAAAATCGATTAAGTATAAAGGTAAGCTGTTAATTTTTTTATCTTATTGCTGTTTACAGATCCATTGACCTAAATCACATTAATGTGGTAGTGGTTTAATGGGTCTGTTTTTTTATACCCATATTACTTTATTTTGCAGGATTCTAAAACATTGTCTCGTTCTTTTAAAAAGTGGGCTATGGTTTGTCTAGGTCCTTACTTTTTATTAATACTACAGAGTAATAAGCGAAAAGTACTATTCAAAGGTATTGAGGACAAATAAACATTAAGAAACTTACCTAGGAATAAGAAGACCCTTCTTGCCACATGGATTTATGCTTGGAAATACTCTTAAATAATTACTTTACGCCTTATTTTTATTAAGCCAAAATAAATTTTTCGAGTTTTCGAAATTAATTATTGTCATAAAGCGTTTATGCTGTATAATAAGGAGTTTTATAGAAGACAGTCTTAATGAAATATACCCAAATTGCATTATCTCTTTTACTATTGATAAATTGTGTTGTTCTAATTGAGGCTCAGGCTCAGATGGAGCCTGTAACAGATGTGCATAAGAAAGAAAGTGGTTACCTTCTGCTTGATAAAGGGCTTCAGTTTAGGATTACTGACGCTATTAATAGCATGTATAATTTTGACTTTGAGAATGCCGAAAGGGGTTTTCAAGTAATGCGGTATACTTATCCAGAACATCCACTTCCTTATTTTTTAATGGGATTGAGCCAATGGTGGAAAATTGTTGTAGCTGTTGACAACAGGAGTTATGATGCGCTTATGTTAAAATACATGGATTTGACAATAGAGAAAGCAAAGAAACTCATTGAGGAAAATCCTGAAAATAAAGAAGCAGCATTTTTTCTGGCCGGGGCCTATGGGTTTCAAGGGCGTTTACATAGTGAAAGAAAAAATTGGACTAGTTCAACCTTCGCAAGTAAAAATGCGTTAAAGTATCTGGAATTAAGTAGGGGAGAGGAAGAGTTGAATCCGGAATTATTATTGGGCGATGCATTGTTTAATTATTTTTCTGTTTGGATACCTGAAAATTACCCTTTATTAAAGCCAATAATGTTATTGTTTCCTAAGGGAGACCAAAAGTTGGGTTTGAAACAACTGGAAGAGGTAGCGGAAAGCTCTTTTTATGCTCGAATAGAAGCGCAATATTTTCTATTCCGATTGTATGCCACCGAGGAGAAAAAGCCTTTTAAAGCCTTAGAAATTACTAGTTACCTTCATGGAAAATATCCAAATAACCCCTATTTCCATAGGCATTTTGCAAGGCAATTGTATGCTGTAGGTAGAGGGGGAGAAGCTAGGGATGTTTCTTTGGAAATTCTAAAGCGAATAAAAGAAGGTTGGACAGGTTATGAGGCTACAAGTGGAAGGTACGCTGCCTTTTTTGTCGCTCAAAGTTATGACCGAATGGGGCAGCCGGAACGA
The DNA here is from genome assembly GCF_056859355.1 of Cyclobacterium sp. L-R. Taxonomy (NCBI): domain Bacteria; kingdom Pseudomonadati; phylum Bacteroidota; class Cytophagia; order Cytophagales; family Cyclobacteriaceae; genus Cyclobacterium; species Cyclobacterium sp. L-R. The sequence goes on from NZ_JBSXOH010000097.1 coordinate 40,564, forward strand.
GCCATGCCTTATTATTTGCAATCCATATCTTTTGGAGATGAGTTGGAAGCACAGGAAAGTGGCTACTACTTATTTTCACTTCTTCAGGTTGGAAAAATTCTATTTAAGAAGGGAAACAAAAAGGAAGCCAAGCGGTATTTGGTTACAGTCAAAGACAATTCGAAACGAAGACACCCGGCTAATAAGGAAGCGAGAGAATTTTTGAAAAAGAATAAACTTTGATAAGCACTAAATTGTTCATTATTAGTCTAATCGAGGGGAAATCCACGTTTTTAATGAAATCACGAAACACTGAGTGTAATAATTTTAAAAATTATAACAATTAAACAACAATATTTCGTCCTTGCTTGCGTTTTTTTCGTAAATGTCTTTAAAATAAATATAAAATAGATTACCTTTGTGCCACATATAATTCGGTAAATTCTTTACAATATGGATAATAGTATAAAAGTGAAATTTGACAAAATTGACCGTAAGATTTTAGAAATTCTACAAGGCAACGCAAAAATCACCAACGCGCAGCTTTCAAAAGATATAGGATTGTCACCAGCACCAACTTTAGAGAGGGTGAAAAAATTGGAACAATCAGGAATAATAAAAAGCTATCATGCCAAATTAGATCCGGAAAAAATCGGACTTGGTGTTAGTACTTTTGTATTGGTAGGATTGATTGGTCATAATAAGTCCAATATAGATGCCTTTATGAAGGAAATCAACCAAATTCCAGAAGTGATAGAATGTCACCATATCACAGGAACGGGAGATTTTATTTTGAAAATAATCTCTAAAGATATTAATTCTTATCAGAAATTGATGCTAGAGCAGGTAAGTGAGATTAAGGAAGTAGATTCAATGCAGTCTATGGTTATCCTTTCTACTTTTAAGGACAGCAAAGTATTGCCTATCCCAGCTTAAATTAAAATTATTTAAAGCATTTGAAGGGTGGCTATCGGCCACCCTTTTTTTATTTATTTTTTATGGAAAATCCGTGGACAACAATTTCTAAAAAAGAGGTGTACGACAACCCTTGGATCAAGGTAGAAGAACACCAGGTAATAACTCCGACCAATAAACAGGGAATATACGGGAAAGTTAGTTTTAAAAACCTCGCTATAGGTATTCTTCCGCTTGATGAGAATGAGTATACATGGTTGGTTGGGCAATACCGCTATACCTTAGATGAGTATACATGGGAGATACCAATGGGAGGAGGGCCAGCCGATCAGACATCCCTAGAAAGTGCCCAAAGAGAACTTAAGGAGGAAACGGGACTATTGGCAAATGAATGGACAGAAATATTAAAGATCCATACCTCCAATTCAGTAACTGATGAAGTTGGATATGTTTATTTGGCTAGAGACTTGATACAGGGCGAAACAGAGTTTGATGATACGGAAGATTTGAAGATTCGGCATTTACCCTTTAAGGAAGCCTATGAAATGGTTTTGAATGGTCAAATTACTGATGCCATCAGCATGGCCGCAATTTTAAAAACTTCAATTTTATTGAAAAAATAAATATCAATAAATAATGTTTAAAGGGTTTAAGGACAATTTTGATAAGACATTTACCCTGGCTTATCCTGTAATGTTAAGTCAACTCGGCCAAGTGATGGTTGGGGTAGCAGACAATATAATGGTAGGTAGATTAGGAGCCGTCCCACTAGCAGCTGCTTCTCTTGCCAATAGTATATTTTTCGTTGTCCTAATGTTCGGGATTGGTATTTCCATGGCGGTAACTCCTATGGTTGCGGCGGCAGATGGAGAAGGAAAGACTGGGAAAATCGGGAGGTTGTTGAATCATGGGTTTGTTATCAATACAGTGTCCTCCTTTCTACTTTTCCTATTTATCCTAGCTGTCTCTCCAGTACTGAAGCTTATAAATCAGCCTCAAGAAGTAGTGGTGCTAGCTATTCCATATCTGTTGATCATTACCTTTTCTTTATTGCCGTTTATGTTTTTTCAAACGTACAAGCAGTTTATAGAAGGGCTTTCTCAGACTAAACAAGCCATGTTTATTACTGTTGTTTTTAATCTATTGAATATTGGTCTGAATTGGTTGTTAATTTATGGTAATTGGGGATTTCCAGAATTGGGATTGAATGGTGCTGGATGGGCGACTTTAATATCCAGGGTATTTATGGCTTGGGCTCTGTACATTTATGTAACCAAATCAAATCGATATAAAAATTATATACGTGGCTTACGCCTCAAGCAAATAAGGCTGACTATCATTAAGAAGATGCTAGGCATAGGTATTCCTACAGGCTTGCAATTTATTTTTGAAGTAGGGGCATTTAGTACTGCAGCCATTATGATGGGGTGGATTGGTGTCAATGCCTTGGCAGCCCATCAGATTGCCATTAATCTTGCTTCAATTAGCTATATGATGGCTTCGGGCTTATCAGCAGCAGCAATGGTTAGAGTAGGTAATCAACTTGGAAAAAGAGATATTTCAAAACTCAGAGAAGTTGGCTTTTCTATATTCGGAATGGTGACGGTGTTTATGTCCGTATTTGCCATCCTCTTTCTTTTGTTGAAAAATTACATGCCTTTACTCTATATTGACGACCCATTGGTAATAAAGATGGCTGCAAGTCTGTTGATAATTGCTGGAATTTTTCAAATCTCTGATGGATTACAAGTTGTTGCTTTAGGAGCCTTGAGAGGGCTTTCAGATGTGAAGATACCCACCCTAGTAACACTTCTTGCCTATTGGGTGGTAGGCTTACCTCTTGGCTATTTCCTCGCCTTTAAGTTGCATTGGAATGAATTGGGTATTTGGATTGGGTTGTTGATTGGTTTAACACTTACGGCCATTATGCTTCTTTACAGATTTAATTCCCTTAGTTCCAAATTACGTAGACAATTTGATAAACCTAAAATTTAGGCCAAGAGCAGAGTGAACTGAGCCTTGCAGCTTCCTTCTAATTCTCTTTGGTTCCGACCAAGTGGCTGATCAAGTAAAATTTGGTATTTTAGCTTTTTCGAGTTTTATCAAGCCACTGTAAACTCAAATTAAAATGGAAAGACAATCTCTTTATATCCTCACAGGGGCCAGTAAAGGCTTGGGTGAGGCCCTTAAAAATCATTTGGTTCAATTACCAAACACAATGGTAATAGGAGTCTCCAGAAGCCCAATTAAGGCCGAAAGGAATTTTATACCTTTACAAATTGACTTGGCAGACACTGATGAGTTGATCAGTAAAATACCTGAAATTTTTCCATCTGAGGATTTTGATAAGGTAGTCTTAATTAATAATGCTGGATGGATAGGTGAAATTGCTCACAATGGAAATATTTCTCCAAGTTCTATAAAAACAATTCATTCAGTAAATGTAATCGCTCCAGCAATTTTGATGAATGCCTTTGTTCAAAAATACAATGGTATTAGGGGAGATAAGATAGTAGTAAATGTGAGTTCAGGTGCTGCGGTGAAGATAGTGGATGGGTGGTCAGGCTATAGCTCATCTAAAGCTGCATTGAATCAGATGACGATGATTGCCCAGCAAGAATCTGACCTAAAAAACCTTGGTTTTAAAATGTTCGCTTTGTCTCCTGGGATTATTGATACGCCCATGCAGGAGTCAATTAGAGCTGCTTCTCAAAATGAATTTAGTGGTCTTTCCAAATTTCAATCTTTTAAGGACAATGGGGAATTGAGTACTCCAGATGAAGTTGCAAAAAAGGTATTGTTCCTGATCAATAACCCTTCGGATTTCGATGGTGTTTTACAAGATGTTAGGAAGTTTTAGGTGATGGGTTTTTAGGGAAATCATACATCCAAAATCTTGCGTTAGTAGCGTTGATATTCTCCCAACTATTTACTTCAAATTTGAAACCCATATAGGCAGCTGTTGGAAGGTTTTCCAATGGCTCTCCCAGATAATTGATTAATTCAGTCATTCCTGGATTGTGACCAAAAATAAACAAGGTATCGATCTTATTGCTTGTCTTTTTGATCTCAACCAAATGCTCTTGAGCAGATGCCATATAGAGGGCCTCTGATTCTTCATATTCAACATTCATTTTTTCAAAAGTGGCTAAATAAAATTCTGCGGTCAATTTTGCACGCAATGCCTTTGAAGAAAGTATTTTCTCAGGGAAAACATGATTGGTTTGCATTCTGTTTGCCATCATCGGAGCATCATTTAATCCCCTTTTTGACAATGGTCTCACACGGTCATTTAAGCGCGGGTCTTCCCATGAGGATTTGGCGTGTCTACAGATTACTAATTTTTTCATAAGATTCAATTTCAGTACTTAATGACCTGCTAAAAGTATACTTCAGATCTATTATTCAATTGAAATTTACATTTTTCTTATTACTAAAACTCAGAATGGAGCAGTTTTCTATTTTTGTCAGGAAACCTTTTACAAAATCTAGGGTTTCCAGCTTAGAATCCATCGTTCCTTAATACTCCATCACCCTTTTAGTTGGTTTATCCTCGCAATTAAAGAGGAGTACCTAAGAACTGTTTATTCTGTTGACGGAAAATAATAGGTAGTAACCGCAGCAGGAGGAGGTAAAAAAGCTGCTCCCTCGGCGATTACTACATTGCTTTTGCTTTATTGCTTTAGAATAAAGATTTATTCTACTGGTGTACCATTTCTTTCTTTAGGTACATACAATTCATGTTCGTAAGTGTCTGGAAGTATTTTTATTCCGGTTGTAAATTTCAATGGTGCATCTCCGGCATAAGTAAGCTCAACATAATGACCTGACCAGCCTTTAGATGGTGCAGCTATTGGAATTACATATTCTCCATCAGCTTCAAATGGGATATTGGTAGCTTTCCATTGTGGACCCAAAACATCAATCCTGAAATCCCTGGTGTTTTCATTGGTTGCAGACCAAAGTTTGACAGCTACAGGAGGATTATTGATGTCAGTTTTAATATGTATGGCATCTTCTTTAACTTCCCAACTATAGGATGGACGTTTTATATTATTGATGATATGAGAATAGAAGCCTAAAAGAATCTGAGGGGCGTCAGAGTTTTTCAGTCCATGACCAGCATTAGGAATATAAGCAATGTGACTTTCTCCTTGTAATTCCTCCCAATAATACCTCCAACTGTCAGGAAGGAAGAATTGATCCCCAGATCCGTTGATAAGCAATTTAGGAATGTCTTTGTATTCTTCAAGAAACTGATAAGGTTCTACGATCTCTTCCAAACGTTTGAATTCTTTACTATCCATCCAATCAAAAATACCTTCAAAAGTATAGTCATTTACAGCCGGTGCCCAAAATCCATAGGTTTGCCAGTGATGCTTAAATGAAGGACTTAAATTAAGCATGTCTATTACGATAGGAATCATTCCTATTACCCTGTCATCCACTGCAGCAGTGGTCCATGTGGTCCATCCTCTTTTTGAGGCACCTGCCACTACATATTTGTCTAATGATATATCCAGGTTGGTTTTAGAATAATCTACAACAGCATCCATGGCTGAAACCACAGCTTTTGTCATTGGAAATCTAGCTAGCCAGATAGCATCTTCATCCTTGGCACCACGTTCCATAAACTCTCTCCAACCGTAGGCAATCAATCCATCTTCAGTTCTTAGTCCTGAAGTATCTCCTACATACTGTAAAGGCTGAAAAGGGATATTATGGACCTTGATAGCCGTGGAACCTGTTGACAAGGCTGCCTGAAGAATCATGTCGTCTGGTTTTTCAGGAACAGTGGTGTTTTTGCTACCTCCAGAAATAATAAGTAATGAGGTATTGTGCTTGAGTTCATCTGGAACTACAAAGGAAACCCAATGCCACCAGGTGGTTTCCGTTACTTCTTTTTCAGTCAACCAGTTTTGGGAAATGACTTTAAGTACATAGTAGGAGTATCCATCTCCTTTGGATTCAAAAGCCAATTCGTAATCATATACGTCTTGGTCCTTTTCTACGTAAGCTTTTAAAAGGTCAATACCTCTTACCTTTTCTTCTACCGTTTGTATTTCAGTGGTCGAACTGGTTTTCGACTGACAATGTGGGAAACAAAAAAGGCTTATACCAATTAATAAGGCCAGTTGCAGCGTTTTATGAATTTTGATTATCTTGAACATATATTATAGGAATAGTTTATAGGTATATTACCTAAAAGAGTAAAAAAAGACCATTAATAGAAAGGCCCTTCTTCTAAAATAATTTCTAATTCTGGTCTATGCTTTTGTATTGCTTCAAATACTTCTGGTTCAATAGGAGTGCCAAAGAGATAAACTTTTTGAAGTGACTTGAAATCAAGTAGGTGAAGTAAATGTCCTTTATCCAATGGCGTAAAGGAGAGGTTCAGTTCTTCCAGATTAGGAAGGTCTTTCAGGTAAGGAAGTCCTTCACCATTTATATTTGTCTTTTGCAAGATCAGTCTGCGTAACTGTGGCATTTTTCCTAAAAGGAATAGGGCGTCATCATCTATATTGGAAGAGGCTAGAGAAATGCGTGATAGGTATGGGAAATAGGGTGAAAATTCTTTTAATTCCTCATTGCCAAATGGGCCGGGTGGGAATTTCATCTTTAGCCCAAAGAATTTCCCATTGGACAATTCATCAGCCGTTACTTCAGCATCCACTTTTTTACCTATTTCTTGTAATTCTAGCAAAGCAGTATTAAATGCCTCCTTCTCTTCAAGTATCTTATATTGGGCTTGTTGAATTGTTGGCATCAGTTCCTCGATTTCTGACAAAATCTTCTCATTTTTAATGTCTCCATATTTTAGACTGTCTGAAGCGCCATTTTCAATCCAGTAAGTAAGAAGAGTGATTTCATTTTCTGTTAAGCCAGGCTTTCCTTCCGGAGGCATTCTGTCGTCATGGTCTAGTGGTAGTAAAACCCTTACCAAAACTTCGCTATTGGCTGTGTCGGAAGGTATAATGGCATATTTTTCACTTTTACCTGCTTCAAAAATTTCCTTATAACTATTAAGGATAAGGTTTCCTTTGGATTTGTTTTCATTGTGGCAAGAGACACATTTTGTTTCAAAAATCGTAGCAACCATGTCCTCATAAAGCAGCATGTCTTCAGGTGCCTTGTCAATTTTTTTTGCAGGAATTAGAGCAGCTAGTGGTGCGGAGAGGAAATCGTCACCATGAGTGAGTGAACCTCCAAGATGACTGGTGTAGGCCAGTGAAAGGTTAGCTATTCCAAGAATCAAATAAAAGCCAAATCCTCCCTTTAATTTTCTTTGTAGGATTGATTCATAAATAATTAGGCAAATTGAAATTGAAATGCCAGTTATCAAAGCACCATTTAGGTGATTTTTCACCATAACTCCTGAATAGCCTTCGGCAATATATAAAAGGTACCCGGCCAGTATGGTTAAATAGGAGAAAAACACCGATGCCCACAGTAAAGATCGAATAATGATGGGCTTGTTAAAACTTGGATTGAAAAACCCCATTAAAATAAAGCCCGTGGTAATTAGGATCAATACTATTGGGAAATGCAGGACGAGGGGATGGAACCTGCCAAAAAACACGAGCAAATGGTTCTCTGCTGCCACGCTAATGGGTACCAGAAAAATTGCGAGGTAGGTAGTGACTAGAAAAATGGGTAGAATGAATTTTTTATTTAATAAAAAGTCCCACTTTAAGTTATTTTGTGGCAGATCGTTGTTGTCCATATGAATCCTGTATATCAGGCGAAAAATGCCTGTTATAGTGGTGTGCTATTAATTGATTGTCTTTGATCGTAATACTACTAAGCTAAAATTCCGTCAAGGGTGCCAGTACTGTCTGCAAATTGTGTTTGTTCAATACCTATAGTTTGCATCCAAGAAGTATAAAGATTGGACAAAGGAGTGTTTTTAGGATAAATAAGGTTTTGACCTGATTTTATTTTATTACCCCCATGTCCTCCGACGATAATAGGAAGATCAAATGGAGAATGCCTGTTACCGTCTCTTAAGCCAGAAGCAAACATTACTAAGGAATTATCCAGTAAAGTACCGTTTCCTTCTTTGATGGATTTTAGCTTGTCTAAAAAGTAGGCATATTGCTCAAGGTGCCATTTCGTAATCCGATCATATTGTTCCAAGTTCTTTTGGTGATTCATGTGATGAGAAAGCGAATGATGTGCACCGTTTACTCCCTCAAGGAAGGAAAAGTTTCTGTTGCTTACCGAGTTGCCAAACATAAAGGTGGCTACTCTACTTGCATCACTCCACATAGCTAAGGCGATGATATCAAACATCAAGCGGGTTTTTTCTGTAACATCAACACCGCTGTACACTTCAGCATATTCTTCTATGTCTTGGTTTACCTTAATCAATTCTCGTTTGATGTCAGGGGTAATATTGCTTGCGAAATCCTTGATACTATCTTGGTTATTGATCCTTTTTTCAATGGACCGGATAGATTCCAAGTATTCTTCCAATTTATCTTGATCAGATCGGCCTAAATTGTTTTTAAGGGATTTAGCATCCATTAGTACAGCATCTAGGATGCTGCTTTTGTGTGGGTTTTCTATTTTATTATTCCCAGGTATAAAAGTTCTAAACAGCCGGTCAAAGGCCATTCTAGGGTCGATTTCCTTTGAAAGAGGGGTCAGGGCATTTTTCCAGGAAATACTACTTGCATACAATCTGGTGAATCCTACATTGATGTCAACCCCAGTCTGTATACGATCCAAGCCATATTCTAATGAAGGAAAAAGGGTTTCATTTTTATAGTGGTTAGCAATAAGCTGATCTATTGAAATACCCCCACTATTAATATTGTCTCCAACTGTTTTTTGAATTGGGAGGCAAGTCAGTAGGTTGGCAGTTTTGGCATAGTGTCCATCAGATCCTTGAAATAATGAATGCTTATTCCATAACTGGCCAAGTACCAAAATGTCGTCTTTCAGATGTGCTAATGGTTCTAAGGTAGGGGAGAGCGTATAGTTTCTCCCTATTCCTTTAGGAGTCCATCTATCGGGGTGAACACCATTAGGCATAAACATGAAAGTGGACCTAATAGGAAATCCATCATTGCCAAATTTTTTAATATTTAGCGGTGAGGCCATAGCCTCCATGAAAGGTAGTGCAATGGCAGCACCTACCCCTTTCAATAATTTCCTCCTTGATATTTGCCACTTCTTATTCATAAATAGTAACGTTTTAAAGCAAGCTTTTAAATATTTCTTTAACTAACCAGCAAAACTTGAAACAGACGGTAATCAATATTAATCAGATTGTATTTATTTGAATCTTAGAAAGTAGGATAGATTTTATCCTACAAATTTATTTTTCGTCCTGAATTCAACTATTCTTCAAGTTAATCTATTTCAAATTATTAATCAACCTCATTTACTCTTTTCTGAAAATCCTTAATCTTCATCCTAAAAGGATAGCTTTGAACCAAAGCGGTAACGAATTTATCAGGATTAAAATCATTCTCAATCAAGGAATCAGACAATTCCCGGATGGCAATTTCATCAGTAAAAGTCGTACCCCTTCCTATAGCATAAGACAAAGTCTTTTTGGAAATGTTCCGTGCAAATTTTTCTTTCTCCTTCATAAGTAATGCTTTCAATTCTGCAGGACCTGCAAAGGTCTCACCTGAGGTAAGAACACCTGTAGGATCAATTGGAGTGTTCCCATAACTTTCTCTCCATTTCCCATCTGCTCCAAAATTCTCCAAACCTAGACCAAGTGGGTCCATTTTTTCGTGACAAGATTGGCATGCCGGGTCCTCCCTATGCTTTTCTAATAGAGCCTTCAATCCAAGGTCCTCATGTAAAGACTCATCCTCAGGTAATTCTGCAACATCTGGTGGTGGAGGGGGAGGAGATGTACCTAATATTTCTTCTAAAACCCACTTACCTCTAAGTACTGGACTTGTCCTGGTGGGCAAGGAAGTTACGGCTTGAACACTGCCTAAACCCAAAAAGCCTCCTCTGCTATTGTTGGCTAGCATTACTTTTTTGAAATCGTCTCCCTTTACACCTTCAATTCCATAGTAATCAGCCAATTCTTCATTGAGAAAGGCATAATTACTATTGATCAAGTCAAGGAAGTTTTTACTTTCGGTCATTACATAATGGAAAAAGGAAGTGGTTTCTTTGAACATGGCCTCTCTTATAGAAGGGGTGAATTCAGGAAACCTAACCAAATCAGCTAAAGGTGCATTGTCATCTTTAAGCTTATTGATTCCTAACCACTGGCTTACGAATGATTCTGAAAATCTTTCCGACTTGGGGTCATTGAGCATTCTTTTTACCTGATTTTCTATTTCTCCTGGTGCTTGCAGCTTACCTTTCATGGCCAGGTCAAACAATTCATCATCTGGCATGCTTGACCATAAGAAGTAAGATAATCTGGTAGCCAGTTCAAAATCTCCTAAGGCAATAGGGGCAGGGCCTAAGGGTTCTTCCTCCATTTTGTAAAGGAAAGAGGGGGAAATTAAAATAGCTTTAAATACTTCTGCAATGGATTTGTTGAATTTCTGTGGGTTGGGTTCCTCTGGAAGTGAGTAATAGACCGTATTAAAAAGGTCAATAAACTTTTCTTTTTCTTCAGATTTTAATAGCCTTCTATAAGCTTTGCTGGCAAAAGGGAAAAGTACTTTTTCGGCTGCTTTTTCAGGTGGATTAAGGGGCTTGAAATTACTACTGATTTTAGGCATTAACCAATTTATAAACCTTTCCCAGATGTTTTGATGATAGCTTTCGGGAACAAGGTCTGACCATTTTTCTAGGTCTTCATATAGAGATGTGACAATCTCTTCAGCAGCATCATAATACCTTTCCATCTTAAGGGGCGTGAAAAACAATGAACCACCTTGATTGTCAAAACCGCCACCACCCGAACCATCTGCTGGGAAACGATTCATGGCGTCAAAACTCACCCCTGTCAGGTCTAATACTGTGTAATGGTATTCAGTATGACTCAATCGTCGGATGATAACTTTTCCAGGAGTTCTTTTTTCTAGAGACTTGATGAGAATCCCATTGATTCCATCGAGTAAGGTATGGTATTCCTTATCATTCAACTCTGGCTTACTGGACGGGGGCATTTCTTTTGACTTAATTTGGTCTAATACTTTTAGCCAAAATTGTCCATCTTTAATAACACGTCCCTCTTCCTCATATATTTTTAGGTTCACTCCTCCTTTAGGGTTTCCGGTATTGTGACAGGAATAGCAGTTTTTGTCCAAAACCGGGATAATATCGGTAGTGTAATCTAAGGCCTCCTGTGCAATGCTTGCAAAAAAACTGAAGACAGCCATAACCAGTAAAATATACGATTTCATTAATGGCATAGGTTTTATTTGGATTCAGATATAGGTTATGCCTTAAATTTAAGGTAATTAATTCATTAATTCCAATACTATTTTGATGGAAGGTGAGTAGTTTGGTTATGCAGGATTGAAATAAGTCAAAAAAAAAGAAGACCATCAGGTCTCCTTTTAAAATTGCTATAATTATGCTTTTAGCATTCTGAAGCTTTTATTAAGCGTCTACACCTAAAGCTTTAGCCATCACCTCTCCTATTTCGGCTGGTGATTCTGCTACGAAAATACCATTTTCCTTCATGATACGCATTTTGGCGATGGCTGTATCATCTTTTCCACCAATAATGGCACCAGCATGTCCCATTCTTCTACCTGGAGGTGCTGTTTGGCCTGCGATAAATCCTACAACAGGTTTTTTATTACCATTTTCTTTGATCCATTGTGCAGCTTCAGCTTCATAATTCCCGCCAATCTCTCCTATCATCACGATAGCATCTGTTTCGGGATCTTCCATTAATAGTTGAACAGCTTCCTTAGTGGATGTACCGATTATCGGGTCACCACCTATTCCAATGGCTGTAGAAACACCTAATCCAGCTTTTGTGATTTGGTCAGCTGCTTCATAAGTAAGCGTACCTGATTTGGAAACAACTCCTACCCGTCCTGGTTTGAAGACAAAACCAGGCATGATGCCAACCTTAGCTTCACCTGGAGTGATTACTCCCGGGCAATTTGGGCCTACCAAAATGGCTCCTTTTTTCTTAACATACGGCTTGGCTTTCATCATGTCCTGTACAGGAATTCCTTCAGTAATGGCGATGATTACTTTAATACCTGCATCCGCCGCTTCCATAATAGCATCTGCCGCAAAAGCTGGAGGAACAAAGATTATGGTAGTATCAGCTCCTTTGGCTTTCACTGCATCTTCTACAGTATTAAATACTGGTCTGCCTAAATGAGTATCGCCACCTTTTCCAGGAGTTACACCCCCAACTACATTGGTACCATATTCTATCATCTGTTGGGCGTGAAAAGAACCTTCAGTTCCTGTGAACCCTTGTACAATTACTTTGGAATTTTTATTTACCAATACGCTCATAAGTCTGCTTTTAATTAATTTGCTACAAAAATAGGAGATAAAGAGTGATCACAAAAAGAAATTGCAAACAATATCGATTTAATTTATACTATAGATAACTTTTTATATTTTTATGGTTCCTACTTAACCCTACAAATGAATAATTCTAGTACTTCAGAAGCCTGTTTTAGCCCTAGGCTAAGGCTAATATAATATTAGGAAATAGACACTAAAATTATTTCATCAAAAATTCATTTCCTGTTTTTTTAAGGTAAATTAGGGTTTATTTGGGTAGATTTATAAAATAGGATACAAAAAATTGCTAAAAGTACCCTCAACGATTATGAAATCAACATCTTTGGATTTCAACGAGGAGTGGAATCAGGCAAATATAAAATCCTTTAAGACAGCTTAAATCAAAAAAAATGTTAGAGACTAATTTTAATATGTTTCAACAGGTGCTATTTTAATCTTTGTTTGTGAACTTTTGAAGAAAGAGATAAAAGTTTTATCGTTCCTTTAGCTTGAAATAAAATATTAAATAAATCGATCCCCTAATGGGAGAGAGGTATGGGAAATTCCGGAAAAAGTAAGGTTTTGTCGAAAAAAATGTCCTCGGATAGCTACCAGTTGGCCTTGATGCCCTTATTGGCTGTAAATTCTGAACCTGTGACTGGGCAGACCGTGGTTGATTTTTCAGTTTATAATAATTATTGGTTATTAGCAATTGCTTTCATTTTTTTACTTGCAATCATTTATGGAGTATGTATTTTTATTCAGCAGACAAAAGACAGAGGGATATTAAAAATCACACTTCAAAAGAAAAATAGAGAGATCGCAGAAAGGGAGGATCAATTTAGAATAGTCTGGAACAATTCTCAAGAAGGCATGGTACTGTCTGTTTTTGGAGGGAAGGTTATTTCTGCTAATCCCACCATTTGTAAAATGGCAGAGGTGAGCGAGGATGAGTTGATTGAAAATGGGCTTCAGCATTTGTTTCGCGACACAGATTTCTACGAAAAGGTAAGGAATGAAATAGCTGATGAACTTAACTCAAATACCAAAAGTACCGTAATACGAGAATTTGAAATGCCTTTGAAATCGGGAGATAGGGAGATAGAAGTTTCCATTTCCAAAATGAAGGAAAACTTTGAAGGGAATATGTTGTTCTTGAATGTTTTTCGAGATATTTCGAAGAAAAAATCTTATGAGAAGGGCTTGGAAATAGCCAAAGATAAGGCGGAGGAGGTAAGTCGATTGAAAGGGAATATCATTTCTAATATGAGTCATGAAATTCGCACACCCTTAAATGGTATTCTTGGCAGTACTGAATACATAAGCCAAATTAGGTCGGAAGACAAGGAACTTTTGGAGCATTTGAATATTATTAAGGAAAGTGGAGAACGCTTACTCAATACCATTACCAATATACTGGATTTGTCTTCATTGGAGTCCGATGAGCTGAATATTGTTTTAGAAAAAACCAATGTAAATGATTTTGTTTCAAAAATATTGATAAATCATAAATCCGTAGGGATTAAAAAAGGTATATTAGTCACTTCAAAATTTTTAACTAAACCCTTTAACGCAAAAATCGAGAGAAAGTACCTTCAAATTATTATCAATAATATCGTTGGTAATTCGGTTAAATATTCAGAAAAGGGACTTATTCAAGTTGTAATTGAAAACTTTGAAAATCAATTGATTATAGTAGTACATGATCAAGGTATAGGTATTAGTAAAGATTATTTGGACAAATTGTTTTACCCTTTTGAACAAGAAAGTACCGGTTTTAACCGTAAATTTGAAGGATCAGGCCTTGGATTAGCCATTACCAAACACTTGGTTGAAAAGTTAAATGGTCAAATTCAAGTTGAAAGTGAAAAAGGTAATGGTACTTTAGTGCGGATTTCAATACCACTTTGTATATAAATTATTTTGGGGCACGTTATTATTTAATTTTGTAAGTATGTTTTCTCTTAAAATATTGATAACCGAAGACGATACCGTCTCGGCACTTTTATTAAAAAAAGCACTTGAAAAGAACCACCATCAGATTATTGGAATGGCTGATTCAGGTGAGATTGCCTTGGAAATTCTTGAAAAAAACCATGCAGACATTGTCATGATGGATATTAATCTCTCTGGGAAGCTGGATGGAATTAAAACCACGGAAATTATTAATGAAAAATACAATATTCCTGTAGTTTACCTTACAGCTAGCTCAGATAGTGAAACCCTACAGAAGGTCGCTGTTACCAATCCTAGTGCCTATGTTATCAAGCCCTTTAATATTAGGGAATTGAATATGGTTATTGAATTGGCCATTTTTAAAGATAAAAAAGAGAAAGAACTTCAGAGCTTAAACAATGAGCTGGAAGAAAAAGTCAAAAAAAGGACCGCTGATTTAAATGAAGCAAACAAGGAGCTTCAGAAAGCTTTGGAAAAAGAAAGGGAGCTAAGTGAATTAAAATCAAGAATTGTTCAAAACGTTTCCCACGGTTTTAAAACTCCTTTAACATCTATTTTAAGTTCTGCACAATTATTGAAATTGTATGCGGAAAAAGAGCATCCTTTTAAAGCCAAATTGGTAAAGCATGCAAATAAAATTGAGAATTCAGTACGGAATCTTAATAGTCTTCTGACAAGTGTTTTATTCTTTGGGAAAGCCGATGCGGATAAGATGAACTACAAACCAGTGAGAATTTACACTTCAGCATTCCTCAATGAGGTGGTGGACATGGTCAAAGCCGGGATTGATAATAATGTAAAAATCAACGTGGAGTTCGAGAAAATCCCTAAAATGATCACCTCTGATATGGACCTATTGTATCAGATTTTAGAGAATTTACTATCGAATGCGGTTAAGTATTCGAAAGATGGTGGCTCTGTTTACTTCAAAGTAAAACATGAAAATGATACACTTTTCTTAAATATTAAAGATGAAGGTATTGGTATCAATGAAGCTGAACAATCCCAACTTTTTGATCGGTTTTTTAGGGCTAAGAATGTAGGCTTAAGAGAAGGTTCAGGGCTAGGTTTGTCCATAGTGAAAAAGTGCATTGAGGTTATGGGGGGAAAAATTGATTTCAAAAGTAAGCTCAATAAAGGAACTGAATTTAATTTGGAAATACCTGCAAAAAAGTAACTGGCAATGATTATTGTTAAGGAGATTCAGTTTTCTTACGAAAATCAACCAAAAATTGATGTTCCTGACCTTGAATTAAATAGAGGTGATGAATTATTGGTTTTAGGGAAATCAGGGTCAGGAAAAACAACCCTTCTAAATATAATTGGGGGCTTGCAGGCACCGAACAAAGGGGAGGTTTGGATTGATGGAGTATCACTATATGAACTGAAAGGGAATGATTTAGATAAGTTTAGGGGGAGTAATATTGGTATAGTATTTCAAAAACCTCACCTTCTAGGTCCATTGACGGTGTCTGAAAATATCTGTCTCCCGCATTTTTTTGCCAATAAACCAACAGCAAATAAACTTGACTATTACCTAGAAGAGCTGGGGATTCAAGATAAGAAGGATGCCCGCATTCAAACTTTGAGCGAAGGAGAAGCCCAGAGGGTTTCTATTGCCCGGGCAATGGTAAATGAGCCTAAAATTATTTTGGCCGATGAACCTACAGCTAGCTTGGATGATGACAATGCCAAGATGGTTGTAAATCTTCTTAAAAACCAAGCAAAAAAGCTTCAAGCAACCCTGATAATAGTCACCCATGATTATCGAATAAAAGATCAGATTGATAGAAGTATATCCATAAAATCAGGAAGCTTATGAATATATTTAAATTGAGCTGGAAGTACTTAATGGATAAACCTTTAAGTACAGGTCTAAATATACTTCTTCTCGCTTTGGGCTTGTCCATTATAACTGTTCTTTTGCTTATTGAAGAGCAGTTTGAGAATAAAATGAACAAGGATGCCTCAGGGATTGATCTTGTCATTGGGGCCAAGGGAAGTCCTCTACAGTTGGTGCTTTCCTCTGTTTATCATATCGATTTTCCAACAGGGAATATCCCTCTAGATGAAGCAAAGTCTGTTTCCAGAAACCGTTTAATAAAGAAAGCCATACCTATGGGGCTTGGGGATAATTTTGGGGGATTTAGAATTGTTGGTTCTAACCACGATTACCTTAAGCTTTACGATGTTAGTTTTAATTCAGGAAATGCCTGGAACAAACCATTTGAGGTAGTTTTGGGAAGTCGAGTGGCAAAGGAGAAAGGTCTAAAGGTAGGAGATACTTTTGTAGGCTCCCATGGAATAGCCTCTGCAAGTCATGAACATGATGAACAAGCATATCTTGTAGTGGGCGTTTTAGCTCCTTCTTATAATGTGATCGATCAACTCATATTAACCAGTATAGAATCCATTTGGTATTCCCATGACGAAGATTTTGGCAAAAAAAAGCTGGAGCAGGAGGTTGAAAAAACAGGGTTTCCTAAAACCGATGAGGCAAGAGAATTGACCATTGTACTAATTTCTTACCGAAATCCAATAGCGGCTGTCCAACTTCCCAGACTGATTAATAGTAGAAGCTCATTACAAGCGGCATCCCCTTCTTTTGAGATTTCGAGACTTTTCGAATTGTTAGGAATAGGGATTGCTTTGGTTCAGGGCTTGGCACTTGTTATTATATTGATAGCTGGATTGGGCATATTTATTGCCTTATTCAGTTCACTTAAACAAAGGAAGTACGATTTGGCTGTAATGCGTGCAATTGGTGCTTCCAAAGGACAATTGTTTTTGTTAATTCTGCTAGAAGGAATCCTACTTACCTTTATAGGCGCATTAGCAGGATTATTTCTCGGACACCTTTTTCTCTATTTATTGGTTATGGTAAATGATCAAGGAGTAATTTCGGATTTTAAGACTTTTGTATTTATAAAGAAAGAATGGTGGGTTTTGGCCTATGCTTTGTCGGTGGGAGTTTTGGCTTCCATCATTCCTGCATGGAATGCATATAGGACACAAATCGCTGGACAATTGACCAAGTAAATAAGATAGTATGAGGTATTTAGTTTTATTGATAGGCTTGCTGTCTTTTTCTGCCATAGGGCAACAAGAAAATGTTTGGAAAAACCTATCCAATGTAACCTATGAAATCGGGGAGGATGACTTTGGTGAGTTGTATTTGCCCGTTTTTGGGGATAAGATTAAGGAGATGGAAGGTAAAGAGATTACAGCTGATGGTTATATTATACCCTTTGAAGGTATGTTTAAACCTGAGCACATTATACTTTCTTCACTTCCTTTGGCAGAATGTTTTTTTTGTGGTTCGGGTGGGCCAGAAACAGTGATGGAGGTAATGCTAAAAGAACCCATCAAATACACCTCTAAAAAGATAAAGGTAACTGGTAAGTTGATGCTTAATGCGAAGGACCCTGAAAAATTGATGTATATCCTTAAAGAAGCCAATATTATTGATCCGTGATTTAAACACAAATTTTGAATAGTCATTGTCAATATTCCATCTAAATTTTTGTTGACGATTTATTGAAATAGGCTGGGCCAAATATTATTGTTGCATTTTTTTTATCACATTATTATTATAACATTTGATGTAATTTAATTCCGTTTCAAACCATATACTACTTAATAATCCATGAAAAAAGCACCAATTGTATTGTTGATTTTGCTGTGTGTATCAATTTATTCTTGTGGACCGAAAATAAGCGAAAATGAATTGTTAAAAGAAAAGGTCATTCAAGTTCATGATGAGGTAATGCCTAAAATAGGTACTTTGAAATCTAATCAGAAGGTGTTAAATGAAAAAGCTGCAGAGCTTGAGGAATCAGATGACTCGGAAAATCTTCAAAAACAGATTAGCGATTTGGAGGCGGCTGCTACAGATTGTGAGAAAGCCTATGACGAAATGTTTGTATGGATGAGACAATTTGAGACAGATCTTGAGGGAATGTCCGATGAGGAAGCAAAAGCTTACTTGGAAAAAGAGCTGGTAAAGGTAGAAAAAGTAAAAAAAGACATTCTACTGGCTATTGAAAAAAGCGAGGCGCTATTATAGTTTTGGTTTTTGAGCAAGGGCTTTATTTACTTCTTCGGGAGTAATAAGCCCATGTTCATTTCCCCATACATTATAAATATAAGTGCCAATTTGGGCAATTTCCAAAGGTGTCAAATTACTATTACCCGGCATTGGCTGATTGTATTCAATATCATTCACCATAATGCTTCCCTTAAGACCATTTCGGATGATATAAAGGCTTCTGCCTACATCAGTAATCATATAGTCAGCTTTGCTTAATGGAGGGATGAGCCTGTTTAACCCTGTTCCATCTTCTTGGTGGCAATTACTACAATGTTGCAAATAGAGTTGTTGACCTTGAATAGCATATTGCTTTGTTTTTAGGTCATTAATTTTATCAATACCGTTTTGACTATTAGAATCAGTACTTTGACAGCTAGTGAAAAGTATTAATAATAAACTACCTATTGTTGCTCTCATTGTTCTCGTTGAGTAATTTGGGGATGTCTTTGATGAGTAAGTTTACCTGAGTTTCTTTTGTTCCGTCATAAACCCCTCTAATTCTTCCTAATTGATCAATCAGTACAAATGCCCCTGAGTGCAAGAATCCACCAGGCTCATTTTTATCATTCATGGCTGTAGTTAGGTAACTTGTTTGACCAATTTCAAAGATTTTTTCTTGATCACCAGTCAGAAAATTCCAAGTATTTGCATTCTCAATGCCTAGCCTCATGGAGTAATCTTTTAAAAGAGTTTGGGTGTCATACTCTGGGTCTATGGTATGACTTAAAATCATGAATTTTGGATCATCTTTATAGGCTTCAAAAACCCTCAACATTTGTTTCTTCATCACTGGGCAGATAGTAGGGCAGCTAGTGAAAAAAAAATCGGCAACATAGACTTTTCCTCTGACATCAGCATTGGTTATTTGTTTACCCTCTTGATTGGTAAAACTAAAATCTGCAATCGTATGATAGATGGTATCCTTTACTGTTTTGTTATCAATAATTACCTCCTCTACATGCCTATTGCCCAAGATAGGTAATACATCGTTATTTGAGCTTGTTTGGCAGGAGTTGAAGAATAAAACACATAGAAATAGAGGGCCTAAATAAATGAATCGAAGCATTTTATTTTTAATTAGTATGACAGCGAAAAGTGTTGTTTAGTTCCTTTTACGCATTTTTTTATACCATTTCGTTGCAAGCATTAGGGTGATGCCCAAAAGGATCAATCCTGTAATTCCCCAAACCATATTGATTAAACTTTTGAGGACGATTAAAAATACTATTGCAAATAGTAATAAGGTTGCTATTTCATTCCAAAGTCTAAGTTTGGTGCTGGACCAAACTGCTTTCCCATTCTGCAGTGATTTGAAGATATAGTGGCAACGAAAATGATAGATATAAAGCAATAAAACAAAAGTTAGTTTTGCATGCATAAATGGCATGGACAAGTATCCAGGTCGGTAAAACAACACCCATGTCCCGAAGATTAGCGTCAAAATCGCCGATGGCCAGGTAATGATGTACCAAAGCCTATTTGCCATTAAATCCAATTGGGGTTTTAATATTATTCGCTCAGCTTCAGGTCTATCCAAGGCTTCTGTTTGGTAGATAAAAAGCCTGACTATATAAAATAACCCAGCAAACCAAGTTACAATAAAAATAATGTGTAAAGCTTTAACGTATTCGAAGGCCATTCTTGCTATTTTTGGCTAAATTAACTGTTTAAGATTGTTTTTAGGACATATGAAATCAAAAAATATTATTTATTTACTTGCTGTCTTGGTTGGTGGGCTTTTAATGGTGATTGTTTACCAAAGCTTGAGTCAGCCAGGGGTTAAGGACCTGAAGGGTAACTACACAGAATTAGCCAGTTACAGAAATGAAAACAATACTGGTCCGGTGGTTAGAATTTTTGCAGTATTTACAGATAGCGAAGATTGGGAGGAAATGCGGGCCTATGGTGATTTTATGCCGCATACCAAGTATGGAAACACAAAGGTGTATTTTTTTAATCAACCTCTAGACCAGCTCGATTTGTTTCCAGAAGCACCTTATTTTAAAGCGGATTTTCAAGAATTCTGTATTGGTAGTTATGAAAAAACGGCCATGGGTAATTCAAGTTTTAAAAAGTATCCTTTTACAGAAAGCCATTAAAAAGGGATGGTTAAGCATAAAGATTTGATAGGTTCAATTAGTAGGACCTGATCTTAAATTGTTTTTTCTGCTCCTGCACTGCATTTCTAAAAGATGGCTCTGTTTCCATAAGATCATTAACAGCTTGAACGGCATGAATTACTGTACTATGGTCTCTTCCTCCAAAATGATAACCGATAGATTTTAATGAGTGGTTGGTAAACTCCTTGCTAAAATACATTGCAACTTGTCGGGCAATTACTATTTCCTTTTTTCTGGTTTTGGCTTTCAGGTTTTCTACCTTGATACCGTAATAGTCTGCACAGGATTTTTGAATAAACTCTATGCTCACTTCAGTCTCAATGTCTTTGATAATGTTTTTCATGATTGTCTTGGCCAATTCAAGACTGATTTCGACCCTGCTTAATGAAGCATGGGCGATCAAAGAAATCATGACTCCTTCAAGTTCCCTTACATTAGTGTCAACAGTGTAAGCAAGGTATTCAATCACATTATCAGGAATATCTATTCCTTCTGACTGCATTTTCTTTCTGATTATCGCTATTCTTGTTTCGAAATCAGGCATTTGCAAATCTGCCGTGAGTCCCCATTTAAACCGGGAGAGTAATCGTTCTTCTAAGCCCATTAAGTCCTTAGGAGCACAATCAGAGGTCATGATGATTTGCTTTTTATTTTGATGCAGATGGTTGAAAATGTGGAAAAACATCTCTTGGGTTCTACCTTTTCCAGCCAGAAATTGGATGTCATCGATGATCAGTACATCCACTTGCATGTAAAAGTTTGTAAAAGATTTGATGTTTCCATCTTTAATGCCATCCATAAACTGATTGACAAATTTTTCTGAAGAAACATAGAGTACAAACTTTTCATCAGGACCATTTTTGATTTCATTTCCGATGGCCTGTACGAGATGCGTTTTTCCTAAACCTACACCACCATACACCATCAATGGGTTAAATGAGGTGATTCCAGGTTTATTGGCTACCGCAAATCCTGCAGATCGGGCAAGACGATTACAATCACCTTCAATAAAAGAGCTGAAGGTATAAGTGGAATTAAGGTTGGATTGTAAGGTTGTTTGTTCATCCAAACTAGAAAGATCAAAAGGACTGTGTGCGGATGCAAGGTTTTCCTTTTTTTTGATGGCTGCAGGGCTGTTTACTCCTTGGGGATAACTAACCATATAAGGTTGGTTTTGTGAATTCCCTTTGTCTACTACTACAGCATATTCTAATTTGCCCTGAGCCCCTAAAATAGTTTTGATGGCTA
The DNA here is from genome assembly GCF_056859355.1 of Cyclobacterium sp. L-R. Lineage (NCBI taxonomy): Bacteria > Pseudomonadati > Bacteroidota > Cytophagia > Cytophagales > Cyclobacteriaceae > Cyclobacterium > Cyclobacterium sp. L-R. Next base: position 62,281 of record NZ_JBSXOH010000097.1, read on the forward strand.
ATTTTAATACTTCAACATAATTGTCTTCCAGCCATTCGTAGAAAAATTGACTTGGGACTTGTATGGTAAGTACAGATCCATCGATTCGTGCAGGGATTATTGGTTTAAACCAAGTCGAAAAACTCTGTTCATTGACGTGTTTTTCGACCACCCGCAAACATTCAGTCCATATAGCATTAGCCTCTGAATTCATTGAATTTATTTTAACCGAAAGTTGAAAAATCGTGAATACTCCTTTTTTAGGGGGTAACAAAATTGTGGAAAATTATCTTAAATAAAAAATGCCCTTTTACTTGATTTTTTTACTTTATGGGTACATTGTCAGTTCAGGCGGATTTTGAATTTTAATTATTTGAAAAATGAAATGTTTTCCTTGATAATCAATAGGAATTTTGAGAGGTACCACCATTTATAATAATTCCGTTTTTAAACTGCTTAGTTTTAGGATTTTATCCTCAATTCCAAGCCAGTTAATATCAAGTTTAATGAGAGATAAGAGGCCGCTCAAGCAGGGAATAGAGGATTTGAATTGAATTTACACGATCAATTGGTCTTGAAAATGGCAATTCAAAAATATTTCAAAAAAATGTAAAAATTACCTTAAAATCAATTTAGAACCTGCTTTTAGATTGTTTTTATAAAGATATGGGTCTGGCTCATTCAGGATTGGATGAAAGGGTATTAAATTGACTTTCTAAGTTATCTTTGGATGGGTTCTTGGTATAGGAAATCAAGCTGGAAAACAAAAGCATTGCCTATTGAAAGAATTATCAATTTTGAAGAATTGGTACATTGAAAAGAGATTAAACCCGAAATATGCAATAGCCATTCTATTGCGTGCTGAAATCGCTTTAAAATACCCAATCTTTGCTGTTTTCAATTTCACCATAGCGGTGCTATGCTAAAATCTCCAAACAGCCTGATTTTCTTGCGATAGCAACACTTCCCGTAAACACGGGACAGGCTTTACCCCTGACATTGTCAGGGCGGAGAAATTCCATTACATAATCCGGGTTAACCCAGATTAAGGAATAGCTGTTTTTAAATAATATTAAGAAATGATAAATGAAAAGCAGAATATTAATTTATGATAGTAATGAAGAGGATTCAGTGCAAAATGACATTTTGCCTGAATTTGGTTCAAATTTAAGGGCAAGCTATCCTTATACTGAAGCTTTTATTGAGGAAATTGAGGAGGATGAACAGGTTGTAACTTTTCTTTCTGATGAACAATTAAAGTCATTTCTTCTTATCGCGATTAAAAGAAATCTAGAAATAGCACTTCTACCACACCCTAAAATGATCCATGGGATTAAAGGGTTTGGCGTGAAATCCAGCCTTGAGGATAATATTGCTTATATTCTACTTGAGGAGAAAGTGTCCAAAGTAGATGTTCTTGAAGCGAATGGGGTACCAGTTTTTAATACCATACTAATAGGAGAATCACTGAGTCTAATGAGTAGCTCAGTTGCTAGGTTTGGTTTTCAAAGATTTTGGCAGAGGTTAAGTTATTTTTTCAAACTTTTTTGGAGCACTAAATTGGTTGGTTTCAATATCAAAGCAGAGAATCAAGATGAAATTAACACAGCGGCCATTGGTCTAATCATCGTTCACCACGCTCAGAGTAGCTTGATAAGTAAGAAAATACTCGAGCATTCAGTAATTAATGATGGGAAGTTACATGCCTTTATTTTAGCTCCTAAAAGTATTAGTGGTTTGTTCTGGTTTGGACTTAACAGTTTATTTAGAACAAACAGTAATAGAAAATTACCGCCTTTTGCAGCTCATATTAAAACTTCGTCCATAACAATAACTGGAGACCAGCCTATAAATTATTCCCAGGATGGTGTGCTATTGTCCACCGAGAAATTGCAGATAGAAATAGGAAAAGGTGCCTTAAATATGCTGCCTGGGCAAAAGTTAAATATTGAGAATAAAGGTGGGAGTGATGATGTGTATAAAGTTGAAGCCCTGCCTAGGGGGGATGCAAGAAAGGAATTATTAAAAAGAAAACTTCCACTTATAAATCATGCAACAACAGAGGAATTTAAAGACCTGTTTTCTAGCTTAAGATCAAGTTCTATCACTTCGAGCGTATACCTTGTACTGATGCTATTGGCGACCCTAATTGCGACATTAGGGCTTTTTGGTAATTCTGCTCCTGTGATTATCGGGGCCATGATATTAGCCCCTTTAATGGCGCCGATTATATCTCTTTCTATGGGTGTTTTGAGACAAGACCGCACCTTAATAGTTAATAGCTCCAAGACAATAGGTTGGGGTGTTCTATTGGGTTATTTGTGTGCTATATTTATCACATGGCTCACTCCGTTAAATATTGCCAATGACGAGATTATGGCGAGGGTAAGACCTAATTTATTGGATTTAGGAATTGCTGTTGGCTCTGGAATAGCTGGTGCATATGCGAGTGCTAAATCAGAAATCTCTAAAACCTTGGCAGGTGTAGCAATAGCGGTAGCATTGGTGCCGCCTTTAGCAGTATCAGGTATAGGATTAGGATGGATGGAATGGGATATTTTTCGAGGAGCATTTCTCTTGTTTTTAACCAACCTTGCAGGCATGGTAATGGCTGCAGCTATGACATTTTTGCTATTGGGATTTAGTCCATTCCGTCTGGCAAGACGGGGGATTCTCTATTCCTTGGTTGTTGTTGGTTTGGTAAGTCTTCCTTTGTTTTTTGGTTTTATGGACATGGTAAGAGAAAACAATATCCTATCCAAATTAAATGGGTACACGACTAATGGTGTTGTTTTGAGAGATGTTTCTGTGCGAAATATTAAGCCTATGCGCTTAACTGTAAAAATTGTAGCAGATAAACCTCTTGACAAAACTGAGCTGGAAAATATAAAAAATGAAATTGAAAATATTGTAGGTGACAAGGTGGTCTTGGAGATAACGGTGGCAATGAAGGTCGAGTGATCCTTCTGCTTTTGATAGGAGAAAAATTAAAATGGATTTCAAAGATCTATTCTGAATAGCATTTAAGTTGAGCTTCAAATCATTAATCTGAAGATACAAATTCCCAAGTCCATGCTACAATAGTTTTAGCATTTCTGACAGATAATTAATACATTGAATATTGAAATAAAAGAACAAACTTTAAACCAATCAATACCTAAAAAGATGAAAAGAAAAGCAACAGCAATTTGGAAGGGATCCGGTAAAGATGGCAGTGGAACATTGTCTTCACCAAGCGGATTTTTTGATAAGTCACCTTATAGTTTCAAAACCAGATTTGAAAATGAGGATGGTACTAAAGGAACCAACCCTGAAGAAATGATAGCGGCAGCCCATGCGGGATGTTTCAATATGGCATTAAGTTTTCAAATCGCTGGAAAAGATTTGGAAGCTGAGGAATTAAATACTACCGCTACTGTTACTATCGAAAAAGGTGATGCGGGATTTGCCATTACAGGGATAGTACTTAACCTTACAGGGAAAGTTCCAGGTATGGATGAAAAGCAATTTATAGAGTTGGCCAATGCAGCCAAAGAAGGTTGCCCGATTAGCCAGGCTTTAAGTTCAGTTCCTATTTCATTGAATATTACTTTTAATTCCTAAGCATTTAATTTTTAATTTATGTTTGGAAAGTGCCAAAGAGTTTCTTTTTGGCACTTTTTTATTTTCCTATTACCTAATCATTATAATTATTGGTAAAGTTATCGAGTAGTTCGGAGGCAAATTAAGTGTATGAATAAAAAAATGGCAATGCTGGGGTGGATCACCCTTTTAGGCTTTGGTTTGGCTGGACTCTCCTTGGTGTATTTCTTTCAAGAAATCACTTTGATGGAGCTATTTGAAGGGCATCGGTCCCTATTTGCGCAATTGATTGCAGGATTAGTCTCCGGAATTATTGGTGCTTTTATAGCCCTAAAAATCATCAATGCCCCTTTTTTTAGAATAGAGAAGCAAAAATACAATGCACTCATCAATACTTGGCCATGGACAATAAAAGGAATTGTTTTTATTTCAATTTGTGCTGGAGTGGGAGAGGAACTTTTGTTTAGGGCTGGTATTCAGCCATTGTTGGGTCTTTGGGTGACCGCAGTGCTTTTTGTTTTAATTCACGGTTACCTCAATCCGTGGAATTGGAGAATAAGCTTATATGGATTTGTAATGATTTTTTTTATAGCCGTTTTAGGAATTCTTTTCGAAAAATACGGGGTTTCATCAGCCATAATTGCTCATTCCGTTTTTGATGCCATTTTACTTTATTGGATAGCGATAAAAAAGTCCTAAAAATCTATTTTTTTATACCAATTGTCGATTCGAGTCAGAATTGAAGATACGGAAAAATATAAAGTCTAAAACCTAAATAAAATCCAGATTTTGGCAGTGTTAACACAGAGAAAAAGCAAGAATAACGATGACCTGTCCTAAATGTTTTAGGTGGGATAAGGATATGGGAAACTCTGTGCTAGAGTTTCCCATATCCATTACTTATCATTAGGACTATTGCTTATTTCAAGTGTAGCTGATTCAATAGATTTTGCATGGTATAATTATTCCAAAGGAAAGCTAAATTCATTACTACTCCTGCCTCCTGGAGTGATGGTAACATAGCGAAGAGTGAGCGGTTTTTGGTCTTCTCCAGCAATTGGCGCTAAAATAGGAGATGATGTGTAAAGCAAAGCTGTTTGGTCGGCTTTATGCCCGTCAAAAGTGTAATAGACTGTAGCATTTTCTACCATTGGGTGGATTTCTACTATATGTCTACCGCTTGTTGGGTCTGTGCTAACATTTATTATTGCTTCTGGAATCCTGAAAAATACGTTTTTTTCTTCTAGGTTAAGAAGTCTTTTGGGTAATCTCTCAAGGCTAAAGGAATCGAAATTTTTATTACCCGCTTTAGTCCAAGCAACTTCAGCCAAAGCAAAGGCTCTTGGGAATAAAAAATATTCCATTTTGTTAACACTAGGGATGTATTCAGTCCATAAATTGGCTTGTACACCCAAGACATGCTTAGCTTCTTCTTTGGTTAATTCGTTTGGAATTGGGGAATAGCTATAAACTTTCTCTAAAGGTAGAAACCCGCCTATTGCCAAAGGTTCTGTGGTTTTATCAGCTGCCTGTGAGTGGTCAAAGTACATGTGGCTATTGGGGGTCATGATAACATCATGTCCCATTTTGGCTGCTTGAATGCCACCTTTTTCTCCTCTCCAGCTCATAACGGTAGCATTTGGGGCAAGTCCTCCTTCTAATATCTCATCCCAGCCAATCAGTTTTCTATTGTTTTTATTGAGAAACAATTCAATTTGATGAATAAAATGGCTTTGAAGTTCATGTTCATCCGCTAATTTTTCTTTTTTGATTACCTTTTGAGCAATCTCAGAGGTCTTCCAATGGTCTTTAGGTACTTCGTCTCCACCAATGTGGATGTACTCACTAGGGAAAATTTCCATCACCTCAGTAAGGACATCTTCCAAAAAGGCAAAGGCTTTAGGAGTCGGACCATAGATATTATAATGAACACCCCAAAATCCAGGGACTTCTTGGTTTATATCGTTGTCGTATTCCTTTCCATTTTCATTTACTGCAGCTATAGTACCTGTACCCATTCCTTCAAAAGTATCAAAACTTCCAAGTTCCGGATAAGCAGCCAGTACTGCAGAACTGTGACCAGGAAGTTCTATTTCAGGAATGACTGTAATTTTTCTATCAGCAGCATAGGCTACGATTTCTTTTGCTTCCTCTTGGGTGTAATATCCTCCATGTGGTTGACCATCATAAACAAATGGTTTGAAATCATAGTATTGACCAATTATTGTAGAATCTCTCCAAGCACTTACCTGAGTAAGTTTTGGGTGTTTTTTGATCTCTAAACGCCAGCCTTGATCGTCTGTTAGGTGCCAATGCAAGGTGTTTAATTTTAGCTGACCCATCAAATCGATTATTTTTTTAACTTGGTCTGTGCTAAAAAAATGCCTCGAAACATCTAACATTATTCCTCTATATCCGAAAGCTGGGGCATCGGCTATCTTCAATTGGGGTACTGTCACTTGGCCATTATTTATTTCAATTAATTGAAAAAGAGATTGTAGACCATAGAATATGCCTTTAGAGGAGCCTTTTATTATGACATATTTGTTGTCAATTTGTAAAGAATAACCTTCATCATTTTCCGGATTTTTAACTTCCTCAAGGACGATGGCCACCTCGCTTTGTGGTGTTGCCATTTTTATTGGTAAACGAAATCCTGCTTTAGTTTCTAATAGCTCGTTGAAAATGGTTGCAGATTTTCTGGTGTCATCACTATATGCTGCTATAATGGTTCCCTGTCTTAAGACCAATTGACCATCACCCATTTGAATGGATTCGGGCAAGGGGACTATAGTTAGGTTTTGCGCTTGGATATTTAAGGCAAATAAAACCAAAAAAGAGCTGGTTAGAATTAGGAATCTATACATGATAATACAATTATTTAATACCTTGTTTTTATGTTAAAGAAAGGAAAGTTAAATAAAAAAATTGATTAACATGATGATATATGTGAAAATATTTTAATTCTACAGTTGGTTTAGCTCACCTGAACGATTATTTAAAAAATAGAATCTGTATTTAGTTGCCTTTAATGTAGAATGGGTCAATACTAAATAAATTGGTATTATCTGGAGAGACATTGATTTTAACTGCATGAATGTCATTGTCTCCAAATACCTGTACAGCGGTGAAATTTGTCAAAGTCTTGCCGTTATTATCTCTCATAGGTTGATTTACCATGAAACGGTGGTGATCCCCATAAAGAAGCAGGACTGGTTTATCGTAATCCTGCACTTGCTGCCTAAGTAATGTGACGAAACTTGCGTGGCCATTGTTTTCGTCCTTGTTGTTATAGTTTAAGCCAGCGTGTAATACTAATACTAGGCCATTGCTATTGTTTTTCTTTGCTGCTTCAAAAAGAGAGATTAACCAAAAATTATTTGCTAATTCTCTTTCATAAAACTCATCGTTTAAGGCACCTTTTCCGCTGTCAAAGTTATTGTTTGAACCAATAACATGTAAAGTTCCAAATGTCACATCAGATTTTTGCCAGGTTGAATTTTCAGCGAACTTTTCAAAGCCTTCAGTTTTATTTTGTCTTAATAGTTCAATAGATCGTCCCCCTTGACTAAAGTCATTTGAGAAAAACAACTGTCTTAATTTATCCAGTCTTTCTTCAGGAACATAGCTGCCACAAGACTCCCTATCACAATCTGTCCATTCATTGTCACCTGGTGTATAGATCAAGGCTTCATCAAAGGAGTCGAAGTATCCTTTTATTTTTTCGTAGTACTCATCTGAGCAAGGAATATGGCCAGATTTAATATCTCCCACATGTAGAGTAAATGCTGGTTTGTCTTTGTTGATTTGAGCGATCATGCGATCGAATCTTTCAAAATCTTCAGGGAGGTGATATGGGACATCTCCGATGGCCATAAAACTGAACGAAGCATTTTCTTCACTTGTACAAGAAGAAAAAATGGTGCTTGCTACTACTACAAAAAGGAAAAATACTGATGTTTTCATTTGGGAAAGGTAATAATTTGCCAGTAGAATTTAAACAATTAAATATTTGAAAATTTCTGGACATTGTAATGGTGAAGTTGTTGAATAACCCTTTATTGGAGGGGCGGGAAAACTTTTTAGAAGAAAAAATCAGCCTGATTTAAGAAAAAAAATAATTTTTGAGCGCGTTGACAGCCTTCTTTTATTGCTGTAAATAATTATTTTCTATTGTTTTTTAATTACAAATAATACCTTTCTCTTTGTAAAACCATAGTTTCCCTATCAATTTGGAAGGCTAAAGATGAATGTAAAGGTTTTCGGCCGATCTAAATTATAATCTTGGGTAGAATTTATAATCATCTAAAAATTTTGAATTACCTGTTTGTGCTACTACTTTTATATTTCGATTATCGAAAGTGCTTAGGGGTTTGAAAATAGTAGTTGAACCTTTGCCTTTGAATTACCGAAATCACAAATTCATTACCTTTGAAAAATTAAGGTAGACACAACAGTTATTTACTTCTCAAAAACCAAGAATGTTATTGAGGATATTTATAATTGAAATTTCCCTTTAAAATTTATGGCCTATCAGGCGAAGCAATGATCAACAAATTTAAATTTTTATGTTCTCATCTGGTCTGATAACCATATCGATTGTAATCATCTTGGTCATTGTGTTGTACAAGGACCTGTTGAGGCCCTCTTTTGCGTTTTTGGGTGCTGTATTTTTATTGCTTGTATTGCAAATAATTAGCCCGGAAGAATTTCTGATGGGCTTAGCCAATAAACAAATCATTGTTATATTTCTACTGATTGGCTTGACATCCGGAATTCAACAAAATATAGGGACAGGATTTTTTTTTAAAATCTTTAGTCAAAAATTAAAGCCTGGTACTTTTAGGTTGAGGCTAATGTTGTTGGTAAGTAGCCTTTCCGCGATTTTGAATAATACTCCGGTGGTGGCATTCATGATACCTTATGTAAAAGAATGGACCAAAACCAATAAATTCCCCGCTTCGAAATTTCTAATTCCGCTATCCTATTCCACAATTCTAGGAGGAATGATTACAGTGGTAGGTACTTCAACAAACTTGGTATTAAATGGCCTGATTAGTCAGTTTGGTTATCCCTTATTGGGCTTCGAGGATTTTCTTTATTTGGGTATTTTGGTAGCCAGTATAGGCATGGTTTATTTAAGTATTGCCTCCAATTATTTATTGCCCTCGAGGGAAGAAAACAAAAGTGAGGTAATTGATCATTTGAATGAATATTTGGTTGAAACCTATCTGCCTATAGGTTCAAGTATGCATGAAAAAACTGTAAAGGAGGCTGGTTTAAGACAGTTAAAAGAAATATTCCTTGCTGAAATCAGAAGAGGGAAAAAGGAGATTTCACCAGTGGGGCCAAATGAAATATTACAGGAAGGAGATAAGCTTTTTTTTGCCGGAAATTCCGAAGCTATTTTAAAACTTATCCAAGAGGAGAATGGCTTAAGTTTACCGGAAGATGGGCATGTGTCAAATTATGGTTTCTTTCAACTGACAGAAGCAGTGGTGCCTACCTCTTCATCATTGATAGGTCTAAAGGTTAAAGACAGTGATTTTAGAAACAAATACCAGGGGTCAATTATATCTATTCATAGAAATGGTACTCAACTAAAGGGGAATATTGGTGAAACCAAAGTGCATGCTGGGGATCTTTTCCTAATGTTGACAGGAAAAGATCACAATAGGAATGACTATTATAAGGATTTAATCATAGTTACCCTAAGGGGTGAAATAAGTGTTGATAGAGGAAATTTAAAAAGACTTCCCTCTTTTTTGGCTTTAGCGGTGTTGTTTACTGGGATTATCGGATGGATAGATCTTTTTATAGCAGCTTTTGCAGGAATTCTTACCCTGTATCTATTTAAAGTGTTAAATTTGCAAACTTTAAAGAAGGCTGTTGATTTGGATCTTTTGTTGATTCTAGTTTGTTCGCTTTCTCTGGGGTTGGCATTAAATAATTCAGGTGCTGCCGGTGTGTTGGTGAACCTATTGATTCAATTAACAGAAGGGTCGGGAGTGATGCTAGCCTTGGTGCTATTGTTTGTCATGACTTTGATTTTAACAAGTTTGATTACCAATGCAGCTGCTGTGTCTATTATGTTTCCAATCGCATTGGAACTGGGCAACCAATTGGAACAGCCTTTGACACCCTTCTTCGTGGCAATAGCGTTTGCCGCATCAGGTGATTTTATGACTCCAATAGGATACCAAACCAATTTGATGGTAATGGGTCCTGGGAATTATAAGTTTAGAGATTATTTTATTATTGGCTTTCCACTTACTTTGATCTATACTGTAGTGGTATTGTGTTTTATTAATTGGTATTACCTTTAATTTATATAAATAGAGTAGCGTTAATTTCATTTTCCATATGCGTGAAAACATTCATCCATCTGTATTTAAGGTGAAAGTAGAACACCGAGTAAAGGCCCTAGGTCAGCAACCAAGATTAATTTGGTTTACGGGATTATCGGGTTCTGGAAAATCTACTTTAGCCAATGCAACGGAAGATGCGCTTTATAGAATGGGCTACCATACCTACCTTTTGGATGGGGATAATGTAAGGACGGGATTGAATAAAGACCTTACATTTAGTGACAAGGACAGGGTAGAAAATATCCGAAGGATAGGGGAAGTAGCAAATTTAATGTTGGATGCAGGGTTGATAGTGATTTCGGCATTTATATCACCTTTTGTCTCAGATAGGGACATGATAAAGGAATTGGTTGGAGAGGAGAATTTCTTGGAAATTTACTTGAATTGCCCCCTAAGCATATGTGAAGAACGGGATGTCAAAGGTTTGTATAAGAAAGCCCGACAAGGACTGATTAAGGACCTTACAGGAATTGGATCACCTTATGAACCACCATTGTCTCCATTTGCCGTAGTGAATACTGCAGAGGAAAAAATGGAAGATGCAGTAGCAAGATTAGTACAAAAAATAAATAAAAAAATAAAAATTTGATATGGCACAATACTATTTATCCCATCTGGAAGAGTTAGAGGCAGAGGCAATTTTTGTTATTAGAGAAGTTGTTTCTCAATTTGAAAAACCAGCCTTGTTGTTTTCAGGGGGTAAGGATAGCATCGTTTTGGCTCATTTGTCTAAAAAAGCCTTTTATCCATCCAGAATTCCTTTTCCTCTTATCCATATTGATACAGGACATAACTTTCCTGAAACCATCGCCTTTAGGGATGAGTTGGTGAAAGACCTTGGGGTGCAACTTATTGTTGGATCGGTTCAGAAAAGTATAGATGATGGTAAAGTAAGAGAAGAAACTGGGGCAAATGCCAGCAGGAATGCTTTACAGACAGTCACTTTGCTAGATACTCTGGAGGAAAATAAAATAGATGCTGCCATGGGTGGTGCTAGAAGAGATGAGGAAAAGGCACGTGCAAAAGAAAGATTTTTCTCTCATAGAGATGAGTTTGGACAATGGGATCCAAAAAATCAAAGACCAGAATTATGGAACTTGTTCAATGGTAAAAAACATATGGGAGAGCATTTTAGGGTGTTCCCAATATCAAATTGGACTGAAATGGATGTATGGCAATACATCCAATACCAAAACATAGCATTACCATCTTTGTATTTCTCTCATCAAAGAGATTGTGTGGTAAGAGACGGTGTGATATTAGCCAAATCGGACTTTATCCAGTTAAAACCTAATGAAGAAATAAAGAATTTAACGGTAAGGTACAGAACCTGTGGAGATATGCCCATTACTGGGGCGGTAGAATCTGATGCTGATGACCTAGATAAAATCATTGCTGAAGTAGCGACTACAAGAACTACCGAAAGAGGTACAAGAGCAGATGATAAAAGAGGGGAGACGGCCATGGAGGACAGGAAGAAGAGTGGTTATTTTTAGGATTAAATAACCATTATATCCCAGCCGATGTAAGGATATGCTTTTGATATTTAATTCACGCGCTTTTAGGGTGAATAAGCGTTTATATCAGAATATTCGGCAGAAATGAGATTAATAAAAAAAATTCTAGTGAAATAGTATACATACAATATGAGCATACAGGAAACCAATCAATTGTTGAGATTTACCACTGCAGGATCTGTTGATGATGGAAAGAGTACCTTAATAGGTAGATTGCTTTATGATTCAAAATCTATTTTTGAAGATCAGATTGAGGCAGTGAAAACTTCCAGCGAGAAAAAAGGATTTGATTATGTAGACCTCTCTTTGCTCACAGATGGATTGAAGTCTGAAAGAGAACAAGGGATTACTATTGATGTAGCTTATAGGTATTTTGCTACCCCTAAGCGAAAATTTATAATTGCAGATACTCCAGGTCATATTCAATACACAAGGAATATGGTAACTGGCGCTTCTACTGCAAATCTTGCCATTATTTTAATTGATGCGAGAAAAGGTTTATTGGAGCAAACTTTCAGACATAGCTTTATCGCTTCCTTATTGAAAATCCCACATGTAATCGTTTGTGTAAACAAAATGGATTTGGTGGATTATGATGAGGAGGTTTACCAGAAGATAGTAAAAAGTTACAAGGACTTTGCCAGTAAAATGGAGATTAAAGATGTTCATTTTGTGCCTATTTCCGCACTTAATGGTGATAATGTGGTTGACAGGTCTACCAATATGAAATGGTATGAGGGGCCTACTTTACTTTACCTTTTGGAAAATGTACATATAGCCTCGGATTTCAATCATATCGATTGCCGTTTTCCTGTACAAATGGTAATTAGGCCTCATACACATGAACACCAGGATTTTAGAGGCTATGCAGGTAGAGTAGAAGGTGGTATATTTAAGCCAGGAGATGAAGTAAAGGTTTTACCTACAGGATTTACCTCCAAAATTAAAAGTATAGAGTTGGATGGTAAGCCTATAGAGGAAGCCTTCTCTCCAATGTCCGTTACCATGACTTTGGAGGATGAATTGGATATTAGTAGAGGCGATATGCTGGTAAGGCCGAATAATGTGCCTAATGTAAGTCAGGACCTTGATGTAATGGTTTGCTGGATGAGTACGAAGCCTTTAGCAGGAAGAACAAAACTATTGCTAAAACATACTACTCAGGAATGCCAGGTGATGGTGAAAGATATTCTGTATAGAGTGAATGTTAATACCTTACATAGAGAAGAAGGAGTCGATCAAATTGGCATGAATGATATTGCAAGAATTAGTGTTCGCTCTGCGAAACCTTTGTTTTTTGATGCATACAGAAGAAACAGGCAAACAGGCTCAATTATTTTGATTGATCCAAATACCAATGAGACTGTTGCGGCTGGAATGGTAATATAAAAACGCGTTTTAGGGAAGTGAAGCCTATTTACTTAAATGGTAATCTTTATTTTTTCTTAAAATATAAACAGAATGGAGAACTTGTCAGGTTGTTTCTAAGCGATTCAGCTTGATAAGTTTATTTTTTCACAAACCTTGACCAATTGATTTCTGGTAAGGTATTTAGTTCTACTTTTAAAAGAATTTCATGGAAATTGATGAAAAACACCTTACGGAAATAGCCTTAGTGGCAGCAAAAGCTGCTGGACTAGAGATTCTGAAAATCTATGAAAGTGCTGATTTTGGCCTTGCTTATAAAGATGACGACTCTCCACTTACTAAAGCTGATTTGGCAGCTCATAAAAAAATATGCGAGTTGCTCGTCAGTACTGATCTACCTATTCTTTCTGAAGAGGGTAGAAATATTGCCTATCAAGAAAGAAAAGATTGGGAATATTTTTGGATGGTAGACCCTTTGGACGGTACCAAGGAATTTGTGAAGAGGAATGGAGAGTTTACTGTTAATATTGCCCTAATTCATGAGGGACGTCCCATCTTAGGGGTTGTTTATGCCCCAGTATTAAATTGGATGTATTGGGGGAATAGCCAAGGGGCATGGAAATCCAATGATGGAATAAAAACTGAAGAATTACAACAAAAGGGAAATGTCTCGGTTAGTTCTATTGTGGCTTCTAGATCACATCTGAGTACCGAAACGCAGGAGGTTATAGATAAATATCCCAATGCTGAAGTTATCAGTATGGGGTCTTCACTTAAATTCATGCTTATAGCCGAAAATAAGGCACAACTTTATCCTCGTTTTGCACCTACTATGGAGTGGGATACTGCTGCCGCCCATGGGGTGTTAATTGCCTTAGGGTATGAGATTAGGAAAGTAGATGTTGATGAACCTTTGGAATATAATAAAGAAAATCTTTTGAACCCTTGGTTCATAGCTTCTTAACTTTCTCTTGACAAAGTGAACTAAACCCGGTTTTGTTATTTAGCTCTGAACTATTAAAAATATTAGCTTTTAACTGTTTTAAGAGGTGTTTCATTTCGAATTTAGTTTAATCTGACGCTTAATTTTAAACAATACTTACAAATACGTTCTTCTATAATTAGAGTAATTCTTAAAAAAGGAAGTTGGTTTTTTGTTAAATTTTTAATTTTTGTTGGAAATAATATTAGAATTAATAATATATTTACTTAAAATTCACCAAATTAAATTGGTCTTTTTCAATATTACAGCTAAAGGAGGAGTGTGATGAAATAAGCATTGCTTTGAGGGGATGTTTTGGATATAATTCCTTGTCCTCTTAATAAGTAATGGATTACTAGTTTATTTTGTATTTGAATATGTTGGTATGATTTGGAATATAGTCTTAATTAACCAGTGAGATTATTTACTTTTGTAAGCTTTCTTTTGAGGGAATTAGAAATTTTGACGATAATTTTACGTATTTTAATTTTGAATTGGAAGGCTTAAATTTGTTGTCATAAACACTGCTTTTTGGTTAAAAATTAATAATGATTTTGTTTGCATGAATGAAGGTTTTTATCAGATATCCAAGAGCCCTTTTATTTTGAAAGAAATGGTTTTAGCTTTTGAAGCTTGGTATAAATAAATGAAACGAATTCGTAGATAAAGTATTTAGAATTTAAAATTTTAGTATTTTTGTATAATTTTTATTAATAAATGAAATATAGGGTAAGGTGAGCTCCACCCTGATTTTATAAATGTTTTAAACTATAAGAAATGAAGATCCAAAGTATTTGTTGTATAGGTGCAGGTTACGTTGGGGGTCCAACTATGGCCGTTATTGCAAAAAAATGTCCTGATATTAAGGTAACTGTAGTAGATATCAATGAGGCGCGTATTGCAGCCTGGAATGATGAGGATGTTGAAAAAATTCCGGTTTATGAGCCAGGGTTGCCTGAAGTGGTGGCAGAGGCTAGAGGAAGAAATCTATTTTTCTCCACAGATGTGGACAAGGCAATTGATGAAGCTCAAATGATTTTTATTTCTGTAAATACACCTACCAAAACCTACGGTGAAGGAAAAGGTCAAGCTGCAGATTTGAAATGGATTGAACTGTGTGCCAGGCAAATCGCCCGAGTAGCTAAGGGAGAGAAGATCGTTGTTGAGAAATCCACTCTACCGGTCAGAACAGCCAGTACTTTAAAAGATATATTGAAACATACTGGAAATGGAATGAATTTTCAAATTCTTTCAAACCCAGAGTTTTTAGCAGAAGGAACTGCTGTAGATGATTTGATGGCACCAGACAGGGTATTAATCGGTGGTGACCAATCAGAAGAGGGATTAAAAGCAATCAATGCATTGGTTGAAGTTTATGCCAGATGGGTACCGAAAGAAAGAATTCTTACTACCAATGTATGGTCTTCAGAGTTATCGAAATTGACCGCCAATGCTTTTCTTGCACAGCGAGTGTCTTCTATCAATTCTCTCTCTGAGCTTTGTGAACATACAGAAGCTGACGTGAATGAAGTGTCTAGAGCTATTGGTACAGACTCAAGAATAGGTCCTAAATTCCTTAAAGCATCAGTTGGTTTTGGAGGTTCTTGTTTCCAAAAAGACATTTTGAATCTGGTATATATCTCACGTTCTTATGGTCTTGACGAAGTTGCGGATTATTGGGAGCAAGTGATAATTATGAATGATCACCAGAAAAAGCGTTTTGCTAAAAAGGTAATAAGGAATTTGTACAATACCGTAAGTGGTAAAAAAATCGCTTTTTTGGGCTGGGCCTTTAAAAAAGACACGAATGATACCAGAGAATCTGCTGCTATTTATGTAGCCGATCACTTGTTAAATGAGCAATCTAAGGTGTCTGTTTATGATCCAAAAGTGACTGAACAACAAATATATTCTGACTTGGATTATTTGGGTAGTCGCAGTTCAGAAGAAAACAAAGCTTCCTTAAGTGTGGGTAGTGATCCTTATAAGGTATGTGAAGGAGCTCATGCAATTGCAGTTTTAACTGAATGGGACGAGTTTAAAACTTATGATTGGAAGCGAATCTATGATAATATGTTAAAACCTGCGCATGTTTTTGACGGTAGAAACATTATGGATAAGAAGGCATTGAAAGAAATTGGTTTTCAGGTTCATTCAATTGGAACCGCAGATGACAATTAATTCAAAAGAAATATAAATATTACCGAATAGTTCGGTTCTGAATCAAAAAAAGGTGAACGAGAAATCGTTCACCTTTTTTTGATTCATTATGTAGAGTATGCGGTTAAGAATTATTTGTCTTTTACGTCATCCTTTACTTCAGCCATAATTTTTTCCAAAGCTTTAATGTCTAATTGTTCATCTTTGGCAAAAAAGGAGGCAAGGTTGGCAAAAGAACCACTAAAATACCCAGTCAATAAATTTTTAATGGTAAAGCTTCTGTATTCGTCTTTAGAAACTATTGGGTAATATTCATGAGATTTTCCATACGCTTTGTGCTTTACAAAACCTTTTCTTTCCAATATACGTATGATGGTCGATACAGTATTGTACGCTGGTTTTGGAGCGGTCATTTTTTCTAGGACATCTTTGACAAATCCTTTCTCGATGTCCCATAGAATCTGCATTATCTGCTCTTCTGCTCTTGTTAGTTCTCTCATATTGATTATTAAAGTAGGTGATTTTTTATGAACTTAACCATTTAGTTTTTTATTTGCAATACTTTTTAAAAAAAACATGGCGTTTTTCATGACTTTTTTCATAAAAGTCCTTAGAATTCAGCTTTTTTAATAATTTGGAGACCTTTTTCAATGCCAATAGGAATTAGCATTATATGGTACAAGCTATTTATCTTATTTCAAGATCACATTTTTTCTGCTCAGTTTTATTCTCCTCCGTATACCTATAATGGCTTAAATAATTGGAGCCATTTTTTATGTGTTGATTAAGAAAGTAAAGTTGTACGTTCGAGGTCAATTCCTTTTTTGTTTGCAAGCAGTTACCTGCATTTTTTTAAAGATTAGCTGACCGACTTAAGTTTAATTATTCCTGTGGCATGAAGTAATTTTACAATTGGATAAGTTGGGTCAAACTCATACCATTTTACGGCGAAATTAACTCTTTTAGGAAGTCTATGATGATTGTTTTGGAAAAGCTCACCAAGCATAAGGAAATCCAGTATCAATGAGTTTTTAGACTTATCGTTATTGTCAAAATTGGCATAACCATATTTATGCCCACTCCAGTTTACTATAGCTCCATGAACGGGGCCCATCATAAAATGAATAGGTAGCATAAAATACATCCACCAATAAGTTCCCGGAAGTTCGAAGACGCTAATACTAAGTACATAGATTAAAACATATACAACAACCCATCCAATTCGAATACCCATAGTATCCGCAAAGCGATCAAATCGATTCCAATCTGGAATGTCTTTAGCAAATCTCTCTTCTGGCTTTACCTTAAAGGTGAAATGTTCATTGTAAATTTTTTTCGTTTTCCACATCATGGTAAATAAATTTTCTGTGTGATGTGGGCTATGAGGATCTAAAGGGGTGTCACTGTATGCATGGTGCATTCTGTGTAAAATAGCATAGGCACGTGGGGAAAGGTAAGAACTGCCTTGACAAAGCCAGGTGAAAATATAAAAGAATTTTTCCCAATATTTATTCATCACAAACATTTGATGAGCAGCATACCGATGTAGGAAAAAACTTTGGCAAAACAGGGAGAAATACCAATGCAATAGAAAGAAAATAATTAGAATCACTTGAGATATAATTTGATATACTCTGTAAAATTAAATCCTATTTTCATTAATTAAGCAATCTTGGCATTATTTTTTATGAAAGGTGATAATATTCATGTTTCTCGACTTCGTTTAATGAATTTTTAGGCCACTTGAGCATTCTTTTTAATTAATAAAAAGAAAATTATACTTTTACGGCATAATGAATAAACCCAACCCAAATAACATACTTACTACCAAAAAGATTTCTTTGGACAAAAGCTCAAATGGAAGTTATAGGGTTAGTGATGCTACCTTATGGCAGCAATTTAAAGAAGGTAGCGAAGCGGCATTTATCAAGATTTACAATGAAAATTTTAACATGCTTTTTAACTATGGGTTTCAACTTACAGGAAACCAGGAGTTTATTGAAGATTGTGTGCAAGATATTTTCATATACCTAAGACAAAAGAGAAAGTCCCTAGGACCTACTGATTGCATTAAGTTTTATTTAATGAAATGCATGAGAAGGAAGGTTTTTAAGGAGATGAAAAAATCAAAAATATCTTTTTGCTTGGAATACTCTGAAGGTTTTCAAATTACCTTTTCTCACGAGGACTTTTTGATTGATCAACAAATTGAACAAGAAAAATCCGAAAAGTTAAATAAAGCTTTACGTCTTCTTTCAGGTAAAAAAAGGGAAGCCATTTATTACTTTTATTTTCAAAACCTGAACTATACTCAAATCAGTGAATTGTTGGAATTATCTCATGTTAAATCTGCTCGGAATTTGGTATATAAGGCGCTTTCAGTCTTAAAAGCTTCCATGGAATAGCTTCATGATTTTTACATTTTTTGAAATTTATTCTGACAAGATCAAAGCTCCATTATAAACAGTATTGAATTTTTTTTTAACAAATTTTTAAAAATTATTGATGTCATTTTGCCATTATGGGCCTTATGTGGTTGAAGGTATTAGAAAATGACTAACAGAAAGGAAACATCACTAGTGTTATTAACAAACCCTGAATTTGTACAATGGGTATTGCATCCTAATAAGGAGTTGGATATGTATTGGAACAATTGGATGAAGGTACATCCTGAGAGTATACAGGAAGTTAAGAAAGCCAGAGAGATGCTACAAGGGTTACAACACGAGCCGCTTCATGTTTCTCAGGGAGTTAAGTCAAGGGTTTTGCAAAATGTCTTAGCAAATGATCAAGCTGTTTCATCTGAAATATCACGATATCCGTTTGACTATAAGGAGACAAAGTCATGGTTGACCATTAAACAGTGGTATAAAGTAGCGGTGATTTTAGTTTTAACCTGCTGTTCTGGCTATTTACTAAATCAGTTTTTAGGATCGAAGGAAACGGTAGAAGTAATTAAGGAGACAATGCCAACTTTAATTGCTAAGACTACTCATACCGGGGAAAAATTAAATTTTAAGCTTCCAGACGGATCAACTGTTTGGTTAAATTCCGGTAGCGAATTAACATTTCCCGAAGAGTTTGACTCCATTGAGAGAAAGGTTATATTGTTGGGTGAGGGTTATTTTGAGGTTAAGAAAGATTCTTTAAGGCCTTTTAGAGTGGTTTCAGGCAATTTGGAAACTGAGGCATTGGGTACATCATTTAACGTGAATTTTTTTGACCCTGAAAAAATATTGGTATCGCTACTTAGTGGTAGTGTTAGGATTCAATCTAAGACTGCGGATAGCAGCTATATACTTAATCCTGGACAGCAACTGCAATTTATTCCAATGGAAAAAGCATTTAAAATTTCTAAAGTTACCTCCGAAACAGCAATTGGTTGGAAAGACGGGCTGCTTTCATTTAAAAATGCTGGATTCAATGAGGTTATTAAAAGTCTTGAGCGTTGGTATGGTGTTAATATTCAAGTGACTGGTAAGCCATCGAAGACATGGAAATTAAGTGGGAAGTATAAAAATCAAAACCTTGATTTGGTGTTGGACAGAATGTCCTTCGTTGAGAATTTTAACTACGAAATAAACAGAAAAAACATTCACTTAAAATTTTAATAATATGCATATAAATAATTAAAAATGAGGGGTTATTCCCCAAAAAGTGGTAGTTAGGCTTAGTGAAATAAGCGGTATCTACCATGATCATTGATTGAAACAATAAACCAATAAAACTATGAA
The DNA here is from genome assembly GCF_056859355.1 of Cyclobacterium sp. L-R. NCBI lineage: Bacteria > Pseudomonadati > Bacteroidota > Cytophagia > Cytophagales > Cyclobacteriaceae > Cyclobacterium > Cyclobacterium sp. L-R. Next base: position 81,971 of record NZ_JBSXOH010000097.1, read on the forward strand.
ATTTAAATTACAAAAGACAATCTACCTATTGTCGCGTTATTTGCTATATGGGTTCTCCTTACAACTCGTTTTCTTCAACTTGGTTTTGGCATTAAATGTAAGTGCTCAATTCCAAAGCATAGAGGAAGTAAAGGTGAGTGTGACTAAAAATGAAATGACTTTGGGAGAATTTCTCCAAAAAATAGAATCTGAAACTACTTTCACCTTCTCTTTTGATAGGGCAGATGTAAATGAGGATATCTCCTTGGTGCTTTCTAAAGGGAATGCCAGTATTGAATCCTTTTTAAAAGAAATAGCCGCCCAAACTACTTTAGGCTTTCGTCAAGTCAATGACCAAATTGACATTCGACTTACAAAAAAATCAGAAGCCTTGTTGGTTGCTGTAGTAGAGAAGACAATTAAAGGGGTGGTTAAAGACGATCAAGGTCAACCATTGCCTGGTGCTACTATTTCCGTACAAGGAACAACTACTGGAACTATTTCAGATTTGGATGGTGGTTATTCTATTACTGTACCTGATGGGGCAGTGTTAGTGTTTTCTTATATAGGTTATGAATCCCAAATAATTAATATAGGAAATCAATCCATTATTAATGTTACCATGTCTATGGATGAGTCTTCTCTAGAAGAGGTAGTTGTAGTAGGTTATGGTACACAGAAAAGAAGCGACCTTACAGGTGCTGTTTCTTCTGTCAAATCAGAGGAATTGACCGCTTATCCAGCTATTGATGCTGTTCAGGCTTTACAAGGTAGGGCTGCCGGAGTTCAAATTCAATCCAATAATGGAGCACCTGGTGCCAGTATGAAAGTAAGGGTAAGAGGTGGAACTTCTATCAATGCCAGTAGTGATCCTATATTTGTAGTGGATGGGTTTATTGGAGCGGCCATGCCTCCCCCTGAAGATATTGCTTCCATAGAAGTATTGAAAGATGCCTCTGCAACAGCAATATACGGCTCTCGAGGTGCTAATGGTGTGATCATGGTGACGACCAAAAGAGGTAAGACAGGTGCTGCAAGGATTGAGTTCAATACTTCCTACAGTATGCAAAATGAAATCAACAGACTTGACTTATTGAATGCGGCTCAGTTTAATGATTATATCTCTGATGCTAGACCTAATATTCAGCCTGCAGGAGGAGATACAGATTGGCAGGATCAGATCTTCAGAACTGGAGGTATTCAAAATTATCAGCTTTCCATTTCAGGTGGCACTGATAATGTGAATTATTATGTTTCAGGTGCCTACTTTGATCAAAAAGGTGTAATTATAAATTCAGATTTCAACAGGTTTAGTATTACCAGTAATTTGGATATTCAGGCATCGGAAAAGCTCAAAATTGGCTTAAACCTTTTCGCTAGAAGAAGCAGTAGTGATGGAGTGAGAACTCAGGAGAACTCGGGGGGGTTAACTCCAGGAGTAGTTGCTTCCGCTTTTAAGTTTGAGCCTGATCAACCTATTTATAATGCAGATGGTTCTTTTACAGTAGCAAGACTTAATGACCCACATGACAACCCTTATGCAGTGGCCACTCAGTTGGTTAATGAAAATGTAAATGACAGGTTTCAGGGAAATTTCTTTGCTGAATATGATATTATAGAAGGACTTAAATTTAAAACAACCTTTGGAGCAACCGCAAATACATCAAGAACAGGTACTTTTGCTCCTACTTCAGTTACCGAAGGTAGAAATGTTGGTGGAGATGCTTCTATTAATGCGTTCAGAAACACGCTGGTTTTAAATGAAAACTACCTTACTTATTCCAAAACCTTTGGCATTGATCATACTGTATCTGCAATGGGTGGGTATTCTTTCCAGTCTTCAGAAAGTGAGAGCTTTGGGGCTAGAGGTACTTCCTTTATCACAGATGCCTTTTCTTTTTGGAACCTCGGTTCTTCTGCGGTATGGCAAGCGCCTAACTCAGCATTAACTGATTGGCAAATTTCTTCCTATTATGGACGGTTAAATTATTCTTTTGGAGACAAATACCTAATTACATTTAATGCAAGGTATGATGGTTCTTCAACCTTTTCTAAAAACAATAAATGGGCATTCTTTCCATCTGGAGCCATTGCTTGGAACATGAAAAATGAAAAGTTTTTGGAAACTTCAGACCTAATAAGTTTTTGGAAATGGAGAGGAAGTTATGGTATTACCGGTAATCAAGCCATTTCTCCTTACCAGACTTTAGCAAGGTTTTCCCCTGTTTTTACCATCATTGATGGAGTTCCTGTAAATGCCGTAAGACCTACCACTGTAGCCAATGATAATTTGACTTGGGAAACTACAGCTCAATTGAATATTGGTACAGATGTTGGTTTTTGGGATGATAGAGTGACTTTCTCTGCTGAGTATTACCGAATGGTGACTTCTGATTTGTTGTTTGCTGTTCAATTGCCTCAATATTCTGGTTATACCAATCAACTTAGAAATATTGGAGAAGTAGAAAACAAAGGGGTTGAGTTGACCTTAGGGTCTAGAAACCTTGTTGGAGCATTTCAGTGGGACATGGATATTAATTTCTCCAGAAATAGAAACAAGGTGCTTTCTTTACCTGAAGGTACTGAAATCCAGTATGGATCAGGTCCAGGTCATATGGTAGGCTTAGGCAATACACAGTTATTGAAAGAAGGCTATCCTGTAGGAAGTTTCTATGGTTGGGTTTATGATGGAGTGTACCAAGAAGGGGATGAATTTTTACCAGGTGGAGGTTTTGAACAAGTTCCAGGTGGTGAAAAATTTAGAGATCTAAACAATGATGGATCTCTCAATAGTGATGATAGAGAAATTATAGGAAATCCACATCCTGATTTCTTCTGGGGTTGGAATCATGCCTTTAGGTACAAGAATTTTGACCTTAATGTTTTCTTCCAAGGTTCTTTCGGTAATGATATCTTGAGTTATACATTGATGGAACTCAACTTGATGTCAGGTATTAACAATGCAACTACTGCTGCCCTAGACAGGTGGACACCTACTAATACCCAAACTGACATCCCTATGGCATTTAACGGAAGGACAAGAAGGGTTTCATCGAGATGGATTTATGATGGTACTTTCACCAGATTAAAGAACCTTTCTTTGGGTTATAACTTTCCTAAAACGGTTGTGAACAAATTGAAGCTTTCCAAATTAAGACTTTATGTAAGTGCACAAAACATATTGACTTTTACAGACTACGAAGGGTATGATCCAGAGGTTAATTATCGATCTGATGGAGCTACTGATGGCAACCGAAACCTTGGTTTGGATTATGGAAGTTATCCAAATGCAAAGAGCTATACTGTAGGTCTTAATGTGGGATTTTAAGCATCGAAAAAAATAGAAATAACCATGAAAACTAAAATATATAAATCATTGGTATTGGCCGCAACCTGTTTGTTTGCAGGATGTGCTGACCTAGAAGAAAAGCCTGTGGGCTTGTTGGCCCCTGAAAGTTTATTCAATTCCGAAAAAGATGTGGAGACAGCTATTTTCGGAGCCTATGGCTGGATAGCCTCAGAGAGGTTGTACGGTAGGCAATTTGTTACCTCTATCATGCTGAGAGGCGATATGGTGGATATTGGTGATAGGGGAACTCCTGCAGAAAGGCAACAAGTGAATGATTTCAATATGGACGATAACAATGGTATGGTCAGGGTTTTCTGGCCCTATTGGTACCAAGTTGTTAGTGCCGCCAACGCTGCCATCGCTGGTGCTGAAACTTTAGAATTAGACGAAACAGTTAGCAATCAATTGATTGCAGAAGCAAGGTTCGTTAGGGCTTTTAGTTATTATCACCTGGTTAGGGTGTTTGGAGACATACCTTATATCGATTATTTTATTACCGATCCTGAAGCAGTTAAGGATATTTCAAAAACTTCTGCTGAAGATGTTTACAAGGGGATTTTGGAAGATTTAGCCTTTGCAAAACAATACCTTCCAGAGACTCAGCCCAGTGATGTTAGGTCAAGGCCTACCAAAGGTACAGCAGCATCCTATTTGGCATCTGTTAATTTAACCCTTGAAAATTACCCTAAAGCTTATGAAGAAGCAAAATGGGTGATTGACAACAAAGATAGGTTTGGTTATGAGCTTGAAGCCGATTATCAAAACCTCTTCAGAGCTGATATGGCAGACAACTTAAAGGAGCATATCTTTGCGATTGATTTTCTAGGCCAACAAAATGGTGGCGGAGGAGCGAATGATGATATCATGCCACCAATGACAGGTATCAGAGGAGCTGACAATTTGGGTTGGAGTGTATGTGTTCCATCTATGGCGGTGTACAACACCTGGGACGATGGGGATTATCGTAAGCAAGTGAGTTTTGAGGATGAAGCTTTGGTTGGTGGTGTAATGGTGCCCTATACGGAGTTCCAAAATACACAAAGACCACATATTGCTAAGTACAGAAGGTTCCCTGGAAATAGTAACTCTGATGGTAGGTATTCAGACAATAACTATGCTGCCATGCGTTATGCGGAAGTATTATTAATTGCCGCTGAGGCTGCAACTGAAATAAACAATGGGCCTACTGCTGAAGCGGTTGCTTTAGTAAATTCCATTAGAGAAAGAGCAAGAAATGCAGCTGGACAAATGAATAATTTTCCTGTAGACGTTCAGTCTGGTATGGATAAAGATTCCTTTGTAAACCTTGTTTTAGAGGAAAGAAGGATTGAACTGTCTTTTGAATACAAAAGATGGTATGACATTAAAAGAAGGAAATTAGGTGAGACCGTTTTTAAAGGTGCTAATAGCTTAGAACCGCATTCTAATTTTGATGCTTCTAGAGATTATTTGATGCCTCTACCAAGTATTGAATTGGATGTAAATCCAAATTTGGCACCACAAAACCCAGGTTATTAATTGTGATTTTAAAAAAGAATTATGCAATAGGATTTCCCGATTCTAATAGGAACCTTTTAAAAAAGCGAGTAGGTGCTTGGATATAAAATGATTTAAGTGCTTTTTTTGTTTGATTATTGCATTTTCGAACTAAATATTAAAAGGTGGTAGGTTTGTCCTGCCACCTTTTTTTAAATTTACCCGAATTATGTAATAGGATTTCTCCGCCCTGACATTGTCAGGGGTGAAGCCTGTCCCGTGTTTACGGGAAGTGTTGCAATCACAAGAAAATTAGGCTGTTTAGAGATTTTAGCATAACACCGCTATGGTGAAATTGAAAACAGCAACGTAGTGGCTGATTTTAAAGCGATTTCAGCACGTAATAGAATGTCTATTGCATATTTCGGGTTTAAGGACAAAATATAGCTTTGGATAGGGATTATCGTTTCGATCAAAAGCAATTTACTCTGTGATAGGAATACTTTTTAAACACAATTTGGATGGGATCCTGTTTTAATAAACAGGGAATTCTTGCTGAAGACCACTAAAATTATCTATCATCTGCCATCTATCCTCCCTAGGTCTAATCCTAGTATTTGGATTTAGGTTTCCATAAAGAATATAAGATAAGGCGCTGGATAATTTCTTATCCTCAAGCCCGCCCCAATTGATTGAAGGGTCGTCTGAAGCAGGAATGTCTACAGGGAACCCATCATAATAATCAGCCTCACCTGAAGCATTGGCAATGGAAAAAGTTATGGGTACTAACTCGATGTCACTTTGTTCCAACGTCTCATTAAAGGAGGACAATGGAAAGGAGCCAACAGGTTTGCCGTAGGTTCTTTCACCTATAAGTACAACCTCCATATAGGGTCTTAAACAATTGATGACCAATTCACTTGAAGAAGCAGAACCTCTTGAGGTGAGCACCACCAATCTGTTCAAATCTAGATCTTTGGTTTTTTCGAAATAATAAGATTCATTCAGGCTTTCCTTATCCCGATTGAAAGCATTGGTATAAAGCAATTCCCCATTAGCTGAAATCGGCACCAAGGCATTCATTATTTGTTCTGCTACATCTACAGATCCACCACCATTGTACCTCAAATCAAGAATCAATTCATCAATGTTTTCCGCCTCCAAATAATTTAACGTTTCTTCAACTTCTAAACTCTTTATTGGGCTAACATTAGCTGAAGCTTTGAAACTATTGTAAACCCAATAACCGATTTTTTTACCACTCTGTTCGAATATTTCTTTATGTAGGACAGAGTTTGCCTGATAATTGCTTTTGGTGTTGGTCCGGCTTGTTATGGTACCATCAGGGAGTTTAAAAGTAAATGTATTTGAAATCCCAGTAGTGCTTTCTCCCAGGTTGAAATTATACCCCCCGTCTACACGGTATGACGAGATAGGTTTCCCATTTATTTCAAGAATTTGCCATCCTCTTTGCCAACCATCTTTTCCGGCAGGGGAATCCTCATAGACAAAACTAACAAATAACTCATCGTCTTCATTTAATCCAAATCCAAAGCCGTGACCAGCATTTTGGCCTGTAAAAGCATTTTCAAATTCTTCTTTTGTCGTGAGATATGACCACCTATCATATTGTAAGTACATCAAGTTGTAAAGTAATTCATCGTTAGTGCCATAACTACTGACGTCTACTGCGCTAGGCAAATGATCGTTCCAATAATACCATTCCTGCATACTCTCTAAAATTGCACTTTTGACCAGATTAGGGTCTTCTAGTGTTTCGTCTTTATTAAAATCGCAGGATGTAGCACTGAAAACAACTACAAGGAGCACCAAAAAAAAGAAGTTTTTTGACTTTATCATTGAAGTATTAGGGTTAAGCTGTTTAATGAATAACGAAAAAATATAAAAAAAAGATATTCAAATGTTTATCTACTATCGTCAAATTACTCATTCTCAAGCAAGATTTAACTGTTTATGAAAAACTTTTGCAACAATTAACAAACCACAAGGGTACTTATGGTGTTAATAAGCTGAGATAAATACACAAGAAAAATGACGGAAAAATCTAAAAATCAGGAAACTGACAAAAATAAAATTATTGAAGGATATATAGCTCATATTTTGGAGACGGGGCATGAACCGGTATCTGTTTTTAAGTTTGCCAAAGACTTGAAAATGAAAGAAGCGACATTTTATGAGTATTTCACTTCCTTCGATGCTGTGAAAAAAGCGGTATGGGAATTGAATTTTGACAAAACCATTCATGCTTTGGAAAGTCAGGAAGTTTACCAAACCTATACTTCAAGAGAAAAACTGCTTGGGTTCTTATTTACCTGGATTGAAGAACTCAAGGAACAAAGGTCTTATTTACTCGCCGTTTATGGCAATGTATCCTTGAAGGATCGTAGTTTCCCTACTGAGTTAAAAGAATTCAAATCAAAATTTAAGGATTTTGCCAATAGCATTGTAAACGAAGGCAAAGAAACAGAAGAGATTGCTGAAAGGCCTTATTTGACAGACAAATACCATGAGGCCATGTGGCTTCAGGTCATGTTTGTATTTCGTTTTTGGTTAAAAGACGATTCCCCAGCGTTTGAAAAAACAGATGCCGCCATTGAAAAGTCTGTGAATTTGGCTTTTGACCTGATGGGAAAATCAGCTGTGGATAGTTTTGTTGATTTTGCCAAATTCTTATTTCAATCCAAATAGAACATGACAGACAAATTAAGTGAGCAGCAAAGTATTCCTGTTTCAAAGGTCCAAAGAGCAGCAAAATTTATCAGTACTGGTGCCAAAGTAGGGGGCAATTATATGAAGCATTATGCCAAGAAAGTGGTGAACCCTTCCATGTCCAAAGATGAGCTTCATAAAAACAATGCCACAGATATATATGATTCATTGAGCGAACTTAAGGGAAGTGCCCTGAAAGTGGCTCAAATGATGGCTATGGATAAAAATATGCTTCCAAGAGCTTATCAAGATAAATTTACGATGGCACAATACAGTGCTCCACCTTTGTCTTACCCTCTTGTGGTAAAAACATTCAACCAATACTTTAAAAAAGGACCTGAAAGCCTTTTTGATACTTTTACCCCTTCGGCTGTTAATGCAGCATCGATTGGTCAAGTGCATAAGGCCACCAAAGACGGTAAGGAATATGCTGTCAAAATTCAATACCCTGGAGTAGGATCAAGTGTAAAATCAGATTTGAAATTAGTAAAGCCTTTTGCTCTTCGCTTATTGAACATGAGTGAACGTGAGCTAGACAATTATATGGATGAGGTGGAAGAAAAGTTATTGGAAGAGACAGACTACCAGTTGGAAGTTTTGAGAAGTAAGCAAATATCTGAAGCATGTGGCCATATAGAAGGATTGAATTTCCCAAAGTATTATGAGGAAATGAGTAGTCCAAGGGTGATTACAATGGATTGGATGGAAGGTATGCATTTAAAAGAATGGCTTCTAACTGATCCATCACAAGAAGCCAGAAATAAGGTAGGGCAAAGCTTGTGGGATTTTTATGACCATCAGGTACATAATTTAAAACAGGTTCATGCAGACCCTCATCCTGGTAATTTCATTATACAGGAAGGGAATCAATTGGCTGTTATTGATTTTGGTTGTGTTAAAGTAATTCCTGAAGATTTCTATTCTGGCTATTTTTCATTGATAAAAAAGGACCTATTAATCAAAGAAGAGGAACTAGACCAAATATTTTATGATTTGGAGTTTATTTCTGATAAGGATTCACCAGATGAAAAAATCTACTTTAAAAACACCTTTAAAGAAATGATATCATTGCTTGGAAAACCATTTCATGTAGCATCCTTTGATTTCGCTGAAGATGACTATTTTCAAATGATTTTTGCATTGGGTGATAAGATTTCTAATGACAAGATGTTTAGAAAATCAAAGCAGGCTAGAGGTTCAAGGCATGGATTGTACATCAACAGAACCTATTTTGGTTTGTATAATTTATTAAATCAATTGCAAGCAAATATTAAAACGACCAAACCAGACTGGCTAAAAAGCTAATCTGGGGTCAAATTAAAGTTGTTTTAACATACTTGATACTAGTTTGTAGGGAAGAAGTGGGTCGTCACATTGATTTGTAGTCCCAGTCATGAAGGTTTGATATTCAGGTATGTAAAAGCTGAAAGCTCCAGAGGTAAAGCCTGAATAACCTATTATCTCAGGATCCTTAGAGGCTGTCAAAAGCATTCGGGGTTTCTGATAGCGGAGAATTCCCTTACCCTGACTTAATCCTTGTTTAATTGGAAGCCATTTCATGGCCTGTTCCAGTTCGGAAAGTGGGAAAAGATGTCCATGGAAAAATGCTTTAACAAAAGTTAGGCAGTCTTTGGCTGTACTGACAATGCCACCTGAGGCTCCCATTGATACCATTGCCAAAGGTGAGTTTATTGGATTTGACTTGTAAGAAAAAAGTGCCGGGGTTCGGTCGTTTGGGTCTTTATAAATATAGGTTTGGTTCATGGAAAGTCTACTGAAATGAAAATCATTCAATGTCTTTTCCAAAGGTTCCCCATTGATGCTTTCAATGACCTTACCTAGAAGCTGTTCATTTGTAGATGAGTAAATGCCTTTTTTTGATTTTCCAGGTTTGAAATTAGGCTTTTGACCTTTAGTTCTATTAATTATTTCGGTCCAATCCCAGTCCAAGTCCGCCCCGGAAAGAATGTCTTCTTTAAAGGGGTTTTCTTTGCCTTTGGAATAATTTAAAAAATCAGGGATTCCTGAATTTTGAGAAATTAAATGAGCTATGGTGACCTCATGAGTATAATCTTTTCCTCCAATAGTAATCAAGCCCTCATACATCTTGTCTTTAAGAAAATCTGTGATGGGCTGATCCAGCTTTAATAAGCCTCTCACCTTAAGTTTTAAAATAATTGCCAAAAGGTGAAGGTTTCCTATTTCTGTGATGAAGTAGGGTTGATCCAACGATCCACTTCCTGTGGCTTCAGACCAAAGTAATGGTTCTTCGTTTTCCTTATAAATGCTCAGAACAAGCCCTGGTAATTTTTTCTGGTTAGAAAACTGGTTTAACGCTTTATGCCAGGCAGTAAAAATAGCAGGTTCCCTGTCGATAGTAGACATAAAATGATATTTATGATTGAAAGATTAAGGTACTAAATTTATCCTTTAAATGGAAAAAGGTATCAAAGGTTAGCAAACTGTTAAAGTTAAAATAATAAGGAAATATTTGTCAATCCAAAATTGATTTAAAGCATTGTTTGATTCAATTCTATTCCGAAATTCATTATATCCTTTTAATTAAAGGTTATGTGTAGCTATAGGGCACAATTGGGCTTTCAGTGTGGGAGGAATAGAGAATCCATAATTTACTGTGCTTGTCTAGATTTTATGTTGAAAATTCCTTTATTTTGAATGAATGAGTACAAAAGATCAGTGTTTATCCCTTTTTTGTCATTAGATATTACTACCATGCTTAGAAAAAAATCAATCTATTTTCAGCTATTGTTAGTTAATTTTGCGCTAATATTTAACAGCTGTGGGGGGGATTCCTCGGAAAGTAATGCGGAAAATTCAAAATTACCACGTGTGGCCATTGCAGGTTTGGCAATAGAGTCTAGCACTTTCTCACCCGCAGTGTCGGAAAAGGAAGCCTTTCATGCGAGAAGAGGGGAAGAAATATTCAATTATTATCCATTTATGAATGAGGATTCTATCAATAGATCCAGAGCTGAATGGTTCCCTACACTTAGGGGACATGCCATACCTGGAGGAATAGTTTCTCGAGAAGCATACGAATCTCTGGTTGGAGAAACACTTGAAAGGTTGAAAGAAAATTTACCTTATGACGGGTTGTTTTTTGATATTCATGGTGCCATGAGTGTGGTTGGTTTGGATGATCCTGAAGGAGATTTTATTGAAAGGATTAGGGAAGTGATAGGTAAGGAAACCCTAATATCTACTTCAATGGATTTGCATGGGAATGTTTCCTGGAGGCTAGCAGGTAATACTGATTTAATTACTTGCTACCGAATGGCTCCGCACGAAGATGCGCTGGAATCCAAAAAACGAGCAGTAGACAATCTTTTGGACAGATTAGAATCAGGAAAAGGTAAGCCAGTATACAAGGCATGGGTGCCTGTTCCTATATTGCTTCCAGGGGAGAAAACGAGTACCCGAGTTGAGCCAGGTAAAAGTCTGTATGCAGAGGTGAATCCTGCAACTCAACAGGAGGGTGTAATTGATGCTGCGATATGGGTAGGATATGCTTGGGCGGATGAACCTAGAAATCATGCCGTGGTGATGGTAACAGGAGATTCAAAAGAGAAAGTTAGCCAAACTGCAGAGAGGTTGGCGACTAGCTTCTGGGATAAAAGAAATGAATTTGATTTTATTGCCCCGACTGCAAGTTTAAAAGAGAGCTTGGATATGGCAATAGATAGTGAAGCGAAGCCTTTTATGATAAGTGATATGGGGGATAATCCAACTGCAGGGGGAGCGGGTGATGTCACCTGGACATTAAAGGAAATACTTGACAGACCGGAATTTAAAGCTGATTCAGGCCCTTCTTTAATTTATGCGTCTATTCCCGGTCCTGAATTGGTGGAGGCTGCGTTGAAAGTAGGTGTAGGTGCTAAGGTTTCTGCAAAAGCAGGAGCAGCAGTTGATGATCGTTTTTCACCCCCGATTTTACTTTCAGGTACTGTTGAAGCTATTGAAAAAGGGGATAGAAATGCCGAGGTGGAAGTTGTAGTGAAGGTAGGAAGCGTACATGTAATTGTTACCAAAAAGAGAAAACCTTATCATAGGGAAAGTGATTTTACTAATCTTGGTCTTAACCCGAGAGATACGGATATTGTAGTAGTTAAAATCGGTTATCTTGTTCCAGAATTATACGACATGAGGGCTGATTGGATTATGGCACTTACGCCAGGAGGTGTTGATCAGGACTTAGAAAGGTTGGAGTTTAAACGTATCAACAGACCCATGTTTCCGTTTGATAAAGAGATGTCAACACCAGATTTGAGTGCCCGCTTGGTTCCTTCCTCTCAAGAATTTTGACCAGATTGGTCAGTCTTTGTTTAATGCCCATTCAAGCCTTAATTAAGAAGTAGCTCAACGACAATCTTAAATTGCTCAGAGTTGCTGGTCTGAATAATATCCTTTTACTTTACGTAGTGAAAATTATATGCCTGATTTGTTGGTGAAAACAACAGATCAGGCAATTCTATTTTGTTAGAAATCAAAATTTCATTTAACAAGTCCCAATAATCAATAGGTTGATTTCATAATAGTACCGTATTACCTAAAAGTTATAAGGGAGAAAGAACGATTGTTTTAAAAAAATCCAAAAAAATGGTAAAAAAATATTGCATTATTTTCCTATTCTGTTTCCTCTCTCATTTGACTTATGCTCAGGTGAAGATTGAAAAGGAGTCCAGAGTAGTGAGTAATGATGTTCCTGAAATAGCCATAAAGTGGTTGGAGGATGTTTTTGACCATAAGAAAAAATTAAAGTGGTATTTTGAGATAAGTGCGGACAGCCACAGTTATGAAGCCAAATTTATTCGAAAAGGTAAAAAATTTAGTGTTGAATTTAGTGAGGAAGGAATTATTGAAGACATAGAAGTATTTGAGCATTGGAGGAAATTACCTCAACATGTCAAAGACAATATATCCGATTACTTGGAGGGAAAGTATATAAAATCTAGAATCGAAAAAATTCAAGTTCAATATACCGGGACAAAGGAAGACTTTAAAAATTGGGTGAAGACCAATTATTTGAACCAAATTGTAATAAAATATGAATTGGAATTTTATGGGGAAACATCAAATTCAAAAAAATTATGGGAGGGATTATTCGATAATAATGGGCAAATCCAAATGAGTAGAGAAATCATACTAACACCTTCGAATAATCTGTTTTATTGATGCGTAAACTATTACTTATTTTTCTTTTATCATTGCCAGCACAGTTAATGGCTCAAGGAACTGTCAGGATGTTTGGGTTTTTTCCTGAATTTCAGATAGGCGTTAAAGCAACAGAAAAACTGAAAATAATTGGTAAAATAGAGAGTCAACACGGTATGGCCGAAAAGTTCGAAGGCAAGGATTTGGATGTGGGTTACTTCCATAATCTTACGGATTTTCAGGGGTTTTTGGGCACCAAAGTCAATCCATTTATTGATATAGCCGCAGGGTATCAATATAGGGTGAATAGCAGGGGAGACAATAGCCATAGAACCATACAGCAAATATCCATTCTCCAGTTGCCCGGCAATTATAAGATTGGGCATCGAATTCGAGCAGATCAAACTTACGCTCCTTTTGAAAAAAATGATTATAGACTTAGATACCGTATTTCTTTTGAACTACCAATTGAAGGAAAAAGTTTGGATCCTGGAGAGTTCTATCTCGTATTTAGTGATGAAGTCCTTTATAGCTACCAAGCAGGTGAAAGCGGTGTCGAAAACCGGGTGGTGGCATCTTTGGGTCACCTTTCCAAGGAGAAACAAAAATTTCAGGCAGGAATAGATTATAGGACTGATCGCTTTTTTGACCCGGACCTCCGCCATAGAACTTGGTTTAAATTCGGATGGTACTTGAATTTTTAGCGTATATTCTGATAATAAATCAAATGCTAAAACTCATGGTTTTTGGCATTATTCCAAAACCAATCCAACTTCGTTAAACCCAGATTGGGTAATTGCTTGTATATTTAGATTTAACCCGGATTATGTAATAGAATTTCTCCGCCCTGACAATGTCAGGGGTAAAGCCTGTCCCGTGTTTACGGGAAGTGTTGCAATCGCAAGAAAATCAGGCTGTTTGGAGATTATAGCATAGCACCGCAATGGTGAAATTGAAAACAGCAACGAAGTGGCTGATTTTGAAGCGATTTCAGCACGTAATAGATTGTCTATTGCATATTTCGGGTTTAAAATAAACATAGCTTTAGGAATTTACCCTTGGCTATGTTTAGTGCTTGGCTTTTTAGGTGAGGTACATTGCGCTACAGGAAACATTGGTTACTCAGATTAGTAAACGTCCAAGATTTTGTAGTTTTGACCATTCATACTGAAAGAATCCCCTTTCTTTTTCCCTAGCATTTCTTTGTATATTGGAGCTTCTCGAGATATGCCGAATAATTTATCTCCATCTACTTCAAATTCCTCCAAACTCACGCTCGGAAAAAAAGTCATTTTATCGGTTTTTACTATTGCGCCCAAAGAAACTTCAGAAAAGTGATTGTCAGCAGTTTTCATTTGCTTCAGAAAATCTAATTCTTCGATCACAAAGTTCAGTTCCCGTGCAAGTCGATTGATGACAAGCGCGCTTTCATTTTCTTGGCCTTGCTGATCATATTCTTGAGGCTCATCCTGAGGCTGTTGTTCTCCATCCCTTATTTCTTGTATCCTTTGCCTAAAATCTGAAACGATACTTTCCTGATGTTTAATGGCCTCGACCATTACTTTTTTCTTGTGGGCTAATTTTTCCATAATAATTATGTGTGTAATTTTTCTCTATCCATCTCAAAAAGGTTGCCAAAAAAGTTAACGAAATCAGAAAATTATGAAAGCCAGACTAGACCTGAATTTTAAATTGAATCTGTTTAGTGATTGATGTGGCAATCTGGTATTTTCCTTTCTTTCAAGATTTAATACCATTATATCATTTAAATACATTAGCTAATCCATATTGCTAGATCTAGATAAGCAAAAAGCACAATTAATACTGTCAAGGTTTAAGTGAAAGTACTTAACTTAATAAAGATTCTGGTCTTGAATACATTTAAGAACAATCAAATAGGACGATAATGTTGCTGTTTTTGAACTAATAGATTATTTTGTAAATAGCTGATAAATAACATTTTGGTTTTGATATTTTTAAAAAAGATGTATCTTTAAAAGAATCAGATACTGTAATAATATGAAAATGATAAAAAATTTAAGGAGCGTTGCTTTATTGTTATTACTAATGGGTTTTTTCTTTTCATTCACTGTTACTTCTTGTGGAAACAAGAAAGCTGAGAGTACTGAACAAACCGAAGAACATCCTGCTGGAGAAGATGAGCATCCGGCTGGAGATGACGAACACCCTTCAGATAGTTCTGAACATCCAACAAAGGAATAATAATGTACCCATAAAGAAGGCGCTTAATTCGCGCTCTTTTTTATGGGTAATTTTACCTGGTAAAAGAAAATGTTGTTTTCGCTACTGCGGATTTACCATCAATTTCTAAGACAGGGTAAGCCATGAAGTTTACAGGTCCAGCCTCTGGTCCAGGGTTTAAGGCTAAATCTCTACCTCTACTTAATTCTACCCTATTGGCCGGATGGCGACCAAAATAATAAGTGGAAAGTGCAGTATATTTATTGCCCTCGCTTATATCCACAGGCCACCATTTTCCTTCTGCATAAAATTCAGCCCAGCAATGATAACCATCAATGCCTCCTTCGTCTCGGTCTGAGGGTATAGCTGCACCTATAGAAAATCTGGCTGGAATGCCAACAGAACGTGCCATGGAAATAAATAAGGAGTGAAACTCGGTACAGTTTCCGGTTTTTGTATCACAAGCATAGATAGAATCGCCTTTGCCATAATCACCATATTTCATGTACTTCATATTGTCTATAATGTAGTCGTATATAGCCCTGGCTTGCATTAAGTGACTGTCATTCTTTTTTTCTCCTATGGCCTCCAAAGCCAACTCCCGGAAGCGTCTACCTACAGGCATTAATGCACTTGACTCCAGATACCGTGGATCCATTTCACTAGCGTCTTCATAGGGGCCTTTTTCTTTGCGTTTGACATTATAAACCAAGGTAACCGGTTTGCCACTCTCTTCTGAAGTAAGGTCAAGGAATAGAATGGCATTGTTATTTGCAATGTCTTTGATGATCTCATGCTTACCTGGTATTTCTTGTTTTGCTAGTTCCACTTCCTGAAAGTCATCAGTGATAGCCACTGGGATCCACATTTTTGCCTTTCCAACTATAGTTGGCAAAATGACTTCATAATTAAATTGAAATTGATCTTCTCCCTCTATTACCCCCAGTAATAAATTACTAGCCTCTGCTACAGGTAGTCGATGCCATGTTTTATCTGGCTTCTGTTTCCAGGTATAAAATGGTTTTCCATTTAATTTATGGACAGTAGTTTCAGTTACTTCCATCTCCCCAGGTTTGCCCTCCATGAAAAAATCCACATCGTAAACGTCTCCACTGGTATCCGCAAGGTCCACACATGCAAAATGGCTGTTAGGGCCTAGGTTTGATAAATATTCTGTGTGGACCCTTACCAATTGTAAGCGCAAAAATTTATTATCATCCTTCACCAGAAAAAAACCATCATTCTCCGCTGCTTTGTTGGTGATAAAGGCCTTGATGCCCTCCTCAATATCAGCAATGTCTACTTTGGGTATAGGTGCAGTTTTATTTTTGAACTGAATAGTTTCTTTTTTCTCAGCTTGGCAGCTTATTTGTGTCAGGGAAAAAATGAAAAAAACAATTAACGGAGCAAAACACAATTTTTTTTTCATGATAAGGCTTTTAGTTGTTGTGTTTAAGGTGGTAGGGGTAGTGGTTCATTAACTCAAAGTTAGTGTTTCTTAATTAAGTATCAAGTCAATAAAAGCTTATCTGTTTCTAACTTTTATATAAAAATAAGGTGAAATTTGTACTGGAGGGTATGTGTGATTTTTATGTTGAAAAATGAATAATCAATATAAATTTATATTTTAAAGTGCTGTCCATCAATGGTTCTCGTTAATAATTATTACTTAGCAGGTATAATACAAGTATAAAAAGAGTAATTTACTTTCTAAGGTATTTTATTTTATCAAAACCATTATTGATTATATTGCACCTTAGTTTTTGACCCTTAATATCCGATTGAATTGACAAAACTACAAACCCATTAATCCAAAATTCATGAATTTCACCTCATTAGACCTGGCAATATTTGTTGGTTATTGTATCCTTATCATCTTGATGGGGTATTTTGTATCAAGAGAGAAAAAAGGCCATGTAAAAGATTCCAACGATTATTTTCTAGCAAGTAAGGCCCTGCCTTGGTGGGCAGTTGGAGCCTCATTGATCGCTTCCAATATTTCAGCAGAACAATTTATTGGGATGTCTGGATCAGGATTTGCTCTTGGATTGGCTATCTCTACTTACGAGTGGATGGCTGCAGCAACATTGATTATTGTGGCTATATTTTTCCTTCCCATCTATCTGAAGGAAGGGATTAGTACCATGCCTCAATTTCTACTCAAAAGGTACGACAGTAGGGTACGGACAGTAATGGCTGTATTCTGGCTATTGGTTTATGTATTCGTAAACCTTACTTCTGTATTGTACCTAGGCGCATTAAGTCTTGAAACCATATTAGGTGTACCAATGATCTATGGGATTGCAGGATTGGCAGTATTTGCCATGTTGTATTCCATATATGGGGGACTTAAAGCGGTTGCATGGACAGATGTAGTTCAGGTATTTTTCCTGGTACTAGGTGGATTAGCAACTACCTATCTGGCCCTGTCAATAGTTGGCTCCGGAGATGTTTTTGCAGGAATTGCAACGCTTTTTAGAGAAGCCCCATCACATTTCAATATGATAATAAATGAGGGAGAGATGATGATCCCTGATGGAGCAGGAGGAGTAAGAGATGCCTATATGGATTTACCGGGTATTTCCGTACTCATAGGCGGAATGTGGGTAATTAACCTTAGTTATTGGGGATTTAATCAATACATCACGCAAAGGGCCTTGGCTGCAAAATCACTGAATGAAGCGCAGAAAGGGATGGTCTTTGCTGGGTTCCTAAAATTATTAATGCCTTTAATTGTGGTGATACCTGGGATTGCTGCTTTGGTAATTGTAAACCAAGGAGTAGATCCATCATTTGCTGAATCCATGACAGACCCTGTTAGTGGTATAATCAAATCAGATAGGGCTTATCCTACCTTGCTTCAATTGCTACCATCAGGTTTAAAAGGTTTGGCATTTGCAGCATTGACAGCAGCAATAGTATCCTCTTTGGCTTCTATGGCCAACAGTACTTCCACTATATTTACTTTGGATATTTATAAGAATTTCTTCGACCAAAATGCTTCAGAAAAAAAGCAGGTTAGGGTAGGAAGGATAACAGCAGTTGTTGCCTTTATTGTTGCAGCCATCGTCGCACCAGCATTAAGGGAATTAGACCAGGCTTTTCAGTACATACAGGAGTATACTGGTTTTGTTTCGCCAGGTGTGTTTGCCATTTTTATGTTTGGTTTCTTCTGGAAAAAAACCACTTCAAATGCCGCATTAACTGCTGCTGCACTTACTATTCCTTTGTCAGCTGCTTTCAAGTTTTTGACCCCGACTCTACCATTTATAGACCGAATGGGTTTGGTTTTCCTTATCATTTCAGGCCTTATAATCCTTATCAGTTTAGTAGAAGGTAAAGGAAAAGACCATCCTAAAGGAATAGAGATCACCAAAGATCTTTTTAGGACAAGTACTCAATTTAAAATAGGAGCAATACTGATATCTGGTATTATAGCGGCCCTATACATTGTATTTTGGTAAATATTAATTCGTAACATGAGACAACTCCTTATAGGATATGATATTGGCAGTTCTTCTGTAAAAGCCACCCTCTTGGACGCAGATTCCGGTAAGGTAGTGGCCGCAAAAGGGCTTCCTGAAGTAGAGATGAGCATTGATTCCCCTCAAAAGGACTGGGCGGAACAGGATCCTGAATTGTGGTGGAAATACATCAAAGAAACGACAAAAAATATAATTACACAGGGGAATGTAAAAGCCGGTGAGGTAAAGGCTATAGGTATTTCCTATCAAATGCATGGCCTCGTGATGGTAGACAAAGACTTGTCTGTAATTAGGCCTGCCATCATCTGGTGTGATAGCAGGGCAGTGGAAATTGGCAATCAAGCATTCTCAAGTTTAGGAAGTGATTACTGTCTCAGTCATTTGCTCAATTCTCCGGGTAACTTTACAGCTTCAAAGCTTAAATGGGTAAAGGAGAATGAACCTGATAGGTATGAACAAATACATAAAATAATGCTTCCTGGTGATTTTATAGCTATGAAGCTTACAGGCGAGATCCTTACCTCTGAGACGGGGTTGTCGGAAGGAGTTTTTTGGGATTTTCTAGAAAATAATATTGCCGACCGACTGTTGTATCACTATGGGATAAGTGCTGATTTACTACCCAAAACGGTTTCTTCATTTGGTGTGCAAGGTGGCTTATTGCCTCAGGTTGCCAAGGAATTAGGCTTAGATACTGGAATCCCGGTTACTTATAGGGCTGGTGACCAGCCTAACAATGCCTTTTCCCTAAATGTACTTCAAGAAGGAGAATTGGCCACTACGGCTGGAACTTCTGGAACCGTGTTTGGCGTTAGCACCAAGCCTGTATATGATCCCCTTTCCAGAGTCAATACCTTTGTTCATGTCAATCATCAGAAAGATGACCCTAGTTATGGGGTCTTACTTTGTGTGAATGGAACGGGCATATTGAACAGTTGGCTCAAGCGATCGTTTGGAGGTCAATTTCTCGATTATGGAGAGATGAATCAACTTGCGGGCGAAGTGCCAATAGGAGCAGAAGGGCTAAGCTTTTTGCCTTTTGGAAATGGGGCTGAAAGGATTTTGGAGAACAAACAAGTCGGTGCACAACTTTCAAAATTGAACTTGTTGAAGCACGACAAGAGACATGTTTTTCGTGCCGGGCAGGAGGGGATTGTTGCAGCATTGACCTATGGGTTTAATATAATGAAGAACATGGGCCTCAACTTGAAAACTGTGAAGGCCGGTAAGGCCAATATGTTTTTAAGTCCAATTTTCAGAGAAGCTTTCGTGAATATGAACAATGTGTCTCTCGAACTCTATGACACAGATGGTGCTCAAGGAGCAGCAAGAGGAGCCGGAATAGGGGCGGGCATTTATTCTGGTCCTGAGGAAGCTTTCCAAGGCCTGGTTAAAATCCAGGATTTTGAACCCGATGCAAAGAAGATTGAAGCATATGGGGAGGTTTATAAGCAATGGGAGGATTGCTTGAACCTGATAAAATAATTAAAAATACTTATCTAAAACCTAACAAAAATACAATTATGTCTGATTTGTTTTTTCCTGAAATTGATAAAATTAAGTTTGAAGGGAAGGATTCTAATAATCCATTGGCTTTTAAATATTACGATGAAAACCGAGTGATTGGTGGAAAATCGATGAAGGAGCATTTTCGCTTTGCTATAGCTTATTGGCACTCATTCTGTGCTACAGGAAATGATCCCTTTGGGCCAGGTACTATTGTTCACAAATGGGATAAATCCAATGATCCTATTCAGCGAGCCAAAGAAAAAATGGATGCCGCATTTGAATTTATTCAAAAAATTGGTGCACCATTTTATTGTTTTCATGATATAGACCTTATTGATGAGGGAGACAGCATTGTCACTTATGAGAAACACATGGGAGCTATAGTGGACTATGCCAAAGAAAAACAAAAAGAAACAGGAATAAAATTACTTTGGGGAACTGCAAATGTATTTAGTCATCCTAGATACATGAATGGAGCAGCTACCAATCCGGATTTTGATGTGGTAAGTAGAGCTGCTACCCAGGTTAAAAATGCCATAGATGCTACCATTGAGCTTGGAGGTGAAAATTATGTTTTTTGGGGAGGTAGAGAAGGTTATATGTCTTTGCTAAACACCGACATGAAAAGGGAAACAGAGCATTTGGCTCAATTCTTAACCATGGCCAGAGATTATGGTAGAAAACAAGGGTTTAAAGGTACTTTCCTAATTGAACCAAAGCCAATGGAGCCTACTAAACACCAGTATGACTATGATGCAGCTACTGTTATTGGCTTCCTTAGGCATTTTGGACTGGATAAGGACTTTAAATTGAATTTGGAAGTAAACCATGCAACCCTTGCTGGCCACACTTTTCAGCATGAACTACAGGTAGCGATGGATGCAGGCCTTCTAGGTAGTATAGATGCCAATAGAGGTGACTATCAGAATGGTTGGGATACCGATCAATTTGCGATCAACTTACAAGAGCTTACCGAGGCAATGTTAGTATTGTTGCAAGGACCTGGATTTACTTCTGGTGGAGTTAATTTTGATGCTAAGATTCGTAGGAATTCTACCGACCTGGATGATCTTTTTCATGCACATGTAGGAAGTATGGATGCATTTGCCAGAAGTTTGCTCATTGCCAGTGATATCATGGAAAAATCACCATATCAATCATTAAGGAAGCAACGTTATAGTTCTTTTGATAGTGGTAAAGGAAAAGAATTTGAATCAGGTAAACTTGATCTTGAAGCTTTGAGAAGCCATGCATTGGAAATTGGTGATCCAAAAATGATCAGTGGAAAACAGGAGATGTTTGAAAATATTCTAAATCAATACATCTAAAACACTATATTTGAATTATAAAAAAAGCAGCTTATGAATTCTAAGCTGCTTTTTTTTATGCGATTTTTTAAGGCAAAATCCTTATTGTACTTTCTCTTTTGCCAAAAGTGCTTTTACTTCTTTAATCAAAGCCTCACTCAGTCCGTAAACCAAATTAAGGTCTTGGTCCCAAAAATCTATCTTGGCCAAAACACTTTCTACCACTACATCAGGCGTTTTGATTTTCCATACCTGATCAAAATATTTCACAATCTCAGTTTTGTCATTGATGGGTGTCTTTTCAGCGTTATAATGACCTCTGTAATAAACAATCATTGCAGCAAATGCTTGAACCATTCCAGTTGGGATTTCATCTTTTTTATTGATGTAATCTAGCAAGGATGGCAATACCCTTACTTTCCACTTAGAAATAGCGTTTAAAGCAATGTCACTGAGCTTATGCTTGATAAATGGATTTCTGAATCGATCAAGCACGTCTTCTGCAAAAGGAGTTACACTAGCAGCTGGTTGATCCATTGCAGGTATTATTTCATTAAAGATAACCTGTTTAAGGTAATTACTGGTTTCCTCATTTTCCATGGCGTCTTTAACCAATCTGATCCCTGCCAGATAAGCAACAGGTACCAAACAAGTGTGGGCACCATTTAATATACGCACTTTTCTGGTTCTGAATGGTGCAATATCTTTTACAAATTGTACATTAAAGCCTGCATTGTCAAGAGGCAATTCCATCCTCAACCAATCCGGACCTTCTATGGCCCAGAAGTGGAAAGGTTCGGCCATTACCATTTGTTCATCCTTGAATCCGAGCTGAGCCTGAATTTCATTTCCACTGCCCACAGGGTATCCTGGGACAATTCTGTCTACAAGGGTATTACAGAAAGTATTGTGTTTGACAATCCAATCTTCAAATGATCCTGGAAGTTCCCATAAATCAATGTATCTTAAAATGTTGTCCTTTAATTTTTTACCATTGTCTTCTACCAACTCACATGGAATAACTACCAGTCCTTTTTCAATATCACCTTTGAAATGCTTGAAGCGCCGATAAAGCAAAGCTGTTAATTTTCCTGGAAAGGATTCAGGAGAAGTGGCCCAGTCTTTGTCATTTTCATCAAAATAAATCCCAGCTTCGGTAGTGTTGGAAATTACGAACCTTAATTCAGGTATTTTTGCAATTTCCAAATAGGCATTATAGTCTAAAAATGGATTGACGGCCCCTCTTACTGACTGGATGAGCCTGTTTTCTTCTATTGTTTTTCCCTTACTTATTCCCCTCGTTAAAACATGGTATAAGCCTTCCTGGTCATTTATTCCTTGAGCCGGCTTTCGGCTATGCACTTGTACCATTTGAATGTCTCCATCAAATGATGTTTTTTCGTTTAGGACATCAATCATCCAATCAGCAAATCCTCGTAAAAAATTCCCCGTGCCAAATTGGATTACCTTTATTGGACGAGAAGTGGGAGTTGGGATATTTTGTCTATTTAATGGTTTCATGCTTTACTTTCAATTAGTATTGTTAATGTTGTTTGAATTTTTTCTTGTTATGATGGTTAATTAGGTGATTTATTTTTTATGGAAAAGTCTTCTTCCTAATCAAGTTCTTTGAAGTCTATGGATAATGATAATTAAAGCGTGGTAGTAAATTCACTAAATTGTTCATTCCTAAATTAATATAGACTTTCAACTCAAGCAATTTACATGTTGTTTCTGTCCATATATCTCAATGATTTCACAATGTCATAATTACTTACGAAAAATTGCATCAAATTGGCTGTTTTTTTTAAAAGTAGACCTGATGTATTATTATCCTATCTTTCAATTTAAGCTACCCAATACGGTATATTTTCATCAAATTTCATACCGATATGAGCTTAATATGATTATAAAATTTGGAATTACATGTTGTATTTCTGCCGGCTAATAGAATGATTTGCTAAGACCTTTTAATGCTGGCACTTACAGGTATACAATTACAATAAAATCAATGTTCAATCGCATCGACTATTTTGATAGTAAGATTTGAATACAGGGTTTTAACGTCTGTATTTCATTTTTTAGCGACAGCGCTCGTAAAAAATTGACTTTTCCTGTATTAATGACTAAAAATAAGGGTTTAAATAGAACAATGATCTGTTCGACAGTAAGGAGAAAAGCCTAGTAACTTAACTTCCGAATGGATGATCTTGCGCCTGTATGCTCCTAATCAAGCCAATATTACATTTAAAGTAGAAATTTACTCATTGTTAGACAATACCGCTTATAAAGAATTATATGCTTGAAATGCATAAAATGCAATCCCTTGCTCCAATTTTTGTTTTATTCTCCTTTTATATTCTTTATATTTAATCCCTTGATGAGTTTTCTTGCTGTTCTATTATTTAGAACAATAATTGGATTTTCTTGCATCAAAAATAGATTGTCCCAAAGTAATTATTACCTAATTTTATTTAATTACCAAAACTAGATCTTATGAAATTCAATAGTAAATTTTGGTCACCATTTGCTGCCTCAATTTTGCTTTTATCAGTATCATGTTCCAATGAAAAAAATGTGGAAGAAGAAGTGAAAACCACCTTTACAGGAGGTAAGAATGAAATTAAACTGTTGACTCTTGATCCAGGTCACTTTCATGCCCACCTCGTAAAAAAATCCATGTATGAGCAAGTAGACCCTAAAGTTTACGTTTATGCTCCTGATGGTCCAGAGTTGCAGTCTTATTTAAAATCAATTGAAAGCTACAATACCCGTGAAGAGGATCCTACCAGTTGGGAACTTGAGGTATACAAAGGCGACGACTACCTTCAAAAAATGCTTAGTGAAAAGAAGGGTAACGTAATGCTTACTGCTGGAAACAATAAAGAGAAAACAGCCAATATCAAGGCAACCATTGAAGCAGGTATAAATGTTTTGGCAGATAAACCAATGGCCATTGATGCCAAAGGTTTTGAAACATTAAAGGAGGCTTTCGAGCTGGCAGAAAAAAACAATGTTTTACTGTATGATATCATGACCGAAAGGTTTGAGATCTCTACGATTCTCCAAAGAGAGTTTTCTTTGATTCCCGATGTGTTCGGACAAATGGAAAAAGGAACAGTTGACAATCCGGCCATTACCAAAGAGAGTATTCACCATTTTTCTAAGTTGGTTTCAGGAAAGCAACTGATCAGGCCAGGATGGTTTTATGACGTAAATCAACAAGGGAATGGTATTGTGGATGTTACTACCCACTTGGTTGATTTGGTACAATGGGAAAGTTTTCCAAATAAAATCATAGATTATAAGACTGACATCGAAATGATCAATGCCAAGAGGTGGACCACAGACCTTACTCTTGAAGAGTTCACTAGTTCTACAAACCTTACTGAATTCCCTGATTACCTTCAGTCAGTGGTGTCTGACGGCTTATTGAAGGTTTATGGCAACGGAGAAATTAATTACAAGATCAATGGGGTGCATGCGAAGGTATCTGTTATCTGGAATTACAAAGCGCCTGAAGGTTCTGCGGATACGCATTATTCTATCATGAGAGGTACCAAAGCAAACTTGGTTATCAGACAAGATGCTGAAGAAAACTATAAACCTGAGCTATACATAGAGCCTGTAGAAGGTCAGGATTTGGCTGAGTTTGAAGCCAATGTTACCAAGCATGTAAAAGAACTAGCTGGTACCTTTAAAGATTTGGATGTTGTGAAAGTAGAAGGTAAAAACTCTTGGAGAGTTGTAATCCCACAAGCTTACCGACATGGCCATGAAGATCATTTCAGGGAAGTAACAGAAACCTATATCAAATACCTTAAAGAAGGTAAATTACCTGATTGGGAAGTGCCTAATATGTTGGCCAAATACTACGTTACTACACAGGCTTTAGAATTGGCCAAATAATAAATTCATACTAAAAAAATACAAGCAGATGAAAAAGCAAAGAAGAGACTTTATCAAAACTGCAGGATTGGCAGGGTTTGGTTTAGCAGGAGGAGTATTATCTCCTCAAAGTTTTGCTTTTTCATCTGCTATAAAAGACCTTGCCATGAGCAAAAGTGACCTTAGTATCATCGGTCCATATGGCCCTTGGGCCAATGGGTTGATAAGCAAAGAATTGCCCTCGCTTTCTTTCAGAAACGAACGATTCACAGCTCTTGAATCCTGGAAAATGGAAGCCATGTCCACTGCCAAAGAAAGACTGGGAATTCCTGATTTGGGTAAGGTCCCAGAGGTAACTGTTCATGATACTTATGTCAATGATGGTTTGCGTTTTGAAGAAATAAGTTGGCAGCTTCCCTATGGCAATCCCACCAAAGCTTTGGTCATCAAGCCTGAGGGAGTTAAAGGAAGGTTACCAGCCATATTGGCTTTTCATGACCATGGAGGAAATAAATATTTTGGCTTAAGAAAAATTACAAGAACAGGTAAAGCGCAGCATCCACTGATGATAGAACATCAGGATCATTATTATGAAGGAAAGGCTTGGGCCAATGAAATCGCCAAAAGAGGATATGTGGTAATAGTGCCCGATTCCTTCACTTTTGCTAGCCGCAGGGTGCTCTTGGAAGAAGTTCCGGAGAATCGAAGGAGAGGTTTGACTGATGAAAACCCTGAAAAAGAAGAAAACATCTCAGCCTATAATAAATGGGCAGCAGATCATGAACACATCATGGCCAAGTCCTTGTTTTGCGGAGGTACTAGCTGGCCTGCAGTGTTTTTCGCTGAGGATCAAGTCGCTTTGGAAGTTTTACTTGCCAGAAAAGATGTAGATCCGGACAGAGTCGGTTGTGGAGGCCTTTCAGGTGGAGGATTGCGAACAGTGATGATGGGAGGATTGGATCACCGTATCAAATGTGCGGTATGTGTTGGTTTTATGAGCACATGGACAGATTTTTTATTGAACAGGGCTTATACACATACCTGGATGGCCTATGTGCCAAGACTGCCCAATGAATTGGATTTCCCTGAAATTCTTGGTTTGAGAGTTCCATTACCCACCTTGGTGCTCAATGATATTGACGATCAGTTGTACACCCTTCCTGAAATGCAAAAAGCAGATAAAATTCTTGAAGCGGTATTTGATAAAGCCGGAGCCCAAGACAAATACAAAGCCTCTTATTACCCCGGACTTCACAAGTTTGACCAAGCCATGCAAATAGAGGCTTTTGAGTGGTGGGATCAGTGGTTGAAAAATTAACTATTTCTTTATGAAAAACACCTTCCTTATGAAATCAAATTGGTATTTAGTAGTAATCCTCTTCCTGGTTTTTACTTTTCCAGAAGTAGTGAATGCCCAAAGTTTAGATTCAGACTTGCTCTGTGTTGGTGATCATTGGACAGAAGAAGAAGGAGCAGCATTTCTCCAAATGGAGAAGAAAAAGTACAGCACCGAAAAAGCTTGGAACAAAAGAGCTGCTGAGATTAGAAAACAAATACTTAAGGGAACGGACCTAGTTAAAATGCCTAAAAAGTCACCTTTAAAACCAATTATGGGTGAAATTAGAAAATTTGATGGCTATGTGGTTCAAAATATAGCTTTCGAAAGTTTGCCAGGTGTTTTTGTAACCGGAAGTTTGTACATGCCTAGTGAAAACCCCGGTAAAGCACCAGGGATTCTTAGTCCTCATGGACACTGGACAAAACCTGGAGATGTAGGAAGGTACAGACCTGATGCGCAAAAAAGATTTGCCTCTATGGCCAGAATGGGTGCAATAGTTTGGGCTTATGATGCTGTTGGTTATGGTCAAATGGGTGAAATTGGCTGGGAACATAGAGAAGGAGATGTGCTCAAATTGCAATTATGGAACAGTATCAGAAGCGTGGATTTTATCCTTTCCTTGGGAGCGGATCCCGATCGACTGGCGGTTACCGGTGCATCAGGAGGAGGAACACAATCCTTTCTATTGGCAGCAGTGGATGATCGAATCGATGTTGCAGCGCCAGTAGTAATGGTTTCTGCTCATTTCTTTGGTGGATGTGAGTGTGAGAGTGGCATGCCAATACATAAATCAAAGAACTATCAAACCAACAATGTAGAGATTGCGGCAGTATTTGCACCAAAACCTCTTTTATTAACCTCTGTGGGAGGTGACTGGACCAAGAATACCCCGAATGTGGAATACCCATTCCTTCAGTACATTTATGGACTAAAAGGTCATTCTGAAAAAGTTGAGAACAAGCATATCCCAGAGGACAATCATGGCTATGATGAGAAGAAAAGAAAAGCTGTATATCCTTTTTTAGCTAAAAATTTAAAATTGGATCTTTCCAAAGCCATGTACAGTGACGGCCGCTTAAAAGAAGAAGCCGTTACAGTCGAAGACCAAAAAGCATTGTATCCTTTTAATGATAAGAATCCTTTCCCTGCTTATGGAATTACTTCCATAGATAACGTAAAATGGTAAACCCAAAACAATGAACAACGATCAAAATAATCGAAGAGAATTTCTTAAGAAAAGCCTTTTGTCAGGTATAGCACTGAGCAGTATGGGGACCACATGGGCCAGTCCTGTTATTCCTAAAGTGGCTTCTATGAAGTTGGGTTTAGTGACCTATCTGTGGGGAAAAGACTGGGCATTACCTGAACTTATATCCAACTGTGAAAAAGCAGGGTATGAAGGTGTAGAACTTCGGACACAACATGCTCACGGCGTGGAAACGAGTCTTAGCAAAAAAGAACGAAAAGAAGTTAAAAAGAGATTTAAAGGCAGTCCAGTAACCTGCGTTGGTTATGGTAGTAATTATGAATACCATAGCCCTGACCCAGCAGAGTTGGCCGCAAATATTAGAGATACTAAGGAATACATAAAATTGTGCCATGATATTGGTGCTACTGGAATTAAAGTAAAGCCCAATCGACTTCCAGAAGAAGTGTCACGAGAGAAAACCATCGCTCAAATCGCCAAATCCTTCAGCGAGGTAGGTGAATATGCCAAAGACTATGGTCAGTTGGTGCGTGTAGAAGTTCATGGAAAAGTAACCCAACAGCTTCCTGTGATGAAAGAAATATTTGATCAGGTAACTTCTTCCAATGTGAAAATTTGCTGGAATAGTAACAATACCGATCTAATGGAACCAGGGCTTGAGGGGAATTTTGATATGGTCAAACAATGGTTGGGAGACACTACCCATATCCGGGCATTTGATGAAAATGATTATCCTTTTCAGGAGCTTCTCAAATTGATGCATAAAGCGGATTACAATGGCTGGATACTAATTGAAGCTCATAGTGATCCTGTTGACAAATTAGCGGCAATGATTGCTCAGAAAAAGACTTTTGAGCAATACCTAAAAAACTTATAGCCCATGAGAACAACAATTATTCAAAAAAGTGAAACTGGTTAGAGACACAGAAGAAGATAGCTTAAATTTCTTACAGATTGGAAAGAGGAGTCAGGTTCATGGAGGATTATTAGAAGTTTTGCCAATGATTCTGAAGCAGACACCATGCTCACTAGGCCTAGTCGACCTCCTTACGTCGTTCCAGATCAAGTGTAAATATTGAGAATGAGGACTTTAATAGTTGGTCTTTTCAATTTACAATATATTAGGAAGGATTTTTCTTTTGTTTTAAAGGAAAAAGCCTTTCGTTTTTATTCCAATAGTTACCAGCAAATAATGGGGCTAATTGATACTTAACTAAATTATTTTTATAAAAAAGCCACAACTGGTTGTGAAAACCTGTTGTACTGTTAAATTACAAACTTTCTATAAATGAAAAAAATACCACTGACACTACTGCTTTTTATTGGCTTGGCTTCTATCGGGTTCTCCCAGGAAGATCTAACAGTGATTCAATCTCACTGGGTTAACTTCACCGCCGGTCCTAATGCTCTTTACAAGCACCAAAGCCAACTAGCACTTGATATGCTTGATGAAAGAGACAAGGCCATTGCTTCTATCTCTTCTTTGAATGAATGGAAAGACTGGCAAGAAAAAGCCAAAGACAAACTGATGGAGGCGGTAGGACCATTTCCTGAAAAAACACCTTTGAATCCAAAAGTTACCGGAAAGCATAGAGGGAATGGATATAAATTTGAAAACATTGTATTTGAATCCCAACCGGGATTTTTTGTGAGTGGGACTCTTTTTATTCCTGATGGAGTAAAAGGGAGAACCCCTACCATTATTTATTGCTCAGGACATACGCCTTTGGCTTATAGAGCTCCTACTTACCAGCATGTAATTCTTAATTTGGTAAAGAAAGGGTTTATTGTTTTTGGCTTTGATCCCGTTGGACAAGGAGAAAGATTGGAATATTTTGATCATGACACAAATAAAGATCTGGTAGGAGGCCCAACTAAGCAACATTCTTATCCAGGAGCGCAAGCATTTGTTGTAGGTTCTTCAGAGGCCAGACACATGATTTGGGATGGTATCAGGGTGGTTGATTACCTGATGACTAGAAAAGAAGTGGATCCAGATAGAATTGGAATCACAGGAAGGTCAGGAGGAGGTACGCAATCTTCTTATATCGCTGCTTTTGATGAGAGGATTAATGCATCTGCACCTGAAAATTACATTACCAATTTCAAGCGACTGATGCTTACTCATGGTCCTCAGGATGCCGAACAAAATTTCTACCATGCCATTGCAAAGGGGTTGGACCATCCCGATCTAATGATCGTCAGGGCACCAAAACCCAACCTGCTTATCTCTACTACCCGTGACATGTTCAATATAGAGGGGGTAAGAGAAACCAGTCAACAGGTACAAAGAATTTATGATGCTTATGGTGTATCAGAGAACTTTCAAAAAATTGAAGATGATGATGGCCATGCTTCTACAAAGAAGAACAGAGAACGCATGTATGCTTTCTTTAGAAAACATCTTGACTTACCAGGAGCTGTGGAAGACCAGGACATCGATACATTATCAATGGAGGTGTTGCAGGTTTCTCCTACAGGGCAGTTGGTGAGCAGCTACAATGGCAAAACCACCTATGACCTAAACAAGGCTGAACTACAGGAATTGAATGGCTCTTTGGAAGAGAAGGTAGACTGGGCAAGAAAACTTTCGGGTTATAAAAAGCCGGAAGCATTGTCAGAAACCATGATGGTTGGCAGGTATCAACGTGATGGGTATACCATAGAACAACACTTGATGAAGGGAGAAGGAGACTACTGGTTGCCTTACCTATTAATGAAACCTAATCATGCTACAGATAAAGCGGTGCTTTATTTAGATCCATCAGGTAAAGCTATTGATGCTGGTGTAGGTGGAGACATGGAGGCTTTGGTCAAAGGAGGTGCCATGGTACTTGCTCCGGATCTTTTGAATACTGGAGAGATGGGTAATGGAGGTTTTAGAGGCGATGCTAATTTCGACGGCCATTCATATAACCTTTGGTTTGAAAGTATTCTTATTGGAAGAAGCATTGTGGGGATTAATGCAGGTGATGCCAATCGTCTGGTAGCTGTTTTGCAGGAGAAAGAGGGAGCTAGAGAGATAAAAGGCCTTGCTAAAGGAGAAATGTCTTCGGTACTGCTTCATGCGGCCAATTTCAACCCTGCAATATCTTCAATAGCATTAGTAGATCCAATGAGTTCTTACAGAGGAATTGTAGAGTCTTTCAGGTACAATACTAGTGAAATTAATTATTCAGTAGCTGGTGCATTGAAGCATTATGATTTGCCAGACTTGTTGGAAAATTTGAGCATTACCAATCCATTAGTGCTTCATGAAAATACAGAGTTGAAAAAAGAACACTCCCTATTGCCTGAGCGTGGAGGTAAGGAAAAAATCAAAGCCCTTTCCGTAAAAAATGCAAAAGATAGAAAAGCCCATTTGACAAAATGGCTTAATCCTTAAGGAAGGGTATTGTTTCAATTTTAGGAACAGATTTGACCTGAAAAGATGAATACAGTTAAAAAGCATCGGGTTTCTACTCGGTGCTTTTTTTTAATCACTCATTATTGCGAGGGGGAACGTATAAGATTTGTAAGTTGAGGCCCCTTTTAACAATATCAACTGTCAACCTAAGAAATTATTAGACAACAACTTTAGTAGGAAATCCAAAAAAACAAAAAAAAAAGCTACCCTAATAGGGCAGCTTTAACAATCAAATAGCATTTTCTAAACTTAGTTTCTATCCAATGCATTTAGCATATCGAAGGCAAGTTCTAATCTTTTGCCGAAGTTTTCTTCACCTTTTCTAAGCCATACCCTAGGGTCATAAGACTTTTTGTTAGGATTGTCTGCTCCTTCAGGATTTCCCAATTGAGTCTGAAGATATCCTTCTTTGCTGTGGTAGTATTTCAATACACCTTCCCAGAACGCCCACTGAAGATCTGTATCGATATTCATTTTTACAGAACCATAGCTATTGGCTTCTCTAATTTCTTCTACGGTAGATCCTGATCCACCATGGAATACGAAGTTCACAGGTTTGCCAGTAGTTCCGAATTTCTCATTGATATAATCCTGAGAATTTTTCAAAATTATAGGTTTCAATGAAACATTACCTGGCTTGTATACACCGTGAACATTTCCAAAAGCAGCAGCAACAGTGAACAAGTCATCCACTTTTTTCAACTCCTCATAAGCATAAGCTACTTCTTCAGGCTGAGTATATAGTTTGGAGCTATCGATTTCTGTATTGTCTACACCATCTTCTTCTCCACCAGTTACACCTAGCTCAATTTCGATTGCCATTTTAATTTTGGCAAACTCCTTGAAATATTTTACGGATGTTTCAATGTTTTCCTCAATAGACTCTTCAGACAAATCCAACATATGGGAGCTGAAAAGAGGTTTTTTATAAGCTTCATAATAAGCTTTTCCTTCGGCAAGTAAGCCATCTATCCAAGGAAGTAATTTCTTAGCTGCATGATCTGTGTGTAAAACTACAGGGACACCATATATTTCAGCCATTTTATGTACATGCAGGGCACCGGAAACACCACCTGCCACAGATGCTTGTTGCTTGTCATTTGGAAGGCCTTTGCCAGCATAAAACTGAGCACCACCATTTGAAAACTGAATCATTACCGGGGAGTTGACCCTTTTTGCGGTTTCTAAAACAGCATTCACAGTATTACTGTTGATACAATTCACTGCAGGCATTGCAAATTCGCTTTCTTTCGCATAGGCCAATAGGTCTTTAAGCTCTTCGCCGTACTTTACTCCAGGTTTGAATTTCATATTAAATAATTTATGGTTGTATTAAATTTGATCCACCTCCATTCACCTAAGTGATAGCTTTGGAACTCAAAGATATAAATAGTGCAGAACAATTACCTTATAATTTGATTGAAAAATACATTTTCACCGAATATTTCATAATTTCCCTGCCCATTATCATTGATTGGAAACTATAAAATTTCCTTTATATATTTGTTTTATGGAAAAGATAAGGATTACAGGGGTGCCCGAGCATTTTAATTTTCCCTGGCAAAAGTTGGTTAAAGAACAACCATTTTTGGATGATCAGGTTCAACTGGTCTGGGAGAATGAACCCAGAGGATCCGGTGCTATGAATAGCGCCATAAGAACTGGTGCAACAGATTTGGCCATTGTTCTTACAGAAAGTTTTTTGAAAGACAAAGTGGATGGAAATTCCGGAAAAATTATAGGTTACCATGTCAAGTCACCATTAATTTGGGGGATTCATGTTCCCGGCATTTGCGAGGTGCAAAAGCTTGAAGATTTACAAAATGCTCCTTTTCTTATAAGCAGAAGGGGTTCAGGCTCTCATTTAATGGCCTACCTTCTTTCAAAAAGAGAGGGGTGGGACGCCCAGGGTCTTGATTTTGAAATTATTAATAATTTGGACGGAGCCATTAATTCCTTCAAAGAAAATAAATCCAAAGCCTTTCTTTGGGAAAAGTATACGACAAAGCCCTTAGTGGACAAGGGGCTTTTTAAGAGGGTGGGAGAAATTCCAACTCCCTGGCCTTGTTTCGTCATAGTCGCCTCTGAACAGATGTTGAAGGAGAAGAGAGAATTGCTTTTAAGTATTCAAAAGGAAATTTACCGGATAAACTCGACCCTAATGGAAAATAAGCAAAGCTTTGTTTTGCCTATTAGTGAGACTTACCAGATAGAAGAGAGTGATGTCTCAGAATGGTTAACTCAGACCAATTGGGCAACTGATGGTACGGTGCCGAATGAGGATGTAACTACCACTTTGGATGTTTTAATGAGTCTTGGTCTTATTTATAATAAGTTGGCTACCGAAGAAATAGTTGAAAAATTGTAAACCGTAAGTAGGGTTACTTGGTAATACCTATAAAAAAAACCGATCATTTTTATTAATGATCGGTTTCTTTATGAATGGTTAAATTCAAAAATCTGAGTAAGAAGTAGGTCTTAAAAGTCTTTTGTCATTTTTCGACACTGTATTGTCATATTCGCTATTGGCTTTTAAGGCTAACCAAGCTGGATAATCACTAAATGCAGCCCAATGTGCATCTCTATCTTCCATGTTTTCAAAGGCAGTCATGTAAACCAAGTTAGGCATGTTTGCTCCTGCAAGAGGCTCACCATAAAATACCCCATTGAAATTCATCTCATCAAAAATATCAATTTCACCTTCATTAAACATTTTTACCTTTTGGTGGTAAAGACGTTCAGTGGCTGATTCATAACTCCTTAGCTCATATACTCTTTCGCTTTTAGGAGAACTTAGCTTAGGTAAAGCCATTCTGGATCTTGTTTCAAATGCTTGCATTAAAGATGTTTCTATTCTATTGAAAGAAGGATTGTCAAATGCTGCTTGAATATAAGCTTTGCCATCCTCTTGGTGCTTGGCATCTGTTTTTAATTTTCTTTGGAACCTGAAATAATCCTTTGAATTAGTAAATGGAAGGAAAACGTAGATTTTTTTTCCTGCATCTGGTTCAGAAGCTAAAGGTTTGAAAACACCAACATGCTTTACACCTGCACGGTGGGCTGCTGGAATAAATGCCTTTTCTAGGTAGTTCTCGACTACTTCTATTTGTTTTAAATTGTCGATGTGATATACTCTCAGTTCATATAAATCTTTTTTTCCATCTTGTGCTTTGAGAGGAGCGTAGGAAGCGATTAAGATTAAAACTAAGGTGAATACTTTTAATAATCGTAAGTAGTTGTTCATTGGTAATTTAGGTTTTTATTGATTTTTTTGTTCAAATATTTAAAATGACCACTAAAATTAAGTAAATTATACATAACATTATAAAAAAGTTATTTCGGTGGAGAATATATTATTATTTTTGAAAAATACACTGCAGCAATAGTTGATTTTAAGTTTTTAACTAATTATTTAATAAAATGAAGAGGATTTTAGTAACCGGTGGAGCCGGATTTTTAGGTAGCCATCTTTGTGATAAACTTTTGGGAGAGGGCCATGAAGTAATATGCGCCGACAATCTTTTTACTGGTAGAAGGAGAAATATTCATCACCTATTAGAAAACAAAAATTTTGAATTTCTTAGACATGATGTTACGCTTCCCTTGTATGTAGAAGTAGATGAAATTTACAATTTGGCCTGTCCAGCTAGTCCAGTACATTACCAATTTGACCCGGTTCAAACGACCAAGACAAGTGTTATAGGAGCGATTAATATGTTGGGTCTTGCTAAGAGGTTAAAAATTAAAATCTTACAAGCAAGTACCAGTGAGGTATATGGTGATCCGGAAATTCATCCCCAACCAGAATCATATAAGGGTAGTGTAAGCACAATCGGACCACGTGCATGTTACGATGAGGGGAAAAGATGTGCAGAAACCTTGTTTTTTGATTATCATAGACAACATGGGCTTGATATTAAGGTCATGCGTATTTTCAATACTTATGGGCCAAGGATGCATCCCAATGATGGTCGTGTAGTTAGTAATTTTATTGTCCAGGCATTGAAAGGGGATGATATCACGATTTTTGGGGATGGAATGCAAACACGTAGTTTCGGTTATGTGAGCGACCTGATTTCAGGAATGCATAAATTGATGAACAGTCCCAATGGAGTGATTGGACCCATCAATATCGGTAATCCAGTTGAATTTACTATGCTGGAATTGGCAGAGAATGTTTTGGAGCTTACTGGATCAAAAAGCAAACTAAAATACATGCCTTTGCCACAGGATGATCCAATGCAAAGGAAACCTACCATTGATTTGGCACGAAAGGAGTTAGATTGGGAACCAAAAGTTCAGTTAAAAGAAGGTTTAGTAGAAACCATAAAATATTTCGACATGGTATTAAAAGAAGATAATATCTAGCATTTAAAATTTTTATATAAGCATTGTTCTTTTTTTAAGAGCAATGCTTACTCATTTTGCCACGTTTATTTTTTAAAATACATATTTTAGTTATTTGTATAGTATATTTTGTATTTTAATATCTTTTTAATAAAAATGCATGCTATTTGAATTAAATCGGTTAATTTAATAAGGAAATTAAATATTAAAACCTTTTTTTATATGCAGGTTCATTTTTACCTTTATTAGCAATTTAATTGGTGAAAT
The DNA here is from genome assembly GCF_056859355.1 of Cyclobacterium sp. L-R. Taxonomy (NCBI): domain Bacteria; kingdom Pseudomonadati; phylum Bacteroidota; class Cytophagia; order Cytophagales; family Cyclobacteriaceae; genus Cyclobacterium; species Cyclobacterium sp. L-R. Next base: position 117,634 of record NZ_JBSXOH010000097.1, read on the forward strand.
TTCTATTTTGTGAATATGAAAAACAAGTATAAAATTTTTGGTATAGATGATGAGCCTTCAGTTTTACTGATTATACAACATTACTTTAAAAGTAAATTTGATGTTAAGGTGTTTAATAAGCCTGCAGATGCTCTGGCGAATATGCAAGATGGAGATTTGCCTGATATAATTATATGCGATTTGAATATGCCTGAAATTAGCGGGGCCGAATTTGTAGGTCTAGTGCGGTCAAGTGGATTTTTCTCATCTATTCCTTTAATCGTTCTCTCGGCTACAGACTCTTCTGAAAAGAAAATTGATATTTTGAACTTGGGGGCAGATGATTTTATGGTTAAACCTTTTAACCCCAAAGAACTTGAAGCCCGAATTAATTCAATTTTAAGAAGAACTGGGAAATTTGCAATCGAATCTATAAATGAATAAAGAAAACAAAAAAATCGCATTGATTTCTAAAGACCCTAAAGTCATTGATGCTATTGAAAAGGCTGTAGGAGACACATTTGAGATTAATGCTTTTACAAACGGAATTATTTTTTACAATCAACTTTCTACTTCATCTGATGAGTTTTGCATGATTCTTAGTGACTCGTCCTTACTAGATGTGCATGGAGTTGCCTTAAAGAATACCATTGAGAAATTAGGATTTGGGCATCTTCCATTTTTTATGGTTGTAGATAAAGCTACTCCAACAGATATTATTAATGCGATTTCTTCTGGGGTCACTGATTTTATCCTTAAACCGATCAATGGGAAACAATTAAAAACGAGACTGGACTTCCAAATGAAGCATCCATCTCCAAAAAAGAAAAACCTTGAATACACTGCCTTAAAAGAATCTAAAACCCCGTTTATTAAAAGGTTATTTGATATAGTGGTGTGTAGTTTTATCCTTTTGGCTTTGCTTCCACTATTCTTGATTGTAGCAATTTTAATTAAATTAGAGTCAAGAGGACCTGTCTTTTATTATTCCTACAGGGTAGGAACGGGATACAATATTTTTAAATTTTATAAGTTCAGGTCCATGGATCCTGATGCCGATGCCAAATTGCAACAATTGAAGCATTTGAATCAATACAATGATCCTGAAGAAGAGGAAGAAGAAAAACAATCTGAAGTAGTCAATGAAGTTAAAGAACTCTGCGAATTTTGTGAACAAGCAGGGGGAGGGTGTCTACAGCCATTATACGACGATAATAAAATGGTTTGTGAGAAAATCCTTATGGCTAAAAAAGACAGTAATAAGGATGCCGCTTTTATTAAGATCAAAGACGACCCCAGAGTAACTCGTATAGGTAAGTTTATTAGAAATACCAGTATTGATGAACTGCCTCAGCTTTGGAACGTACTTAGAGGAGATATGTCACTTGTGGGCAATCGACCTTTACCACTCTATGAGGCAGAGAAAATCACTACTGATAAATACTCCCTTAGATTTCTTGGTCCAGCTGGGATAACCGGTCTATGGCAAGTAGAAAAACGAGGAAGAGGAGCAATGTCTGAAGAAGAACGATTAAGCCTTGACAATGACTATGTCAAAAATTTCAGCATTTGGTTTGATATCAAAATTCTTCTAAGAACTATCCCCGCTTTGTTTCAAAGTGAAAATGTTTAGTCCATTAATAATTCCCAAAATAACTTAACCCTTCCTTTCCACGTATTTTTAGAGGCTTCAGTATACCTGGATTTGGCTTTCTCCTCCGTGTTTGTAGTTAATTCCATTTCTATTGCTTTATTGAAGTCCTGAGGTGATTTCTCTAAGCTTATTAGCGGATGGAACAATTGAATGTCTTCCGAGAATGGAGTCGCTACTATGGGTTTCCCAGAAGCAAGGTATTCATTGATTTTAAGAGGATAGATACTTTTTGTCACTTCATTACATAGAAATGGAAGTATCAAAAGTTGGAAATGTGCCAGGTATTGTGGCAGTTGCTCTATTTTTTTTGGGCCTGTAAAATATAAATTGGGAATTTCATCCAAATTGATGTCGGTATGCCCTTGATGGTTTCGAGGGCCCACCATTACCATGCTTTTGTCTGGGTTTGCTTCACATACAGTCTTTATCAAATCATAATCCAATCGATGACAAATATTTCCTGTATAACCGATTATTGGTTTGGGAATGTTTTTTAGATCCTTAGGTACATTCAATTCTAATTCATAAGCTGACTTAAACAATTCGAAATCGGCTGCATTTGGAAAATAAGCCACTTTTTTTCCTGAAAGAGCTTCAAGATCCTTCTGAAGCATACGTGATGTGACTAGGCTTAGGTCTGCACTTTGTACGGCTTCTATTTCTTTCCTTGCACCATGTTTTCTCAAATAGGGTTCTAAAGCCCTAATATTGTCTCTCGATTGATAAACAAATGCATTAGGTTTAAAACTATTCGGTAGTTTGGTGAGGTATAAAGGGTTGAAGGAGTTAAAGTAAATAAATGCTTCTTCATGCAATTCTTTTAATGCTTTGCATATGGACTTGGCCAATCGCCGATCATTCCAGTTTGAAAAGAAATTGTACAGTGAGCCCTGAGGAAGCCAATTTATTGGAAGCATTAGCGGTGGGCTGAGGGCATATAGTTTAGGGCTAAATTGAGACAGTTGTTTAATACTATTATTTCCCCAGATTAAAGCTGATTTTCGGGCTTTTACAGATGGTTTTTTCCGTTCTTTCAAATAGTCCAAGAAAGTAAATGGGTAGTCTACATAAATAACTTTTTGGGTTTGAGCAAAAGTTTTCGCCAATGACCAAGAAGCTGATGAAAATTCCCCGTCCCATCTGGACATGCTGGTCATTACTATGGTAACCTTATCAAAAGTTAGGTTAGAAAAATCCTTCATAAAAAGCTGTTTTTTTTCTAAAATAATGAATGTTTTCCGCATTGGAAAGCTTAAATTTAGGTTTATGTTAACCATTAATTTTTAAAGCTTTGATCCTATTTATTATTATTTCGGGTATATGCTGTTTTTATCTCTTGTTTCCACTCACAAGTGCTTTTTTCTCACTTTTTAGTCGAAAGATCAAACTTAAAAAATCTGAAATGATTGCAGATTTTGCTTGTGTGATCACAGTTTATAAAGAAAAAGACATAGCGTGGCCCCTAGTAAGTGCGCTTTTGGCTCAGGATTATCCCCATTTTCATATTTATTTGGTGGCTGATGGAATTACCGAAAAATTGGACGTGAAGGAGAATGAAAAACTGACGGTTTACCAGCCTAGTACTTTTTTAAACAGTAAGGTCGCCTCTTTAGGGCTTGTTCTTGATAATATGAAGGAAAGTCATAGTCATGTGGTGGTGTTTGATCCTGATAATCTAGTACCCTCGCATTTTTTAAGGACAATTAGTAAGTTTCATGACCAAGGATATATGGCAGTTCAAGGTAAAAGAATTGCGAAAAATATTGCTGGTACCTACGCGGCATTGGATGCTTTAGGAGAGTACTATTATGACTTTGCTGTAAGAAATGTTCCTTTTCGTTTGGGATCATCTTCCACCATTGCAGGTTCGGGAATGTCAATAGAAAAAAACTTATATAGCAAAAATATTGCGAAGGAATTATTGGTGTTAGCAGAACAAGGGGTGGTTGTGGCAGAGGACAAATCTTTGCAGTCCGAACTGGTAGATCAAGGACATACCATTGCCTATGCGGCTGCAGCGATTATCTTTGATGAAAAGATTACCGCATCCGAACAAATAGGGAGACAAAGAGGAAGGTGGCTGAATAGTTATTTTGGTCAGTTGCCGGAAAACGTAAAGTTATTTGGAAAAGGAATTTTAAAATTTGATTGGAACCGTATTTATTTTTCTTTAATGACAGCAATGCCACCAATGGTGATTTTGGTCGGTTTGAGCGGGCTTTTAGCATTTGTTGCATTGTTTATCCACTTGGCTTATTTTTTCCTTATAGCTGGGAGTATGGTGCTCTTTGCGTTAGGATTCCTATTGTTACTATTGCTGAATAAAACACCTCAAAAAGTCTTAAATGCCATCCCCAAAATACCTTTGTTTGTGTTAGGTCAAATTTCTGGGATTTTGAATATAAGAAAGGCCAATAAAGATTTTATGGCGACAACTCATAATGAAATTTCGGAAATAAGTAAGCTATGGAAGGAGAGGAAGCATGAATTTAAACACCTAAAAAAAGATTGGGAATAAACTCATAGAAGTTTATTTCAAGTTTATTTTTTGATTTTATTTCTAAGCGTTTTCAGCATAATGGGGTAATTTTGGATGGCTTTGATCCAGCATTTCCCAAGGCTGACGTCAATAAACTTGTTTAAAATTACATGTTTGACGATTGCGGTAATTAAAAGGGCTAGTACCAGCCCGTAAGCAGCCCCTAAAAGACCAAACCATTTGATAAAAAACCAGCTAAAAGCAGCACCGTATACGAAAGTGCCAAATACCATGATCATATTAATGAATGGTTTACCTATGGCATCTAGAAAAACCCCAGACTGCCTGTCAAAAGGCTTAATCAGAGCTAAAAATGCCATGATTCTCAAAAAAGGAACCGCTTCTAAATAGGCTTCCCCTGCGATTAATAAGACAATATAATGTGCGAATATTATACAAAATAGCCAAAATGGTGCCGTAAGACTAAGCATCATTCCCAAGGTTTTCTCATATATCTCACCCACAAGTACAGGTTGTTTTTTGTCGTGGGCCTCCGCGGCCTTTGGATAACTGATCGAAGCGATAGAATTGACTGGTATTTCCACCATATTCATTACTCTTCCAGCCGTATTGGCCATGGCAACTTGAACTGGGGACAATAAAGCTCCGAGTAAAAATTTGTCTAAACTATTGGTCAGCATTGATACAAGGTTGGTACCAAAAACAAATTTCCCAAAATGAAAAATTATTCCCAGCCAATATTTCTCCACTTTTATACGGAGTTTAAAGTAATTCCTAACCTGATACATTGACATAAATGTGGCCAGAAGAAAAGCCAAATTTTGGTACCAGACCAATTCTATGAGGCTTAGTTTTGAGTCAATTAGGTATGCAAATAAAATAACCAGAAAGAAAGGAAGGCTTTTACTGATTCCTGCAAGAAAATAGGCTTGAAAATCATACTTAGCCTGCATAAGCACCATATTATGGGTATGAAAAATAAGTACAGGTAGGATTAAAGAGTGGATTTTGACCAAATCAGCCAAACCTTCAGCATTAAGTAATTGCTCTAGTGGTCGGGCCAGTATCCATAGTAATAGCACCATCAATAAAGTTAAAGCGGTATTTAACCAAATGGAAGCGGTTTGAATTTTCGCTTGAATAGCATCTTCCTTACCTACAAGAAATTTAATCATGCCATTTTGAATAAAGCCATTTCTAGCCATGTCGATGATAGAGACAATGGTGATAAGCAATACCCAAATACCAAATTCTTCAGGACTAAAGACCCTTACCAACAACATGAACCCAATAAAACCCAGAAGAAAATCCACTCCACGGTGCATCATGGTAAAAAAACCTCCGGTAAGCCAATATTTCTTATCTGTCATTTCTTCGCATAGGTTTTCTGATAGGCCGAAAGTGTATCCAATGCTCCTTTTTTATAATCAAATAGTGGGGGCCTTTTGAAACCCTTGTTTATAAGTTTATTTCTAGTGTCTTCTTCAGACAATAACTTTTCAATGGCCCCGCTGATCGCTGAGGGGTCAAATGGGTCAATGATGATTGCTGCATCTCCTGCAACTTCGGGCATGGAGGAGGTGTCAGAAGTGATTACAGGGCATCCACAAGCCATGGCCTCTAAGATGGGTAGACCGAAACTTTCTCTTAGGGATGGGTATAGAAATATTTTTGCTTGGCTGTAAATAGCTGGTAAATCTTCGTTTGGTATATACCCCGTTAAGTGGATTTTTGAAATTAATTGTGGCGCCATAATCTCATTTAGCATTGTTTCTAGCACTTCTTTGCCAAAGTCCGGCATAACAATGTCTGGGTATTCAACCTTGTTCTTTTCTAATATTGCAAGACTTTTCAGAACACCTTTAAGGTTTTTCTTTGGATCAGTATTACCGAGGAAAAGTATAAATGATTGGGGTAAGTTGTATTTCAAACGAATTGCCTCTTGTTTATTTGGCTCCTCTACTTTGAAATGACCTGCTACACCATTGTAGATTACCTGAACATCATTATCGTTCATGCCAAAATGTTGGACAATTCTTTTTTGCTCATAATTGGAAACAGTGAAAATCATGGCCGCCTTATTCACTACCTTAGGTACATTCCACCTTCTGTAAATATTACCTAATCGTTGGTACCAGGTACCTTCTTTTAGGTTTATCTTTTCAAGATAAATAATATCATGTAAGGTGATGAGCAGGGGGATAGAGCACGAAACGGGAGCGGTATTGCTAGTGCAATGAAGTAAATCCAATTGATAGGTTTTTACTGCTTTTGCAAGGTTACGCTGTTCCCATATAGGGTAGAGAGCAGGGGCCAACGGGATGATTTTGAAATTGTCAGTTTCCTGAATTGCGGAGGTGTCCTCAGTATCATTCACAAAAATAAAATACTCATTTTCCGTATCCAATTGCTGCAGGTTTCTGATCAGGGCAAGGGCTACCATGTCCATGCCATGTTTTTTTTTCCTAAAAATCCGCTGTGCTTCTATTCCTATCCTCATCTTCTTTTCGTTTAATTAATTAAGGTAGGGTTCTCCTTAATGTCTTTTAAAAAAAGTCCGTCAATAAATCCTTTAAAATATTTTCTAGCATGGTCCATTTCTCCTTGAAAAAGATGGACCAACAGGTTTTTGGGTAGTGCTATAAAAAGATAGTAGCCCGCAGTGAAGATAAATAATGGATAGTCAACATTTCTCCTAAGGTATAACCACCTGTTACGGCTCATATAATAGGTCTTCAGTAAAGAATTTTTACCTACACTCATGGATTCCTTGTGTAGAATAAAGCTTTTTGGCTCGTACCAAATTTCATATCCAGCTTGTTTGATACGCTCGCAATAATCCATCTCTTCATAATATAGGAAATATAGCTCAGCCATTAAACCTATTTCATCTACTACTTTTTTTGGAATAAACATGGCTGCCCCATGGGCCAACTGAGTGATTTCTGCCACCTGATGCTGGCCTTGATCTTTTTCTAAATAACCTTTCCCTTTCCCTCTCCCTGTTATAGGGTTTATCGCTGAAAATCCGGCATACTGAATAATGTCTGGTTTTTCATGATACAAGATTTTAGGGCAAACAAGACCTACTTTTTCCGAATTTTCCGCACGTTCCAATAGGGCTTCCAATATATCAGGGGCCACCTCCGTATCGTTATTGATTAGAAAGAAATAGTCGCCTTTGGCAATTTCCATTCCTCTATTGTTTCCGCCGGCAAAACCTTCATTTACAGGGTTTTTGACTAAAATAGTGTCTGGATACTTTTCTAGGAGATTATCCGGAGACTCTTTTGAGGCATTGTCCACCACGATCACTTCCACGTTAGGGTAGGTGATTTTTTGAAAAGAAGCTAAAAAATCCATTGTATGGATTAGGCCATTATAATTAATAGTAATGACGGAGATTAATGGTTTATTCATTTTCAGAAGGTTTATTTAAACTTTTATCCATGTCTTCGGCAAGGAAAAAATAGGCCCAAGACATATAAAGAATGATTCCTGTTGGCATTTGGCCTAATAGAGGATTACCATAAGAGGCAGCAGCTATACCTACATATCCGCCAAATAGAGCGAAGAGTTTTTGCCGTAACCTCGGGTCCTTAACTTTCCATATTTTTAGTAGCCCCATTCCAGCAATAAATGCCAAAATGCCTATATGCAGGTATAAACCTACAATGCCCATCTCTGCCCATATTTTCACAAACCAACTGTCATTAGGGGTTTCAGCTAAAAAGGTGCCCGGACTAAACCTTTGACCCCATGATCCCGAAGTGCCAATACCTCCCCCGAAAGGTCTGCTTTTTAAGTATTCTGCAAACTTCCTTTGGTTTAAATACCTAACATTTAATGATGGGTCTGAAGGATCTAATGCAGACCTCATTCTCCGGACTTGGTAATTGTTGTTAGCAATGGTCGTAAATTTCAAAAACGAAAACACCAGCAACAACCCTAGTAGTCCCATTACCATTAATTTAAAATTTTTGGAGGCAAAAAGATAAGCCATTGTGCCTGCTACAGGTACCATCAATGCTCCCCTTGTGCCACTCATTATCATAAGGTAAAAGAACAACAAAGCCATAACTGCAAAAATTATCCTTTTCTTGAGTGAAAAAGGACCTAAGGCCAAGACCATTGCCATTACCCCTGAATGGGCTATTCCAGCACCAAATTGACCTGCGTCTGAGAAAAAACTAAAAACACGAAGGTTTCCAAACAAAACATGAGTTGATCTGGAACCAGCATCTAACCATCGGTTTTCTGCTGCATCCAAGCCTATATAAAATTGTCTTAAACCCCAAAAAGAAGCGAGTACACTTAAAGCAAAAACAATTATAAATAGTCTATTTATATCAGATGGTTTATTGGCATACAAAAGTGTAAGTGGAACCGTAAGAAACATATACAAAGCCGTGCCTCTTACTGCATAAAACCAAGCCGTAACGCTTCTCGCTTCAGGATTAAAGATTTCTGCTACATTATATCCCATCCAAATTAGGGTTACTAAAATGAGACTATTATGTAGTTTTGAAAAATCAGTCTCCACTTTATTATGAAAAAGAGCACTGACAATTAGCATGGCCAATGCAAAATCTACAGTAAGCCCTAAGGGTAAATTGGGGACGTATCTGATGGCACCTATGGATAAAAATGCAAAAATTAGTCCGGCTGCAAGTGACTTGTTGGGATGACTCATCATAAATATCCCACCTGCCAATACAAAAGGAAGAACAAGCATTAAACCTACGCCCATCACCCCTGTTTTGACCACAAATAAACTCAATAGCCCTGCCACGAGCAGGGCAAATATTTTATTTGAGATATCAGCTTTGGTGATTTGCATATTAGTTAGAATTATCCCTTAGGAAAGTAACTGCTTTAATTTGGTTCGAATCTTTGACCTTTTTCTCGGTATTTCACCATTAATGTCCTCCAATTCATCCCCCTCCATTTTATTAAGCCAGATTAAATGCGGAATTTTTATCATTTCATTTAGACTATCGTTGAAATAGGCATCTGAAGATTTCCATTTTCGGCCAGCATCTGTAACCTTCACCAATGCATTTGCTTTGTTAATCAGTGGATAATTGACTGGCTTCACATTGGTATTTGGTAATTCAATAAGGATGAACTCATGTGGTAAGTTGGTCAATCGATCCTCCCAGAATTGGGTTTCTTTTTCAGGATTTGATATAGAATTTATATCCATTACTAAAGTTTCACAAGGCATTTTTTCTACGTCTTCTTTATTGCCACAGTAGATTACACTTCTGTTTTGTTGTAAAAGTTCTTTTGCAAAAAATTGCAATAAAAATGTTTTCCCCTCACCATTTTGATGGCTATAGAAAAGCAGGGTTTTTTGTCCTGAATTGGAGAAGTGCTTGCTTAAATTATTATAAAACTGTTTGATTAGGTTGTTTTGTAATATATCCAAATAAACGTTCTTTGGAATATCTTTTTCCATTATCCATCCGCCTGCTACCGGAAGAGATGTAAGTTCGGTTGCACGTTTGCCAGATTTGATTGATGAATCGAGAAAGAAGGAAAGTAGCACCACAGTTAACACCAATCCCCCTGTACCAAGCATTCCTCCTATCACCATTAACATTCTCTTTGAAGCCTGAGGTGTTTTAGGATAAAAAGGTTCGTCAATTAGTTTTTGGGTAGCAGACATTTCAAGATCATATTTCTGAAGGTAAGCCATATTAAGACCATGTAGAATAGAAAGGTATTGTTCTTCATTTACACTTACCTCTCTTTCAAGCTTCTTTAGCTCTGCACCTAAAGGAGCAAACTCATCTATTTTATCTAATAGATATGATTTTCTGGTTTTCATTACATCCAAAGCTTGTTTTTGCTCTTCGTAGGATATTTTTAATGTTAACCACTGATCTAAAATGGTTTCCCTTTGAACACCTTGTATGGAATTGCTATTCTTGAACAATAGGTCCGAAAGTTCTTTTATTTCTTTCTCCAATCCGTCAATCTCTTTTTGTATATTTTCAATTTGTAGATTTTGGTTCTCCAAGACTGATAGGCCTTGAATTTTTAAATTTCTGGTAACAATTTGATCCTGAAGTTTTGAAATGTTTTCAATGATTACCTGTCTTTCGTCAAAATTTTCAAACATTTCTTCGATCTGCTCTAGATTATAGCCGGTACCTGAAAGCAGTCTTCTGGAACGTTCTTCATCTTGGTCATGTTCAAGCTTGGCGATGTCCAGGTATTTACCCTGTTCGTAGTAATTTAGAATACGGTTGTCCGTCATAAACCCTTTGAGGTTTTCTTCAGCTTTTCTTAACTTATTTTGGGCAATGTTGAGTTGATTTTGAAAATAGGCAATGGTATTGGTGTTTTCCAATTCTTTCATATTGGAATACCCACTCATAAATGACTCTGCTAAGATTTTAAGTGTGTAATAGCAAATTCCGGCATCATTTGTACTGTATTTTATTTCCATCATATCACTGGAGAATTTCCTAGAAACTGATAGGCGTTCTATTATTTTGTTTACTGAATAATATTCGTGTTCTCTAAGTAAATATTCTATGGGAGAGTTATCGTTCTCTTCGATATTTTGTAAAATATTTTGCAGGGTTTTCTCCTCATCATTTGTAACTGCCAATTTTTCCCAGATTGGGGAAGGGATGTGTGATTTAAGATCTTGGTAGGCTTCAATACACAAAACTTCGTCTTTTTGTTCAGGTAGAGCTAAGTGTTTTGCCAGAAGTTTCAATGAAGCTTCGGTTACGGTTTTCCTGGATTTTACTATAAGGGTTAGGTTGTCAAAAAGGTTGTTGGAGGTATAAAAATCCATTCTTACAACCCCGCCGTCAGTGGCACCTCTATCAGAGGTAGGATTTGTAAATACCAACGTTGAGGATTCGTATACTCTAGGAAGATCTTGAGTTAGGAAAAAGACGCCTATAGCTACAAAAATTGGGGTTAAAAAAATCCAAAATTTGTTTTTCCAAAGGAGCCGTATTATTTGTTTTATCGTCATTTTACTTAATAATATTGACAAGGGGTTCCCCTAATAGTATTTCTAATTTCTGAATAGCCACAAAAAAGTTTTTTCTCGCATTTTCATATTCTGAACGCGCAATGGTATAAATTTCCTGATTACGTAAAAAGGAAGTTGGGTCAAGATTACCTAAGTTAAACTCCATCTCCATTTGTTGTAAATTGGTTCGGGCTTTCTCTTGCATTTCTAACCTTATGAGCATTAGCTTCTGCCCAAGTAAGGCACTATTGTACTCTTCAATCACCTGATTGGAAATGGTTAATTCCATTTCCTTTGTTTTATAAAATGTCGCCTCAAGTTCTTGTTTTTGGAGCTTGACCCTGTCTTTTTTCAAAAAGACTTCAGATAGCGGAATACTTAAATTTGCCCCTGTCCTATAACCGTTCGCGATATTAGATAAGTCGGACCCAGACGCATATAAAATGGCTTGGTTACCGTAAGAGTAATCAACATAAACCCGTACTAAATTTGACCATGATTTTTTGGCTAAATTAATTCTAGCCTCTGCTGATCCTACTAGAGCTTGATTGACTTTTACCGTTGGGTGATTACCTATTGCGATTTCAATCAGGCTGTCCAATTTTGGAAGTTGATCTGCAAGGGGCATATTTAGGTTAATGTACTTTTCAATATCTCCCTGCTCTTGCGCACTGAGTTTTTTACCGGAAATAAAAAAAATAAAAAACGAAATCGTATAAACAATATATTTGAGCAGCTGCTTTTTAAATATGAATTTCATTTATTTATATATCAAAGACATTAAATGTTTTACGTAAAATTGATTATTGTTTATTTCTTATTTTTAAAATAAATGTACTAAAAATTTTAGTTTATCCTTTTTTTTGAATTTAAAATTTTCACTTCTATATTCATTAAATATTTAATAATCGAATGGTTCAGGGTAAGATTTCTGCTAAAATAACACAACTAAGTAAGGAGATTTACGGAAGGGAAACAAGGAGTTTTGCTGAGAGATTAAAAATATATGTTTGCCTTTTTAATGACATCTCGAAAGGAATTCTGCGTGTACTTAATGGGAAATTTCGCTTAAGGAATTGTAAAAGTACTGGCAAATTGATAACTGTTCGAGGGCCTTTGCGTGTAGAAGGTTCAGGAGATATAAAGATAGGTGATCATTGTAAAATTTGGTCCCATATGGGAGTCACTCAGCTGTTTGCTGATAGAGGAGCTGAACTAATTATAGGGGAAGGTACTTTTATCAATACAGCATGTATTGTTTCAGCAAGTAACCGAATTGTCATAGGGAAAAATTGCCAAATAGCAAACCAAGTGATCATTATGGATGGTGATTTTCATGGGGTAGATGACCGAGCTGAGCCGGGGAAATCAGATGCCATCATCATAGGTGACAATGCATGGTTGGCTACGCGGTCAATGGTCTTAAAAGGAGTGAAAATAGGAGAGGGGGCAACTGTCGCAGCTGGAGCTGTAGTGACCAAAGATGTCGCTCCTTACACTTTAGTAGGAGGAGTTCCTGCCAAGCTTATCCGTAAGCTTCAAGCGCCATAATTTAAAAATAATATAGCTGGTTAAGCAATCTCAGCTGTATTTTAACTTTAACTGAATACTATATTTTTAAGTGATGGATAATTGCGTGATTTTAGATGATGATACTTCAAGTATAAAAGTACTGTCACATTATATTGAAAAGACTAAATCGCTTAAGTTAGTAGCGAGTTTTTCTGACGCAATTGATGGGTTGAATTATTTAGTGGACAATAGAGGAAAGATTGACCTTTTATTTCTTGACATAGAAATGCCGGAAATGAATGGCTTTGAAATTCTTAAGCATAGCCAATATGATGGAGCATTGATCATTATATCTACGAATAATGAAAATGCAATTGCAGCGTTTGAAACCAATGCTTGTTTTTATTTACCTAAACCATTTAGTTATACTCAATTTTTAAAAGGTATAGAAAAACGAAAAGATAAAGAAACAAATATTGACCCCAACTCTTATTCAAAAGATTTTATTTTCGTGAAGGACGATAGATTGTATAAAAAAATTCTATTTTCAGACATAAGCTATTGCGAAGGTAAAGGGGATTATATTAGTCTAAAGTGCAAAAATAAAACCTACACTATAAAATCAACTATTTCCAATTTTATTGATAAACTATCTGGAAATCCAGAATTTGTTCAGGTTCACAGGTCTTATGTTATAAACCTTCATTACCTCACTGATTTTGATAGTGATACTTCTGTAGTTGATGGGAAGATCATACCTATTGGAGCCAAATACAAGGAACAATTAAAAAGTAGTGTGAATTTTTTGTAAAAGGGTTTCAATATTTTCTTTTCAGCTTTCATTCTATATATTCGAGAGCTTGCTTAAAAAACTTTTCAAAAATAGCTGTATGGATTTCTCATTTCCATAGGCCCTATTATTATCAAATATTTCAGGCTAAGTTTAGTAAGAAATACAAAGCTTCAAAGAAGTAGCTGAAATTAGGCAATAGGCTTTTCCCTAATCAAATAAAAAGGGCTACAATCCCAATAAAATCAAATTATCTTGAGGCCAAAGCAAGCCCATATAGTTCATAATAATCCTGTTTATTAGAACTAGAGGACAATCGGTTGTTCAATTGCCATTAGCAATGTAATCGTCAATTAGGGTTCTGACTATTTCATTTTCATCAATGAACATGTCAATTAGCTTTTTTGATTTCACTAAATCCAGTGTAGTCATTTCCTCCAAAGTTATCGCGATTTCATAAACTTTCCCTAGTCCAGCTGTAAGGGCTGAACCTTTTAGCTTATGGCCCTCAGAACTCAATCCTTCCAAGTTTTTGTCATTATAATGATTTGAAAGCACTCTTTTTGATTGTTCTAATTCATGAATGGTGAGTTTTAATACTTCCTTAATGATCTCAGGTTCATTCCCCAAATACTCCTTTACTTTATTAACATCAAAATGTGATTTTTCCTCAATTTTCTCTTGAACTGTTGAGGTATCGTTTGCCTCTGAAGATTCTTTTTTATCAGTATCGTCTTTTTCAGGGGCTTTTAGCCATTTGTCAAAAATATAAGTTATGTTTTTTTCAACAATAGGTTTTGGTACAAAATCAGACATGCCTGATTCCATGCATTTTTCTTTTTCGCCTTTAATATTCCCTGCAGTGATAGCAACAATTGGAATGTTTCTGGTGCTTTGGTTTTCTTTTATTTTTCGTGTGGCTTCATGTCCACTCATTATGGGCATCTGAATGTCCATAAGTATAATATCTGGTAAATGTTCTATAGCCAATTCATAAGCATCTAGCCCATTGGTTGCTTCAATGATTTTAACATTTGGGGAAACTTTCAAAACAATTGTCTTAGCAAGGAACATATTAATGGAATTGTCCTCAGCGATAAGTACCTTTATTTCAGATAGATTCTTATTCTCATTAATTTCTTCAGGAGCAATTGTTTTACTCGTAGCTGAAGGAGCTAGTTTTGATAAAGCCTCAAATAATTCATTGTTTTTGATCGGTTTTGGCAATCTTTTATTTATTAAAAGCTCTTTACATTGCTTCAAAATATATTCATCCTCAGCGGAACTATGTAACAGTAAAACGGGTATTTGGGCTCTCTCTCCAGTAAAGTTCTCTCTTATTTTTTTAGTGGTTTCTAGACCATCCATATAAGGCATATTCAGGTCCATTAATACCACATCATATTCATTGTTTTCGATTTGCTGCAAGGCATCAAATCCATTCTGGGCTTCATCCATTTTAATATTATTCATGGAAAAGATTTCTTTAAGGATAAGGCGATTGTTTGCATTGTCGTCTACTACAAGAACATTTTTTATAGTGAGATTATCAGGTGCTTTAATGATATCTCCAATTTCAGTAGAAAGGACTAGATCGAAATAAAAGGTGCTACCTACATTAAGCTCACTATTTAATTGTAATTTAGAGCCCATCATAGACAGTAATTTGTTGGAAATGGTAAGTCCCAAACCTGTTCCTCCATACTTTTTGGTCGTAGAACCATCCTCCTGCATAAAAGCATCAAAAATTCGCGACTGAAACTCTTTTGTTATCCCAACACCTGTATCCCGAACCTCGAATCTTATTATTCTTTTGTTTTCTTCAATTTTCTCTATTGTATGGATCTTAAGTTCGATTTCACCCTTGTCAGTGAACTTAACAGCGTTGCCTAAAAGGTTGATTAATATCTGTTTTAACCGGATATCATCAACTAAAATAAACCTAGGTAGGTCTTTTTCTATGTTTAGCAACATTTCTATCCCTTTTTTTTGGGCTTGGTAGGATACCACATCAGTTGCTTGACCTGTCAGTTCAAAAATATCTGCTTTAGAAATATCCAATTCAAGTTTTCCTGCTTCAATTTTTGAGAAATCTAGGATGTCATTTATAATATTTAACAGGGCAACTGCAGATTGATTGACAATTCCTATGTACTGATTTTGGGTTTCATTGAGTTCTGTTTTCACGAGAAGGTCCGTAAAACCAATTATGCCATTTAGTGGTGTTCGAATTTCGTGACTCATGTTGGCCAAAAATTCAGACTTTGCTAAACTTGCTTTCTCAGCAATTTCCTTCGATTCGATAAGATTACTTTCTAAAGTATTTCTATCAATGGCGTTCGATATGCTATTGGCAAAGCTTTTTAATAATGAAAGTTCAGCTTTGGACCATTCCCTTTCATTGGTGCAGTCGTCATAACCAATAAAACCCCAGAACCCATTGTCGGTACAAATAGGTGTTGTCAATATTGATTTTATATTTTGTGCATCTAGCAATTTCCTAAGATCAGATTCTTCGGGTAGGTTTGAAATGATTGCCTGAAAAATTTCATTGTTCTCCATAGGGAGCATAAAGTCCCCAAATGCTTCAAAAGGTACATTTTGAAGATCAGGGTTGTTGATCTGAGGCTCTACATTGGCTGCACTCCATTCAAATCTTTGGGAAGAAATTTTCTCATCGTTTTCATCTAAACTATTTTCAAAGTAATATATTCTGTCTACTCCTACAGATTTACCAATTATTTCAAGGCTATTTTGAATGGCCTCATACACTTTGTTGTTCGAAAGGAGCTCATCTGTAGCTTTAGAAATTGCCAAAAGCATTTGCTCTTTTTGAATAAGCAGATTTTCTCTTCTAACTTCTTCGTCTATGTCTTGTATGGTTCCTGACAAGTAAAGGCATTTTCCATCTTCTATAAAGGCTTCACCTAATGTCCTTACCCAGATTTCCTTTCCTGATTCAGTGATTATTCTAAGCTTTTCATCCCAAGATTTACCGTAATTAATGGCTAAATCAATAACCTCTTTCACCTTATCTCTATCGTATCCCTGCTTATAAAAGTTTATTCCATTGGTTAAGTCTGGAATAAAGTCATCAGAAACCTCAAAAATAGACCTAGTGATATCAGTCCAATTTACACTGTTCTTTTCTAAATCTACCTTCCATCCGCCTATTTTAGCCATGGTATTGGTTTGGTTTAAAAATTCTTTGGCATTTTGAACTCTTTTCTCTAATCGTAATCTTTCAGTAATGTCAATGGAGTTGCCAATTACATAACTTTTTCCAAAATGGTCTTTTTCCATTTTATTACTGTATAACCAAACCTTCAGTTGCCCATTCGCTTGGGAAGTAGTCATCAAGCCTTGGGCCTTGCCAGTTTCCTTAATTTCCTTGAGGTAATCATCTACCTCAAATCGAAATTTCAATGGTATGATGTCCCAAAGGGTTTTGTTAAGCATCTCTTCGACCGTATAGCCCAAGAGTCTTGCCCCGTAGTTATTAAAGCTTAAAAAATTTCCATCTAGGTCATGGGTTAACATTAAGCCTTGACTATTCTCAAAAAAGGAGCGAAATTTTTCTTCACTTGCTAGCAGTCTTTCTTCATTTTCCTTTTCTTCACTGATATCTCTACCAATTGCAAAAATCCATTTGTTTGCTAGATCACCAGTAGCTCGCCAAGCAAAAGTTTTATACTCTCCACTACTGCATTTTAACCGATGGGAAAAACTAGAGGTAGACTCTCCATCCATTAGTAAATTAATTTGCTTAATTGTGTTTTTTACATCGTTAGGATGGATATAATCCACAATTGGTTTATTTGAAAGCTCACCTTCATTATAACCTAATAAAGTTTTAAATGCTTTATTTACTTTAATAAATTGCCCATCAAATTTTAATACTGTAATTAAATCTTGCGACAAAGCCATGGCTTGACTGAGTACTTGATCTTCCAAATCCCCACAAGATGAATGCAATAATTGTAAAGCCTGTGGTAATAATAGCTCTAAGTTTTCGGCTATAGGTGATGTTTCAACAGGTGTCTCCTGATTTAAAATGATTAAAAAACCATTGTACGTCTCCGATGGGTCTTTGAAGGGGAGTATTGAAAGGTGTTTTACCCCATTTAAATGATTGATAAACTCGCTGTCATTAAGTTCTTTATGTTCTGATAAGTCTTTTATTTCTGTAAAACCTTTTGCATTTTTTAATATATCAAATAAGGAGTCTGTGTTTTTTATTTCTTTTGAAGATATCTGATCAGAGGAGGTCAGGACATTTATTGTATCATTCTTTAATGCACCTAAAAAAAAGTGATCACAAGAAGTTAATTTTTGAGCTAAAACTACCATTTTTGTAGATATTTCAAGCTTGTAATTACTTTCTTGATTCATTCTTTTAATTTGTCCGGGATTCTCCGTATTATTATCTGAAATATTTTTTTTCATGCTCTGAATTATACTTTCTTGAGATGGATGCATTATCTCAAATTAATTATTAAAACTAGTTTAATCCTTTGTTATAAGTTGTTTGAGTAGTTCTTTTTTTACAAAAAATAAAGTGTCCGTAAAAAATCAAATTTCGTTTCAAACGGACTTTAAATTTTTACAAAATCGAAATTTTAAAGTTAAAATCAAATTCATTATTTAAATTAATTCTTATGATGCAAATAGTTTTTTGGATAGCGATAGGAATAGTTGCCTATACTTTTTTAGGTTATGGCATTGTGATAGCCATACTAGTAAGATTGAAAGGATTTTTTGTCAAAAAATTAAATCCCAATGACAATGAATTTTGGCCTAATGTTACCCTTGTAGTTCCTTGTTATAATGAGGCAGATATAATAAAAGACAAGGTGCTTAATTCTTTGGGACTGGAATACCCAAAGGAGCGGTTAGAAATTGTTTTTATTACTGACGGTTCCAATGATCATTTTAGAGAAGTATTGCAGGAATTTCCGCAAGTCAAATTGCTTCATGATGATAGGAGAGCAGGTAAAACAGCCGCTGAAAACAGGGCTATGAAGTTTATTAATAGTCCAATCGTGGTTTTTACTGATGCGAATACAATACTTAATAAATCTGCCATTAAAAACATTGTCAGACACTTTAGCAATGAAAAAGTAGGTTGTGTTTCCGGTGAAAAAAGAGTGTTGGTAGAACAAGAAGATTCTGCCAGTTCCGCCGGAGAAGGTATGTATTGGAAATATGAATCCTTTCTAAAGAAAATGGATTCAAATCTTTATTCAGCAGTGGGGGCAGCAGGAGAGTTGGTTGCTTTCAAAACATCCCTTTACCAGGACTTGCCAGAGGATACTATTTTGGATGACTTTATGCAATCTCTTTTGATTGCTTCAAAGGGTTATAGGATTGTTTATGAACCTGATGCTTATGCTATGGAAACTGGTTCAGACTCTACTGGAGAAGAGCTTAAACGTAAGGTTAGAATCAGCGCTGGAGGTTGGCAGTCCATGAAAAGATTGTTTTTTAAAATTACTCCTTTTAATCATCCAGTATTGTTTTTTCAATACCTCTCTCATAGGGTTCTTAGGTGGACAATAACCCCTTTCTTGTTGGTGTTTATATTTGTAGCCAATTTTTTTCTATTAAACCATGGTCTTATTTATCAACTGCTAATGGTCAGTCAACTGTTCTTTTACGCAGCAGCACTGCTTGGATATTTTTTGGAAAGTCGAAAACTTAGGATTAAGGTATTATTTGTTCCCTTTTACTTTTGCATGATGAACTATGCGGTGGTTGCAGGTTTGCTCCGCTTTTTAAAAGGAAGTCAAAAAAGCACTTGGGAAAAAGCCAAACGGAAAAGTTGAGTTTAACCTTTTGACATTGAGTTAGATAGGTGGGGTAGGGGGTTTTTAAGTGCTTCGATGAGCGATTTTATAAACTAAGGAATTAACCCTGCCTATTCCATTTAAACCCAGAGGTAAATTAAGTCTTCTGGGGAGCGTATTTTTCTGGATTTATTTGGAGCCCAAAAAAAAATGTTGTTTTATTGTTTGATTAAGCAAACATACAATACCCAAAACCATGAAAAAACTGCTCTTTCTTTTGTTAATAACCTTACCCTCCTTTTTAAATGCTCAACAATTGCCAATTCCATCCGCTGTTTTTGAGTGGAAAATGTTACCAGCTTATGCAGAAGCAGGGAGGGAAATAAGACCAATCGTCGATGGGCCCACTGAAACTTTGGATAATTTCCGAGTCAATCACTATAAACTTAGCCAAGGGAAAAGTATTTCCATTAAGAAAGGGGATGAAAAATTGATTTTAATAGGTTCTGGCAAACTTCAGATCAATCAGGGTGGAAACATTAATCAACTAGAAAGTAGGAGTGTGGCTTGGGTACCAAATGACAAGACGGTTAAAATCCAGCATTTGGGAGATGAAACCACTTCATTTTTTGTAATAGAATTGGAGGCCGATAAGGTAGGAGAGGATTTTAAGCCCGATGTGAATTCCCTGACAAGCTATGATTATCAAAAGTTACCAATTAAGAAAAGTGCTAAAGGAGGAAGAAGAGATGTTGCTAGAGGACCTACACCTACTTTGCAAGAGTTGGAAATGCACATTACCACTTTAAACGAAGGAGAAAAAAGTCACGACCCTCATCAACATGCTGATGAAGAAATAATTGTGGTGCTCCAAGGAGAAGTAGAAGAGATGGTTAATGGCGTTCCGTATCTGCTTGGTCCGGGCTCTCTTATCTATTTGCATGCCATGGATTCGCACGGCATACGAAATGCAGGAAAAGGAGCTTGTGAATATTATGCTATTCGTTGGATTACAAAAAATACTGGAAAGTAACTATCTGTGTAGTAGGATTAAGGAATAGCACATTTTTTTATTTAAATCTTATTAGACTATATTGTCTTTCTAAATCTATATTAAATATAATAAATTACTCCCTTCACTTTTCATTACTAATGGAGGATACTAGTACCAACAAGCAATAATCCCATGGGTATGCTGAGGAATCATACAGACTTTAATTTGCTAATTTCCCTTAAACAAGGGGACATGGCTGCATTTAATGAATTGTATTTTCGGTATTCCAAGAGGTTAATGGCTTTTTCATTCACTTTTTTTGCAGATCAACAATTGGCTGAGGAGGCGGTACAGGAGATTTTTGTAAGGGTTTGGGAACGCAGGAAAAAACTAGATGAAACAAAATCATTTAAAAGCTATCTTTTTCAAGCTGTAAAATTCTATATGTATAATTATATACGAGATAGAAAAAAGGATTGTAGCCTGGATGTTTTATCTGATGATAATGTGATAGGTGCAAGAAATCAAGAAGATGACTTTACCTATAATGAAATGGAAGGTATGGTGATGGAGCTAATAGAAAAGCTTCCTAAAGTGCAGAAAGAAGTATTTAAGTTGAATAAATTGAAAGGGATGAACAGTGAGCAAATCGCTCACCATATGAAGTTGTCAAAAAGGACCATTGAGCATCATATTTATCTGGCTTCAAAATCATTGAAAAAAAACCTTCTCGAGAACCCCACCCTAAGTTTATTGATTTTCGCCAATATTTCCTTTTGATAGGCTTGTTTCTTTTTGTAGGATTCAAGTGTGTTTTTCACAAGCTTATAGCTGTATCGTTTTTTTTTAAGTTTTTTTTGGTTCCGGTTAAGTAAATGCCAGGGTTGATGGTTTATATATCAAATTACAATAAACCCAATTGGAACGAGATATTATTATAAAATTTTTAAATCGAAAAGCCAACGCTGAGGAAAAGAGACAAGTGTTGGAATGGTTAGAACAACCTGGTGCCAAAAAGGCCTTTGATGAGCTATTAAAATCAGAGTGGGAGATAAGCCTTACCCGAGAGAAGGATGAAACAGACTACAAAAAACTCCTTCATCAAATACATATTAGAACATTAGGAACCAAAGAGAAAAAACAAGCAAACACAATTTTTCCTTGGTCAAAGATTTTTAGAATAGCGGCAAGCTTTGCCCTATTGGTAGGGTGTATTTTTTTTATTAAGAACGGGTTCGAGTATGGAAAGGAAACCAACGGTTTAGCGGAAAATAGAATTCAAAGAAGCACCGGTGTTGGAGAAAAACTGACACTTAAACTTCCTGATGGTTCCACAATCGTATTGAACGGTAATTCCAGCATAAGTTTTTCATCCACATTTGGGAGAGTAAATCGCCATGTTCAATTGGATGGAGAAGCCTACTTTCAGATAGCCAAAGATAGTTTAAAGCCTTTTCAAGTCCTGACCGAAGGCATGGTTACAACAGCTTTAGGCACAGCGTTTAATGCCTTTGCCAGAGATGGATTGTATTCAGTGGCACTTACTGAAGGACGAGTGGCAATAGAAGCCACCGACAAAACAGTTGAGTTGAGCCCAGGCCAAATTGTCATTTTAGACAAGCGAGAAAATTTGCCAGCATTCAATATAAGCACCTTCAATTATATAGAAATAATGGGATGGAAGGAAGGGATTTTAGACTTTGATAGAGTTCCATTAGGTTCCATTCTAGATGACCTGGCCAACTGGTATGATGTTAAAATTAAAATTGAAGATGGAATCGACGTGAATAGGAGAGTCATTGGAACTTTTCGCAATAAAAACCTTAGCGATGTACTTACTGGGCTTGGGTTTTCTATGGGATTTGAATTTACTATAGACAAAAATCAAGTTGGGATAAAAAAAAATAGCCTATGAAATAAAATAAAATGCAGGGCAAATCTCGCATCGCCAAATGAAAAGATTTACCCTGCTGATCTTAAATCTTAAACTTTAAAATCATTTAAAATTATGAAAAGAAAACTACTGTACCTAATAAAAATGGTATCTAAAAACCTATTGTATGGCCTGCTGATGCAGTGTTTGTTTATGACAACATTAGCTGCTCATGAGATCAATGCACAGATCAGGCCCATAGATAAATCCTATGTAAGACTAAACAAAGTCCAATGGGATTTGGCGGAGATATTCCAAAAAGTGGAAAATTCTACCGATTATCAATTTGTGCTTCCTGAAGAAATTCTAGACAAAAACCCAAAATTAGACTTAAAAAATAAGAGACAATCGGTCAATGATCTTTTGATGGACATTGCAGTCTCTGCAAAGCTCAAATTTAAGCAGGTTGATAATTCCATATATGTGGCAAGTGTTACAGATGATGTTAGCGCTAGGAAAATTGAAATTTCGATTGAAGAAAGGCCTATTAAAGGAAAGGTGGTTGACAGTAAAGGAATAGGAATCCCAGGAGCCACTGTATTGATACAAGGAACCAATATGGGGACAGCCACTGACATTGATGGTAACTTTTCTTTAGAAGTTCCGGACAATGCGGTGTTGATTTTTTCTTTTATTGGCTATGAGCAACAAATTGTTTCTGTAGGAAACCAAAGCGAGGTCAATATTACGATGACCGAAGACCTATCTTCCTTAGATGAAATAGTCGTTGTCGGTTACGGAACGCAGAAAAAAGTGAACCTAACAGGAGCGGTTAGCTCTATTACCTCCAAAGAGATTGTCAATCAACCCGTTGGACAAACTTCAATGGCTTTGCAAGGGATTGCTCCTGGAGTTACAGTGACACAGCGAAGTGGTCAGCCAGGTAGTGATGGAGGTTCCATCCGGATTAGAGGTATAGGTACATTGGGTGACTCCAACCCACTAGTGATGGTAGATGGGATAGAGACAAGCCTTAATAATGTAGACCCAAATGAAATTGAAAGCATTTCTATATTAAAGGATGCTTCTTCGGCTGCCATTTACGGTGCCCGTGCGGCCAATGGTGTAGTCTTAATTACAACCAAAAGAGGTGTAGAAGGAGTGAGGGTAAACTACAATATGTATGCTGGTTTCCAGGTGCCTACCCAGCTCCCAAATATCGTAGGGGCAATAGATCATATGGAAATGGCCAATGAGGCTTTTACCAATATAGGCAATGATCCACAATATACAGATGAGTTTATTGCGGCTTACAAAGCAGGAATGCCTTCTGATCAGTATCCTAACACAGATTGGCAAAGCATCACCATGAGTAATTCTGCCTTTATGCAAAATCACAACATGAGCATTAATGCCGGAAGTGAAAAGGCCAAACTATTTGCCTCTGTTAGTTACCTGGATCAGCAAGGAATAATCCCAAACACGAGCTTTAACAGGTTCAATTTGAGGCTAAATTCAGATATCAAAGTGTCTGATCGTTTAACACTTTCTACAGATATATTTCTACGACGAGCTTACCAAACAGAACCATCCAGTGGCACAGGTTATGTTTTTCACTGGATGAGAAGAATTCCTTCAAACGAAGTAGGTATATTGTCCAATGGGAGATATGGTGAAGGATGGAATGGGGATCATCCACTGGCAAGAGCTAAAGATGGTGGACTAAAAACAGTGGAAAGCTTAGATGCCATTCTAAACTTCCGCTTGAATTATAAAATTACAGACTGGCTCAATGCAGAAGTAATGTATGCACCAAAGTTCTGGAACCCTCATACCAAATCTTTCTCCAATATCACGCAAACCTATGCCAGAGATGGTGAAACGCCAACTCATTTTGTTCCCCAAAGAAATTCTTTGTCGGAGAGTTATACTAGAGAATGGTACAATAATATTCGTGCAATTGTAACTTTTGACCGTACTTTCAATGAATTGCATACCCTTGGGGTGACAGCAGGGTATCAGCAGGAAGACCAAACCAATAAGTGGATTTCTGCTTATAGGGAAGTTTTTCCTTTGCCTCAATATGAGCAAATCAACGCTGGAAACAGGGCCAATGAAAGAACCGGAGGAGCAGCCTCCCATTGGGCTTTACAGTCTGTATTTGGTAGGGTAACTTATAATTTTGACGAAAGGTATTTGTTAGAAGGAAATGTCAGAAGAGACGCCTCCTCGAGATTCGCTGAAGGAAACAGGTCAGGTATTTTCCCTTCCTTTTCTGCTGGTTGGAGAATTTCTGAAGAAAGTTTCATGCAGGATTATTCAGGTACTATTGATCAATTGAAACTTCGTGCTTCATGGGGTCAACTTGGAAACCAAAATATAGGTCTTTATCCTTTTGCTGCTTTTATGTCATTGGGTGGAAGTGCTCAGGATTATGTCTTTGGCGGGGCAAATGCACCTGGTGCAGCGCTGAACAGTATGGCCAATTCCACAATTAAATGGGAGACCACAGAAACAACAGATTTAGGACTTGAGTTTAACCTCTGGGGTAAATTAGATGTGTCTGCTGATTACTATGTAAGAAGAACGAAGGACATACTTTTGGCTTTAAATATACCTCAGACCATAGGTCTCAGTGCACCTTTCCAAAATGCTGGTGAAGTTGTAAATAAAGGCTTTGAATTGATGGTTAATTATCGTAATAAGATAGGCGACCTTAACTACAGTGTTATGCTAAATTATTCTGATGTTCGCAATGAAATTGTGGACATGAGAGGAATCGAAAACACAGGACTGACAGTAAATAGAGAAGGTTATCCTATTGGTTCTTTCTTCGGTTATATAGATGAAGGCTTGTTTCAGTCTCAGGAAGAAGTAGACAATCATGCGGATCAGTTTGGCAATATTGCCCCAGGTGATATCAAGTATAAAGATGTTGATGGTGATGGAATGATCAATGACCGTGACCTTGCTGTGATAGGAAGTCCTATTCCCAGACATACCTTTGGAGCACGTTTCAATGCTGATTATAAAGGATTTGATCTATCCATCTTTTTACAAGGAGTAGGCAAAGCCGATGGGTATTTGTTTGGTCAGGGTATAATGCCTTTTTACGAAGGGGGTACTGTACAGGAACAGCACAAGGACCATTGGTCGCCTACTAATACAGACGCGGCCTATCCTAGGTTGGCCTGGAATCAAACCAATAATGAGCAAAATTCAAGTTTTTGGATGAGAAATGCAGCTTATTTAAGAGGTCAAAACATTCAGTTAGGATATTCATTTTCTGAAGCTGCTTTAGCACCACTCAATATTCAGGGAATAAGGATCTACCTAAGTGGTAGAAATCTTTTTACCATTCATAATTTTTATGAAGGTTACGATCCTGAAGCACCTGTGAGCAATGGTGGTTGGTATCCGCAAATGGCTACTTACACTATGGGTTTGAATGTTAATTTCTAAACACTGAGAACTGATGAAAAAGATAATTATATATACAATATTGATACCCGCTTTACTATTTTCTTCAGCATGTAATGAAGAATTTCTAGAGCGCTTGCCACTGGATTCTCCTTCTAGTGAGACTTATTTTGCCAACGAAACTGAATTGGAGATGGCAGTTACCGGAGTTTATAACAGACTATGGTATTTCCCTGTAGGTATAGCCTGGTTTTTATCCTTCGATTTTGCCTCAGATGATGGCTGGGATCGAAATGGAAGTGATTTGCAAGCCCTTGGTAGAGGTGAACAAAATGCGGACAACGGATTTACCAATGGGTTTTGGTCACACTTTTACAGAGGAATTAACAGAGTGAATTTCATAACCTCAAAAGGAGACCATTTGAGGCAAGAAATGGATCCGGCAAAATACGACAGACTAGTAGGAGAAGCGAGGTTTCTCAGGGCGTATTTTTATGCTTACCTGACAGAGCTCTATGGGGATGTGCCTTTGGTGACAACTAATCTATCACTAGAGGAATCGCAGACCCCAAGGTCTTCGAAAGAAGTAGTGATTGATTTTGTTCTTTCAGAGTTAAATGAAATTAAGGATCAACTTCCAATGAATGCTACTGAGAAAGGAAGGGTCACCAAAGGTGTGGCACTTGCTCTGATATCCAGAGTGGCCTTGTGGAATGAAAGATGGCAAGAATCAGCAGCAGCGGCTAAAGAACTGATGGATGCTAATGCCTATCAAATTGATCCTGACTATGAGGGGATGTTTACCTTTGCAGGAGACAATTCTAGTGAAGTAATCATGCGAATTCAATACTTAAGAGGAGTTGCAACGCACAATATGCCAAGAAATTTTTGGTCTAGAATGGCCCTTGGGCATTCCAATAAAAAACCTCCTCAGGACATGGTAGATACCTATGATTGTATAGATGGATTGCCCATTGATGAATCTCCACTATTCAATCCTCAAAGTCCTTTTGAAAATAGAGACCCTAGATTGAACTATACCTTAGTAGTACCGGGCTCGCGATTGGTAAACTGGATTTATGAAACCCATAGGGACAGCACCATGACTTGGGAATTCAGAGGAGATGAGAAGATTAGAGTGCCTAATATAGAAGCTGCACACGCTTATGCATCCTTTACAGGCTATTTATACAGAAAACACATAGACGTAGCCAATTATCCTACAGATGTGGGGTCGACGGATCAAAACCTTACCATTTTCAGGCTTGGAGAGGTGTTGCTGAATTATGCAGAGGCAAAAGTAGAGTTAAATCAACTTGATGAAACTGTTTATAATGCTCTAAATGCAATCCGTGGAAGAGAATCTGTACAAATGCCAGCTATTGAAGGTGGTAAAACTCAGGAAGAATTGAGAAACATTGTACGTAAAGAAAGGAGGCATGAACTGGGAATGGAAGGTTTTAGGTATTTTGATATAAGAAGGTGGAGAATTGCAGAAGACATCATGCCTGGTCCATATAGAGGAAGAGTCAATAGATACGGTGAAGGCGGATGGTTAAGTGAAGCCCCTATGATCGACGAAATGGGTACTCCTAACTATGACAATATCAGCAATGCTGATGAAATGGTTGTTGTGGAAACCAGAGCATTTAATCCTGAAAGAGATTATTTGTGGCCTATTCCTAGAATAGAACTAGAAACCAATACTGCACTGACTCAAAATCCAAATTACTAATTAGGATTTGAAAGGGTAAATTGGTGATAATCCATACATTATGAATTGCCTGCTCCATTTATAATTAAGGTGGAGCAGGACAATTTACTTTTTTATAACTTGCTAAGGGTATACGAATGCCAAAATCCTAGTAATTATTGAAATTCAAACCTATTGTATTTTATTCCATTTCATATTGGAGTTAATATCACCAATGGAATGGAAGTTCTATGTAAGTAAAATCTTAAAAAAATAATTATTCACTATTTTAGGCTTGAGGGTAAGTTTTTTTTCAATTGCAAGGAAGGATTTCGAAGAGATTGACATTGAGAAGGAATTGTAGCAATATCAATTAATGGTAAGTAAAATTATTTTAAAAAGTAATAATAATTGATTGGCAGAATGAGAATTATACAGATTGTTACGTTGGTTTTTGCCTACATGCTTATGTCCTGCAGTGCTGGGGAGAAAGAGGAATTAACAGAACCTTTACCTAATATACTGTTTATTTTTGCGGACGATCTGGGCTATGGTGATCTGGGCGTATACAATCCGAACTCAAAAACGCTAAGTCCTAACCTCGATCAATTGGCAATGGATGGGATTCGGTTTTCTGAAGCTTACTGTCCTGTATCAGTTTGTTCTCCTAGTCGCTATGCGCTGATGACAGGAGAGTACCCTTGGAGAAGTTGGAAAAAGTCTGGAGTAATGGCAAATTATGAACCTTCTATGATTGAAGAAGGGATGCTAACCTTACCTCAGATGCTTCAGAATGCGGGCTATCAAACAGCCGGATTTGGAAAATGGCATTTAGGCACTACTTTCCCCACAAATGATGGAGAGCCTCCAGTTGGATATGGGAAATTTCAAGATGACCACAATGGTGCTAATATTGATTTTACCAAGCCATTGAGTGATGGGCCTTTGGATAGAGGGTTTCAGCATTGGTTAGGTTTCAGTTGTGCCAGTGAATGTTGGATATTTGAAGACAAACAGATAGTAGGGGCACTTTTACACGATTTGTACACGATTGAAGCTGCGACAGGAATCGAAAACCTCAATAAAATTCCCTTGCAGGGATTTTTGCCTTATATCACAAAAGAAAGCATTAATTACCTAAAAGAATTCAAAAAAAGCGGTAGCGAAGAACCATTTTTTCTTTACTATTCGCCTTATGTTCCACATATTCCTTTGGCCGTGGATCAGGAGTTTATAGGTAAAACAGATGCTGGACTTTATGGGGATTATGTGTTTGAGTTGGATTACTATGTTGGTCAAATATTAAATGAACTAGACCTTCTCGGATTAAGGGAGAATACACTTATAATTTTCGCCAGTGACAATGGATCGCAGTTTATTGCCACAAGTCCGGAAGGTGACAAAGAGCAAGTAACAAATAGTCCAAAGGATGTGAAGAAGGAAATAAATCCAGATTCACACCGACCCAACTTCCCTTTCAGGGGAACCAAATGGTCTGTTTATGAAGGAGGAGTACGTACGCCTTTGATAGCAAGTTGGGCAGGTAAAATCCCAAAAGGACAGGTGAGCAATGAACTTATTGGGCTTAATGATATTTTGCCAACTTTAGCGGCCCTGGTGGGGGAGACATTGTCTGAAGATTCGGCTATAGATGGGCATAACCTATTGTCAGCTTTTTATGGCAGTAAGGTGACTTCAGGAAATAGGGAATCAATAGTGGTCCGGGGCAGTGGGAATGCATATGGTTTGCGTGAAGGGAAATGGAAAGTGCTTGGGAAATATCCGTTTGTTTCACCCGTGGAATTGTACAACCTAGAAAAAGATCCTGGTGAATCCAATGATCTTGCTATGGAAAATCCTGAAATAGCGGAAAAATTATTAAATCAATTGAACGACCATTTAAACTCAGCCATTATTGCAGATAATTAACAGGTCTAATTTTGCTTTTGTCCTTTGGGTCTTCCCATTTTACAACTTTAAAAAAAGAATTAATAACTTATAACCAAAGACTGGAATAGTAACCAAAAAGGATACATTCCTTAAATCTAAACATTATGAAGCAACTGTTTACAGCATTACTACTGCTTTTTAACTCCTGGATTGCTTATCCATCGCAGGCGCAAAATACCTCTTATGATCTGGTCGTTTATGGAGGTACTTCTGGAGGTGTCGCTGCAGCCATTCAAATGGCTAGAATGGGGAAATCTGTAATTCTTATTGAACCTTCAAATCATTTAGGGGGCTTAACCACTGGAGGTTTAGGGGCTACAGATATTGGGAATAAAGATGTAATAGGTGGTATTTCCTTGGAATTCTACCAAAATATTAAGGCTTACTATGACAATCCGGAGGCTTGGAAATATGAGGATAGGCTAGATTATTTAAGGAGGCCGGATCAAACAAGATCCAACGAAGGAGAAGAGGCCATGTGGACTTTTGAACCTTCAGTAGCAATGAAAGTCTATAAAAAGATGTTGGCGGAGGAAAATATAGTGGTCCTTATGAATAAACGCCTCAATAGAGCAACTGGAGTCAAGACCAACAACAATAGAATTACCTCCATTACAATGGAAAGTGGAGAGACTTATTCAGGTAAAATGTTTATGGATGCTACTTATGAGGGAGATTTGATGGCAGCTTCAGGTGTGAGCTATACTACCGGTAGAGAAGCCAATAGTCAGTATGGAGAAACCCTTAATGGTGTGCAAGCCAATTTTTATAACCTTACCCTTAAAGGGAATGTTTCCAGAAATGCCATCCACCATAATTTCGTGCCAGGTGTTGACCCTTATGTGGTAAAAGGTGACCCATCTAGTGGGTTATTACCATTTATAATTGAAGGAGGACCTGGATTAGATGGCACTGCAGACAAAGGGATTCAGGCTTACTGTTATCGTATGACCTTAACCAACCATCCTGAGAACAGGATTCCATTCGAGAAACCTGCAAATTACAATGAACTTGAATATGAGTTATTGTTTAGGAATTATGAAGCAGCCAATGGACCAATAGAAAAAATGTACCATTATGGGGATCCATTGGTGCCTTGGATCAATACACCTATGCCCAACAAAAAGACGGATACAAACAATCAAAAGGGGTTTTCAACGGACTTCATAGGTCAAAATTTCGATTATCCTGAAGCAAGTTATGCGGATAGGGAAGCGTATAGTCAAAGGCAATTGGAGTACCAACAAGGGCTAATGTGGTCATTGGCTTACCATCCAAGAATTCCCAAAAAAGTGAGAGATGTAGTGGCAAAATGGGGGACGACAAAGGATGAGTTTAAAGATAGAAATGGATGGACACCTCAACTGTATGTAAGAGAAGCAAGGAGAATGGTAAGTGATTATGTCGTTACCCAGGCTGATTGTGAAGGGTTGGTTCCGCAGGTAAAAGATGGAGTAGGTATGGGCTCTTATGGGATGGATTCTCATATGGTACAACGTTATGTAGACCATAATGGCTATGTACAAAACGAGGGTAACTTTGAAGCCAGAGGTTTGACGGCCTACCCAATTTCTTACAGGTCAATTGTACCTAAAAAAGGAGAAAAAGAAAACCTGTTGGTGCCGGTTTGTATTAGTGCCACGCATGTTGCTTTTGGATCGGCTAGAATGGAACCTGTATTTATGGTTTTGGGCCAATCAGCAGCCACTGCTGCTGCCTTAGCCATCGATCATCAGGTTGCAGTTCAGGACCTTGATTATAATTTATTGGTAGAAATTCTACGTAAAGACAAGCAGATTTTAGAATATCAGAAATAAGTATAAGTAGAATTCCCTTTGTTGAAGCAAGCCTTAGCTTGACTTAATTGTATTCTGCATTACTGTAAATTGTATTGTTATATTGCATTTAAACTAATAAAAGCAAATAGTTATGCCAATGGAACCCAAAAACCACAGAAGATCTTTTTTGAAAAAGTTATCTACATCCACTGCCTTGGCAGTGGGTGCACCGATAGCCATTGCGAATGCCTCTAAGGGATTTGAATCATCAACCTACCTTGACTTAGTAAAGAGAAAAGCGGTGTCTGCCAATGACAAAATCCGAGTAGCTGTCATAGGTACTGGAGGCATGGGTATAGGTGATGCCAATACAGCTTTGATGGTGGATGGAGTTGAAATTGTGGCAGCTTGTGACTTGTACGATGGAAGACTTGTTCGCGCTAAAGAACTTTGGGGGGCTGATTTATTTACCACCAAAGACTATAGAGAGATTTTAGAAAGAAGTGATGTGGATGCTGTCATCAATGCGACCACTGATCATTGGCACCAAAAAATAGGTTTGGATGCCATGCAAAAAGGCAAACATGTCTATTGTGAAAAACCAATGGTACAACGATCCGAAGATGGTCATAGCATCATCGACATGCAGAAAAAAACCGGAATGGTATTTCAAGTAGGTAGCCAATATGTGAGTTCCATCATTCATGCAAAGGCAAAGGAACTTATAGCGGCAGGAGAAATTGGAGAAATAAACTTTGCTGAAGCACAAATTGACCGACACAGTGCAAGAGGAGCTTGGCAGTATACAGTGCCATTGGATGCTTCAGAGGAAACAGTGGATTGGGATACTTATTTAGCTAATGCACCGAAAAGAGATTGGGACCCGCTTCGCTTTTTTAGGTGGAGAAACTACCAGGATTATGGAACAGGAGTAGCGGGTGATTTATATGTGCACATGCTTTCCATGCTGCATTTTGTCACAGGATCTAAGGGGCCTGAAAGGGTTCAGGCTACTGGAGGTTTGAGGTACTGGAAAGATGGAAGAGATGTGCCTGATATACATTTGGGATTATTTGATTATCCTAAGTCAGATGCCCATCCTGCATTTAACTTATCATTGAGAACCAATCTTGTAAGTGGTGGAGGGAATAATTTTCTGTTTAGAATAGTGGGTTCGGAAGGAGACATTACGATTGATTTTAATGGCTTAAAATTACGCAAAACACCTTTCCCTAAAGATCCTGGAATGTCCTTAAACAGCTTTCCGGAAGCCATGCAAGAGGCACTCAAAGCTGCTCACAGTAAAAAATATCGGCAAAAAGCTGAAATGGTAGGACCTTCTGAATTTGAATTTAAGGTGCCTTCTAACTATAAGGGAGACAGGTATGAGCATTTTGTCAATTTCTTTGAATCCATCCGTCATGGGAAGCCTGTTGTGGAGGATGCTGTTTTTGGACTTCGGGCTTCAGGCCCGACTGAAGCAGGAAATATCAGTTATTTCCAAAAGAAAATAGTCAGATGGGACCCTGAAAAAATGAAGTTAAAAGACACTTAAAGGAAATTGAGAATAACCCTAGGGCTTAAGTAGGAATCCATGCTTCAACTGAAAGTAAGATGGTTCTATAGATTATTAAACAAGCTCAAGATTTTAGAAAAAATAATACGTAAAAATTTAATAATTAAGCATTTAACTAAATCAAACAATGAAAAAAACAGGGATTTTAAAGACTGTGTTGTTAAACCTTTCTTTGCTTTTCGTTTTTATGGCCTGTGGCCCAGCAACTGAGCAGGAAGAAACAACAGATGTAATTGTATATGGCGGTACATCTGGAGCCGTAACAGCTGCTATCCAAGCAAAGAAAATGGGTAAATCTGTAATAATGGTTTCCCCGGACAAGCACTTAGGAGGTTTGACATCCGGAGGTTTAGGTTGGACAGATACAGGAAAAAAAGAAGTAATTGGTGGCCTATCCCGGGAATTTTACCAACGCGTATATGAAAAATATACGGAAGATGATGCCTGGAAATGGGAAGCCCAATCTGATTTTGGAAACAAAGGTCAGGGTACTCCTGCCATAGATGGCGAATTCAGAACCATGTGGATTTTTGAACCTCATGTGGCTGAAGAAGTTTATGATGAATGGGTTGAGGAATTAGGCATTGAAGTCCTTCGAGATGAATGGTTGGATAGAGAAAGTGGTGTTACCGTAGAAAACGGTAAAATTACAGCTATTCGTACATTGAGTGGCAAGGAGTTTAAGGGTAAAATGTTTGTAGATGCCACTTACGAAGGTGATTTGATGGCAGCTGCCGGGGTGAGTTACCATGTAGGAAGAGAAGGAAAAGATGTGTATGGAGAAGACTGGAATGGAGTTCAAACGGGAGTTTTCCACCACCGTCATCATTTCAAGGTTTTAGATCAGCCAATAGATCCATATATAATCCCAGGAGATCCTTCTTCGGGATTACTTCCTAGAATCAGTGGTGAAGACCCAGGTGTAAAAGGCGAAGGGGACAGTAAGGTACAAGCCTATTGCTTTAGAACTTGTATGTCAGTGAATCCTGATAACCAAGTTCCTTTTCCAAAACCTGACAATTATGATCCGAAGGAATATGAACTGCTAGGTCGAATTTTTGATGCAGGATGGGATGAGTGGTTTGGTAAATTTGATATGATACCCAATAAGAAAACCGATACCAATAACCATGGACCATTTAGTTCCGACAATATAGGTATGAATTATGATTACCCGGAAGCCAGTTATGAAAGAAGGAGAGAAATCATAAAGGAACATGAGGACTACCAAAAAGGACTTTTATACTATGTAGCCAACGACCCAAGGGTACCGAAAAAAACGCAGGATGAATTTAAAAAATGGGGATTGGCAAAGGATGAATTTACGGACAATGGAAACTGGCCCCATCAGATTTATGTAAGAGAAGCCAGAAGAATGGTTGGTAAATATGTGATGACGGAAAATGAGTTGCTGCAGAAAAGACCAACTCCTGAGTCAGTAGGGATGGGTTCCTATACCATCGATTCTCACAATATCCAACGATATGTTGACGAGAATGGACATGTACACAATGAGGGTGATGTAGGTGTTCCATTGCCACAACCTTATGAAATTTCTTATGGTTCTTTGGTACCTAAAGCCGACGAAATTCAAAATCTAGTGGTTCCTGTAGCAGTTTCTGCAAGTCATATTGCTTTTGGATCCATTCGTATGGAACCGGTATTTATGATTTTAGGACAATCTGCGGCCACAGCAGCTGTTATGGCTATGGAAGAAGGCATCAGTGTGCAAGATCTTCCTTATTCTTCTTTAAGAACGAAACTTCTTGAAGATGGTCAAGTATTGACTTTAGCTGATAAAATTAATTAAGCATATAGTTTTGTGTTAGGTCAAGTATTGACTTAATGAATTTGAGTGTTTCAAAAGTAGGCAATAAGGTACCGATAACTTTATAATGTTTGCAGTACCTATTGCTTACTTTTGTCTACTTTAGACTGCTATGTAATTGTTGAAGTTAAATAAATTCTACGGTTATGAAACTTTCTAAAACCTTATTGTTCCTGTGTATATATATTTTTATGGCTTGCAAGTCAGAAGAAAAAGAACTAGCCAGGCCTAATATTCTGATCATTTTATCTGATGACCAGGGATGGGGTGATTTAAGTTTCACTGGGAATCCAAATTTACAGACACCAAATATTGATAGGTTGGGTGTTGAGGGGGTCAGTTTTAATCGTTTTTATGTGTCCCCGGTCTGTTCTCCTACCAGGGCAGAAATGCTTACTGGAAGGTACCATTTGCGTGGAGGAGTTAGTGGGACTTCGGCCGGGCAAGAACGATTGGACCTAGATGAAGTAACCTTTGCCGAAGTGCTTAAAAAATCAGGCTACGTAACAGGTGCTTTTGGTAAGTGGCACAACGGCATGCAACACCCTTACCATCCCAATGCCAGGGGGTTTGATGAGTTTTATGGCTTTTGTTCCGGACATTGGGGGGATTATTTTAGTCCACCGCTGGAACACAATGGTAAACCTGTTCAAGGTGAAGGCTATCTTGCCAATGACCTGACAGCAAAAGCCATGCAGTTTATTGAGGAAAATCAAGCGCATCCTTTTCTAGTTTACCTGCCCTTAAACACACCACATTCACCCATGCAAGTTCCCGATCGTTGGTACGATTCATTTGCTAAGAAGGAGCTTGATAACCTAGTGCAGAACGAAGACCAGGAGTTTACCAAGGCAGCACTTGCCATGTGTGAAAACATCGATTGGAATGTGGGAAGAATAATGGACAAGTTGAAATCCCTTGATTTGGAGGAAAATACCATTGTAATTTATTTTAGTGACAATGGTCCGAATAGTTTTAGGTGGAATGGTGGAATGAAAGGCAGAAAGGGTTCTACAGATGAAGGAGGAGTTAGAAGTCCATTATTCATGCAATGGAAAGGCACCATTCCAGGAGGTGGAGTGGTCGAAGAAATATCAAGTGCGATTGACCTATTCCCAACTTTTATGGAGCTGCTAGGAATAGAACACAAGGCGGTTAAACCCTTCGACGGTAAAAGTTTAAAGCCACTTATATTCAATGAAGCTAGCGAGTGGGAGGATAGAATAATCTACCGCCACTGGAAGAACAGAACGAGTTTAAGAACCCAGAATTTTCTTCTGGATCATGAAGGAGCCTTGTTTGACATGGGAAAAGACCCATTTCAACAAAATCCCATTCAAGATCAAATGCAGGAATTAACTGTGGAATTAACAGCAGCAAAAGCATCTTGGGAAAGAGAAATGGCTGAAGAAATGGACAAAAGTCCTAAGATCAGATCATTTACCCTGGGAGCACCTGGAGCAAAGTACACCCAAATGCCCGCCCGTGATGGTGAGGCTCACGGACAGATTCAACGATCCAACCGTTTCCCCAATGACTCTTTTTTTACAAATTGGGTAAGTTTGGAAGACAGTATCACTTGGGATGTGGAGGTATTGGAATCAGGAAAATACCAAGTAGATTTATATTATACATGCCCTAAAATAGACATTGGCGCCACCTTTAGACTTCAGCTAGGAGAGAATTACCTAGATGGAAAAGTGGATATAGCCCATGATCCACCTCTCAAGGGAATGGAAAATGACAGGGTAGAGCGCATGGAATCCTATGTTAAAGATTTCAAACCCATGTCATTGGGTGAAATAAACCTAGAAAGTGGAGAAGCCACTTTATCCATGAAAGCGCTTGAGATTCCTGGTAATCAGGTAATGGATTTAAGATTGATTGTATTCACCAAAACCAATTGAAAATAAGTAATGATAAGACAATTAAGTTATTTAGTAATAGGCTGTTTGATTTTATCAAGCCTGATGTTTTCTTGCTCAGGGCCTGAAGAAGCCAAAGAAAAAACCTATGATGTAGTCGTATATGGAGCTACATCTTCGGGGGTAATAGCAGCTTATACAGCGAAGAGTATGGGGAAATCAGCACTTCTGATTGAGCCTAGCATGCACCTTGGTGGTTTGACCACCGGAGGATTAGGGTACACAGATATAGGAAATAAATTTGCCGTAACTGGCTTATCAAGAGATTTCTATCGAAAACTAGGAGATCATTATGGGAAATTTGAACAATGGATATTCGAACCAAGTGTGGCCAAAGCTACCTTTCAAGAGTATTTGGACCGGGCAGGAATCACTGTTCAGTATGGATTTAGAATCCAAAGTGCTGAGAATAAAGATGGATGGATAACCAAGATTTCTATTGAGAATGCCAATAACCCTTCAGAACCGTTGAGGGAAGTGTCAGGTAAAATGTTTATCGACGCTACCTATGAAGGTGACCTGATGGCAAAGTCTGGGGTAAGTTATGATATCGGTAGGGAATCCAATGAAAAATATGAGGAAACCTATAATGGCGTTCAATTAATGAATGGGCATCAGTTTCCTGATGGTGTTGATCCGTATAAAACCCCTGGTGACCCTTCAAGTGGACTTCTTTGGGGAATTAGTGATGGAAGCTTAGCTGAAGATGGTACAGAGGATGATAAAATTCAAGCTTATAATTATCGTATTTGCTTGACCAATGATCCTGACAATCGGATTGAAATAACGAAGCCGGAAGGTTACGACCCAGCCATGTTTGATTTATTGGTCAGACTTTTTGAAGCACAACCAGAAAAAAGAAGCCTTGGGCAATATTTTATCTGGAGTAAAATGCCAAATAACAAAACAGACATAAACAATAGGGGAGGTTTCTCTACAGATATGATTGGAATGAACCATGAATATCCAGAGGGAAGTTATGAAAAGCGGAAAGAAATCATAGATGCACACACGCTTTACACTAAATCTCTGCTTTACTTTTACAAAACTGACCCAAGGGTGCCAAAAGAACTTCAAGAGGCGATTCAGGAATGGGGTTATCCAAAAGATGAATATGTAGAAAATGGAAATTGGACTCCGCAATTGTATGTGAGAGAAGTACGGAGAATGATAGGAGAATATGTAATGACTCAAGCCAATTGTGTAGGAGAGGAAGTAGTAGAGGATGGTGTTGGAATGGCTGCCTACACCATGGATTCTCACAATATTCAGCGTGTGGTTGTAGAGAAGGATGGTAAGAAAATGGTGAAGAATGAAGGGAATGTTGAAATAGGTGGTTTTGGCCCATATCCTATTGCTTACAGGTCAATTATACCTAAGGCAAATGAAGCAAAGAACCTATTGGTACCGGTGGCACTTTCTGCAAGTCATATTGCTTATGGCTCTATACGAATGGAGCCGGTATTTATGGTTTTAGGACAATCTGCTGCAGTGGCTGCAAGTCTGGCCTTGGATGAGGGGCAAGCTGTTCAGGAGGTATCCATTAAGAAGCTACAAGGAGAGCTTCGCTCAAATCCATTGGCAGATGGAAGCACTGCTGAGTTACTGGTGGACAATGATGATGAAGGTGTAGTTGTTACCGGAGATTGGGAGGTTCAAAATAGGCATGGATATGGTCCAACACTTTTGAAAAACGCAGGCAAAGACAATTCAATTAATACTGTACGTTTTAGTCCAAAGGTGGTAGAAAGCGGAAAATATAACATTTATGTTTATTTCTCACGAACTGAGGATGCAACTAGTCAGACGAAAATTATTGTTTCTGACGGGAAAGCAGAAAATGAAGTTCTTGTAAAAGAATCGGACATTAGAGTTGAAGGCCAAACAAGAGGAGAGTGGGTAAATGTAGGTGCTTATACCTTAGAAGCAGGTACGAATCCCTTTGTTACTGTTAGTACAGAAGGTGCAGATGGCACAGTTGTAGCTGATGCGGTACTATGGGTGCCTGAAAAATAGTATTTTCACCCCTTCTTTAAAATCAAATTTAGTCAACCAGTTTCACAAAGGTAAAACTTTATGAAACTGGTTTTTTTTTGGATTCTATTTGCAGTGTAGAGATCAGAGCTGTACATATGACCAGTATAGTTGATTTTGAGGTGTTTCCCATTAGGTAATATTAGTTTGTGAATTATTTAGGACTAAATGGGTCTCCAACTTGAATGGAGTTTGGTTTCAAAAGCTGGCAAGGAAATGGAAAAATGGTTTGATTTTTGCTATCAAACTTCTTAATTTATCACCTTAAATTTTTGTGAAGTTTCAGAATTGTAAGCTGAAAGGATATTTGAGTAAATGCTTCAGGTAAGAATCTTTCAAAACAATACTAATGAGAAACTTAAATTGTGACTTATTACCCGAACAAAAAGTAGATCTGTTTTAACAAAAATCACCTAATAAAATTCATCTATAATCAGGTGCCAAATGAAATGATTTCATTGATGCTATATACTATGAATGAAGATAAGATAGTAAAAAACAACGTAAAAATTATTGGTAACGGTAAGCAGCCTATTGTTTTTGGTCATGGATATGGTTGTGATCAGAATATGTGGCGCTTTATAACACCTGCTTTCGAAAAGGATTATCAGGTTATTTTATTTGACCTTGTAGGTTCAGGCAATTCAGATCAAAGCGCCTATGATTTTGAGAAATACAGTTCTCTAAAGGGGTATGCTCAGGATCTAATTGAAATGATCGTTGAACTTAATCTTTCAAGGGTTATTTTTGTAGGTCATTCTGTAAATTGTATTATCGGAATACTGGCTGCCACTGCAAGGCCTGATTTATTTGATGATTTGGTTTTGATTGGTCCTTCACCCTGCTACACCAATGATGATGATTATTTTGGAGGCTTTACCAAAGCGGATATTGATGAATTAATTGAAACTTTGGATAGTAATTATTTAGGTTGGTCTAGTTTTATTACGCCAATAATTATAGGCAATCCTGAATTGCCTGAATATGCCGAAGAATTAAAGAATAGTTTCTGCTCGATGAATCCTAATATAGCCAAGCATTTTGCCAAGGTAACTTTTATGGGGGACAATAGAGCGGATTTAGAAAATGTGTCTATACCCACTTTAATTCTTCAAAGCCATCCCGATGTAATTGCCCCAGTTAGAGTAGGGGAGTTTGTAAATCAACAGATTAAAGAAAGTCATTATGTGCTATTGAACGCTTCAGGGCATTGTCCTCACCTGACTGCCCCTGATCAAGTTGTTTCAAGTATTGAATCCTATTTAGCCAACAGAAATTGATAGAACAAGCATTTACAGAAGATTCTGAAGACCTTTACCAAAATGCTCCTTTTGGTTATATGACCACTGGTGCTGACGGAAAAATTGTCAACATAAATGGTACATTGCTAAAGTGGCTGGGTTATGAAAGAAATGAAATTGTACTTCAAAAATCTTTTCAGGATTTGTTGGGTATGGGAGAGAAAATTTACTTCGAAACGCACATATTGCCCATGCTACATATTCAGAGAGAAATTTCTGAAATCAACATTGAACTTAAGGGAAAGAACTCAAGGAAATTGCCCGTTTTGCTAAACGGGATGCAAATTTTGAATAGCTCAGGCGTAGCGACTTTTTTCAGGTTCTCAGTGCTGGATATTACCCAAAGAAAACAGTATGAGGTGGAGTTATTAAAAGCGAGAAAACTGGCGGAACAAAATGTCGAACGGCTCAGACAGGTCAATGAAGGGCTGGAACATTTCGCCTATACAGCTTCCCATGATTTGCAAGCTCCTTTAAATACGATTTCCAGTTTGGTGGGATTATTAGAAAAAGAAGGTCATCTGCCCCCTGATACCGACGGCAAGATGTATTACTCCCTTATTTTAGAAAATACCCAAAGGATGAAACTTATGATCAAAGATTTGCTCGATTATTCCAAAATAGATAGAAACGAGAATGAATTTGAAGAGGTTTCGTTAAATGAGGTTTGTGGTTTAGCTCTGGAAATGATTAAAGCTGAGGTGAAAGAAAACAATGTAACCTTCAATATACCAGCATTACCCGTAATAGTGGCTGACAATATTCAGATGACACGATTATTTCAAAACCTGTTTAGTAATGCTATAAAATACCGTTCTGAAGCAGACCCGGTAATCTCGGTAGATTATGAAGAAAAAGGAGATGAAATAACGGTTTATGTCAAAGACAATGGGATGGGATTCAAGCAATCAGCAACGGATGAAATATTTGCTTTTATGAAAAGGTTGAACCCACATGGTAGTATTCCCGGAACAGGAATAGGACTTGCATCCTGCAAGAGGATTCTAGAAATTCATTGCGGAACGATCAGTGCAAAATCAACTCCTGGAAAAGGAAGTACTTTCTTTTTCACCCTTCCTAAAAGGGGGAAAAAACCAGAATATTGAAGCCAGTTTAGTTTTAACTTATTGGATGGCCCTTACTTATAAAGTCGGAAGCTTATCCCAGTTGGCAAAGAGCTTAAATCTTCAATTAATGTTTAATGCGAAACAGCCTTTAAACCAATTATGGAGCCTATCAGCATGAAAATGAAAAACAATCGCCAGAAATGAGCCGGTTCTTTAAAGAAAAATATCCCAACCAAAACCGTCCCTACAGCCCCAATACCTGTCCAAACTGCATAAGCTGTTCCGATCGGTAAACTTTGTGTAGCGCGGATCAGTAAGGCCATACTTATGGTCAGGCAAATAAGAAAGGCTCCGTACCAGCCGTACATTTCCTTACCGGTTGAAGCTTTTGCCATACTCAAACAAGAAGCGAAAGCAACCTCAAAAAGACCTGCAATGATTAAAAGGATCCAATTCATTCGATTTTTATAATGAGTATTTGTTAATTATTTTTTCTTGTAAATAATATTAATTTTAGCATTTTGCTTTAGCAACCTGGTAAGAAATCCTTTTTTGTCTTTAGGAGAGACAAGTACACTATCGTACTTGTTATAATATATTTCCAATCGATCCATGGATGCCGCTGCTGAACTTATGGGATTATAGGATTCAGAAACTTTTTTAATGTCTTTGATAGGGATTTTTTTATGGGTACCAAAACATCCATAAACATGTAGGTCGCTTGTATCAATACCATATTTCATGGAAGTAAATAGATAACCTAAGAAGATGCTGGTCAAAAACATGACAACTAAACCCAACCAAATTTCGTCAAGATACATTTTATAAGAAATCCCGAGGAATAAAAGACCAATGGGGATGACCAATTCAAGACCTATTTTTGAGGGGAAAATCTTCATGGTGGCTTATTGATTTTGATTACCGGGTTTTATTTTACTATTGTTCTAAAAGTCAGGTTAATTCTTGGATTTATTATTCTTTTTGATGGGGGTAAGCGATGAAGCCAGTTGCTTTGTGTTTTTCCCTTCATTAATAGCAAGCTTCCATTTTCTAAAATCAACTCTTTTTTAATTTTAGTCTCCTTGTGTTTAAAAGAAAACTTTCTTTCTTCTCCAAAGCTCAGAGAAGCAATTGTCCCATTTTTTTTCAAGTCTTTTTCTCCATCACTGTGCCAGGCCATTCCTTCACTTCCATTGTGGTAGAGGTTTAGAAGACATGAATTGAAGGTTTCTCCTGCAATTTTTTCTATATTACTTTTTAATTCAAGTAATGCTGGTGTCCAAAGCAAGGCGGATTTTGTGGTTTTGGAATAGGTGTAATTAAAGGCTTCTTCCGCATACCAGGCCACTTTTCTTTTAGTGATGATCTTTTTGCCAAATATAATCGCTTCATCGTTTTTCCATTCAATGGATTGCATCAAAATAGACATAAAATTATTGGCCTGTTCTTGTCCGAAAATTTTCCCATAATAATTTACTATTCCATCGAACGGAAGTAGGTTTTTTTCAGGTTCAATTTCTCTTTCAAATAATTCCATTGCATAGTTTACGGTAGGAATTATTTGTAGGTTTTGATTATGTTGTAACTGGAAAATACTAGACAGTTAATAAAGCTATGTTGTAATGGCAAAAAGCTAAAACTCCTATTTGGAAGTCATTACTTAATAAGTCCATTTTATATATTAGGGACGTTGATTGTAAGGCTTGTAACTGGTTATTTGTCTTTAATTTGCTTGTAATCAGTTTCGATTATTTTTTTTATGCCCAATTCATAGGGTGTAGGCGTATAATCAAATGCTTTTTCAAACTTACTACTGTCAAATACGTAATCCCTGTCATATTGATAAAGCATTTCTACAGATTCACGCATTATGGGGTTAAATATCCCCATAATCTTGATGAGGAATTTTGGTGCCAGTTGGATTTTTGGTATTGCGCCTAATCCTTTTGAAATATGTTCTATCCACTGTTTGCCTGTATAAGGAGCTGAAGCAGTTGGCAAATGCCAAACCTGACCATACGCTGTATCTGTATTACCCAATAAAGCAGTAGCAACCGCTGCGTCTATAGTATAGGTGAAAGAGTGTACATATCGATCACTTACCAGCCAATTTGCTTTTTTACCTTGGCTCAATGGTTTGAATACCATTTCGGTAAGAAGGCTATTGTTTGAAATGGAGGGACCATAGAAATCAGCAGATCTGGCTATAAGGGCCTGAATCTTATTTGAAGCAATGGCATCTAGAATCATTCGAGCAACCTTGGCTCTAACGGCTCCTTTTTTACTTGGTGGATTTACAGGGGTTTCTTCGGTCATACCATTGAGGAAACTGGGATCGTACATATAAATATTGTCAAAAAACACCAATTTACAGTTCTCCTCTGAACAAAAAGTAATGACGTTTTCAATAAAAGGCACCCATTTTTCGGCCCATTCTTTATGACTATAGGTAAAACCCACCGTAACGTATACAATAGAAGAACCATGTATGGCTTTTTTTAAAGCTTTGGTGTCTAAAATGTCTGCGGCAAATAATGCATCAGAATCGTTGACTTTTTTAGGGCTTCTACTTACTAACCTGATATCCGAGGTATATGCTTTTAGGGCCTTTGCCAATTCGGTACCTATGGCACCGCCTGAACCTAATATTGTCTGCATAGTATAAAAATTTATTTTAGCCTCTAAAATCCCACTATAATGCTACCTAATTTTCAATAGTAATGTTTTAAATGAAATTAATACTTTATTTCTACTTCCCAAGCTTGGGACCAATAATATATGGTAGGAGAAATGTTTGATAGGTGTAAGTTTTTTACCCGACTCCGTTCTCTTCAGTTACCTTTTCCACTTGTTTTAAATACACCCCTTCTGGTACCTCAGGATAAATTTCACTGTATTTTAAAACCTGATTCATTCCAATTCTCCGATTAATATGATGCCTGGTTAATTTTTCAGTTTTTCGAATACCTGATGCTGCTACCAATTCAATAAAACTTTTTACCGTTTCCTCATGAAAATTGGCAACCCTTTGGGCTTTGTCTTTTACAACCAGTCCTTCCATTAAGCTTTTGTTTTGGGTAGCCACACCTGTTGGACAAGTGTTGACATTGCATTGTAAGGCTTGAATACAACCTGTGGCAATCATCATGGCCCTAGCACTATTGACCATGTCGGCTCCCATGGCTATAACTCTGGCAATATCAAAACCACTTAAAACCTTACCTGAGGCAATTACTTTGATGTCTTTTTTTAGGTCGTATCCTCTTAAGGTGTCGATAGCAAAAGAAAGTCCATCTTTTAAAGGCAT
This sequence comes from Cyclobacterium sp. L-R, assembly GCF_056859355.1. NCBI lineage: Bacteria > Pseudomonadati > Bacteroidota > Cytophagia > Cytophagales > Cyclobacteriaceae > Cyclobacterium > Cyclobacterium sp. L-R. Next base: position 161,601 of record NZ_JBSXOH010000097.1, read on the forward strand.
TCCTAGTGAATTGGAAAACTCAATCGGTGCAGCTCCAGTGCCACCTTCACCTCCATCGATAGAGATAAAGTCAGGTTTGATTCCCAGTTTAACCATTGCTTCACATAAGTCTTTAAATTCGTCTTTTTTACCAATACAAATCTTAAAACCTACTGGTTTTCCTCCTGACAAATCTCTCAATTTTTGAATAAAGTGCATCAATCCTTCTGCATCTTCAAAAGCAGTGTGTTTTGGTGGAGAATGAACGTCAGTATGCGACTTTACATGGCGAATGGCTGCTATTTCTTTGGTGTTTTTGGAAGCGGGAAGAATTCCACCATGTCCAGGTTTGGCGCCTTGAGAGATTTTAATCTCAATCATTTTCACATTGTCCAAGGTAGCATTCTTTTGAAAATTCTCTTCACAAAAATTACCTGCCTCTGTTCTACATCCGAAGTATCCTGTGCCAATTTGCCAAATTAAATCCCCACCAGGTTCCAAGTGATATGGGCTTATTCCTCCTTCTCCAGTATTATGTGCAAAGCCACCAATTTTGGCACCTGTATTCATAGCTAAAACAGCATTTTTACTAAGTGCCCCAAAGCTCATTGCTGAAATATTCAAAATACTTGCGGAGTAGGGTTGTAAACATGCATCACCACCCACCAATATTCTTGACTCATGTTGGATATCTGCATGGTTATTGGCATAAATCGAGTGGTCCATCCATTCATACCCCGTTTCATAAACATCCATTTGAGTTCCAAATGGTGTTGTTGCATTTACTTTTTTAGCTCTCTGGTAAATCAGTGAGCGGTATATTCTATTAATGGGCCTACCTTCTGTATCCGTTTCCACAAAATACTGCATGATTTCGGGTCTGATCTCTTCAAGTAGGTACCTGAAATTACCTATTACGGGAAAATTTCTCCTAATGGTATGTTTGGTCTGGATGATGTCCACCAAGCCTATAACAATAATGGGTACGACCAACCACAAAATCCAGACAATGGATGGCATATAGAGATAGATAGCGGGAATACAAATAATGGCGACTAATGAGGAGGCGATAAAAATGTGCTTTGGCTTCATTTAATGATATTATTAGAATTCAGTCAATTATAATTGCTAATACAATTATGGAGTATAAGGAGACAACGAATCACCTATTAAAGGAGTTCAAATGACTAATAAAGTAATCGGGATTGATAAGGTTCTCGGCTTTTCCACATGTATTAATTTCTAATTTACTCTTTTTTTTCAATTCAATGACTTTTTAGAGTAGGGATACGCTTGGACATTTTTTGCTTATCAGGTAATCCCAGAATCTTTTGGGACAAAAAATACCTAAACACAAAAACCAAAATTCATTCTTGTTAATATAAGTTGGATGAAGTCCTTATTAGAAAAAAAAGCAGGCCATTGCTGACCTGCTTTGAATTGTTCAATAAATCATGGATAAAAAAGGGAGCCCAAATAATCAACTCATCCAAAGGCCTTGATTTACTCTTTTTTCTTTGATTTTACAGCTCCTTTTGTGATGATTAAAACCACCCCATTTGGGGCATTGTGCTTTTTCATTGCATTTTCTCCTTTCAATACTTCTACAGACTCTATGTCTATAGGATCAAGCTTTTCAAGATCCCCTTTTTCCGCAGTAACGCCATCAATGATGATTAAAGGTTGGTCCTCATCTAAATTCCCGTTACTGTTTCTGATTCTTACTTGGTTGGCTTTTGCTTTTGTTTTTATTATTATAACTCCATTTGGAGCATTGTATTCACTTATTGCTCGCTCACCTTTTATTACATCTACGGATGCAATTTTGTCTGTGTCCAATAAGTCTATGATGGAATGGTCGTATTTTTTACCATCAATGTACACATCTGGATTGTCACTTTCTTTAATTGTGATTTCAAGCTTTTCTTTTGCACCTTTACTTGTTTCTTGTGCTAAAATGCTAGAAAATGGTACAAGTGCTAGGCCGACTACTAAAAGGAAGGATTTCATTGTGATTAATTTTTTAAGTTAAAGTTTGTCTTAATTATTCTGAAGTCGCATAAATGATGATAATTTCATCTTCATAAAGCACTTTTTTATTCTTTTTATTTATGCTGTTATTATCAAACATAGCCAAAGCCTCTTTTAGTAAGGCCTGTTTTTCTGCAAGGCTTTTAGTTTCTGGAATAGGTTCAGGTCTAAAATAAATCAACAAGAGTAGAAGGGATGCAGCGATGGTCATAAACCCAACTACAAGCTTTCGGTTTTGGCTCTTTTTTTCTTTTTTATTAATGGCTTCCAAAACTTTAGCATTTAGATCTGCTGCTGGAATTTTCTTTTTCCCATTTACATACCTTAGCCATTGTGTTTCTAATGACTTTTTATCAGTTGAATTTTTGATTAAAAACGCTTCTTCTTCAAGTGTACTGTGTCCAGCAGCAAACTTTTTCATCAAATCTTTAAATATCCCCTTTTCCATAGCTGTATGTTTTTTGGAGTCCTATCGCCACTTGTTGCCTCGCCCTGGACAAAAGAACCCTAATATGGTCCACTCTTAATTTTGTCAATTCCGCAATTTCAATAAATTCCATGCCATCTAAATCTCTCATGATCATGACTTCCTTTTGTTGTTCAGGAAGTCCTTCCAATACCACCTCTATATTGCGCTTAAGTTCCTGCCATTCATAGGTGTCATGTTCAGGTTCAGAAGCCAGTAACTGGGTTTTAGTATCATATTGATCTTCTGGAGGTTTTTTCTTTTTGATCAAGTCCAAGCAATAATTCCTTGCCGTCAAGAAAATAAATGCTGAAAGATTGGGATGGTTTTTAATTTGACCTCGACGCTCCCATAACTTGATCATTATCTCTTGTATAGCATCCTCTGCATTGGTAGTATTACCTAACATTCGTGAGACCATCGGGTACAAACGCTCAGACATTGAAATTACCCTTTCTTGAAATTCTTTTGTTTTCATCTTGTACTTTAATGACGATAAACTAGGCGATGTATAACAACTAAGTGAGTGATTTTTTGAATTATTATATTGAGAGATGGCTTAGTGAAGAAAGGATGGGATATCTTTTAAAGGATTTTATTATTAGATAATACAGCTTTAAATTTTTATAAGATGTTATTAAATAGTGAGTTGTCTGTTTTTTTCGATAGATACAATCTATATTCGCTGTCTTTACCTCAAAGTCTTTATTTAGCTTGCTTATTTTGTAAATAAAGTAATTCCTCATCAAGTGCAATAGGTGAAATTTTATGGACCAAGATTTCCAAATCTTGGAATAATTTAAAGGATCACTAAATAATGTCGAATATCCTGCGAAAATATAGTGGCAATCGTGACAGAATCTAAGATGTTAAGGTTTTTGGTTTTGTGATCAAAGAAAATTAGTTCACTACATAAAGGTATAATATTACGATAATTTTTAATTGATCAAATGTTAATAATAGCATAGACGGAATGTTAATATTTATCTGAGGGTAAAATTTCTAAATAAACGAATAATCTTTTTTGAATTTTGTAAGTAGTACAAGGGTATTTAATTGTCTTAATATAGTCCGGCAATAAAAACCCAAATACCAATGCCACAATCGAAATCTAAAGAGTCCCCTATTTTATCGCCATTAAGGCAAAGTGAGGAGCAAAAGCCTACTCAAGAGGCACAAACTGACGAACAGTTAATATGGCATGCATTAAAAAAGGACCCTCCCAAAGGTATGGATTTGGTGTTTAGAAAGTATTATCAGCCGCTATGTTCACATGCAGTGCGTTTTGTGGGTTCTAAAGAAGTAGCACAGGATATTGTATCAGACTTACTTGCCCAATTCTATGATCAAAAATTATTCCTAACCATTACTACCTCTATTCGATCTTATTTGTTTAAGGCTGTGAGAAACAGGGGTTTCAATTACCTTAAATTGGATTTGGCAAGAAAAGGAAATATGACATGTTCTCCCGAACCTAGAATTGCTGAAATCTATCAACCTGATAGCATTACTCAATATGAAGAGTTGTATCAGGATTTTGAAAAAGCCATAGAAACACTACCTAGCCAAAGGAGAAAAATTTATCTCCTGTTCCAGTTCGAAGGTAAATCTATGAAATCAATCGCACTGGACTTGGGGCTTTCAATCCGGACGGTAGAAACCCAGCTATACAGGTCGAAAATTGCCATTCGCCATTTATTAAAAGACAAATGGTTGATTTTAACACTAATATTTTCTCACCTGATTTAGTAGCTTTTCATTTTAATGGGGGGCAACAGCTCTTAGCAGCAAACAATAAACAAGCTAAAGAATGCAAGATAAAGATACTATAAAGGAATTATTGCTCAATTATTTTAAGGGTTCCGTCTCTGTGATCCAAAAGAAATGGATAGACGATTGGGTGAATGAATCCCCAGAAAATGAGGAGCTGTTTTATGTTTACTTAGAAGAATGGGAAAGAAAAAACCCACAATACCTTACCGATACAGAACAGGCCATTTTAAATTTTAAGAATAAAAGTGAAAGCTCTTTTGTATTAAATGATAAAATTATTTCCAAGCAGAAAAGCTCCGGACGGTCTAATTTGAAATTGTTTTTAGTGGCCTCAGTGACGCTGTTTGGCTTACTCTTTTTGGGCACCTTTGAAAGAATTACAGTTAAAACCTACCGAACTGGATATGGGGAATTGGCCACAGTTATCCTTAATGATGGGACTGAAGTCTTTTTAAATGCCAATAGCCAACTGAAAACCCCTCGATTTGCTTTTTTGGGGAATCCCAGAGAGGTGCAGTTGTCAGGTGAAGCTTCTTTTAATGTGACGCACGATGCGGTTAACAAATTTATTGTCCAAACCATGAATGGCTTGGACGTGGTGGTTCACGGAACTGAATTCACCGTCTATAATCGTCGACACAATACGGAGGTACATTTAAAATCGGGAAAGGTTGAATTGATCAAACACAGTCCCTCAGGATCAGAATCAGTGCTGATGCAACCCGGTGAAAAAATGCGCATGGAGAATGATGGCCAACTAAAAAAGGAAATGGTTCAAAAACCTGAAGAGTTTGCCTCTTGGAAGGAACATCGGTATGTTTTTGATAAAACCAGTCTTAGTGAAATCGCCAGTTTAATGAATGATAATTATGGGGTGGAGGTAGAAATATTAGGTGATTCAATTAATGACCTCACCCTATCAGGTTCCTTTCGCTCAGAGGATGCCAAAGAATTTGCTAATGCTGTAGCCCAGGTATTGGGTATTTCCATGGAAATTAATGACAAACGCTTTCGCTTTTTTGAAAATGAATAGAAAAATTCAAACGCCATAGTATGCTACTTAATTCTAAATATTGCCTATTTCCGGTTAAATAAAACAATAAGTCAATCAATTAAACCCTAAATCTATATGAAAAAGATTTTACCCTTTTCACTAATGGTTTGGACAATATGCGTCTTTTTGCATACTGGACCACTCACACAGGCTGAAGCAATTGGCTTAAAGCCCAAGCAATTGACTCATCTTCCTATGGCTAATCATCAGTACGATATAGCTTTGGCTGACGCACTTGATAAGCTTAAGGCTTATTATAAAGCGGATATTTTATTCGCCGATGGAATGATTCAAAACCTTAGGGTTGACAGTGCGCTCATCGATTGGGAGAAAGGGCTGGAGAAGAATCTACTGAAACTTCTAAGTCCCTATCAACTTTCATTTATCAAACAAAAAGGAGGGTCCTATGTGATCGTTCCTAAAAATAAACAATCAGGCAATAATATGGCTGAATTGGCCAGGCTTGTTGCCGAAAACAGTGAGCACATTCAAATTCGAAACTTTGATGATTATGATGTTCAGCAAAACTTAAATCAAGCACTTGCTATTCAAAAGGTAGAAGGAACGGTTGTCTCTGAAATTGATGGCTTGGGACTTCCTGGAGTGACAGTCCTTTTAAAAGGTACTTCTACGGGAACTATTACGGATCAAGATGGAAAGTATAACCTGGAATTTGACCGAGAAAATGCAGTTTTGGTGTTTTCTTTTATTGGGTTTGAGACGCAGGAAATTGCTGTAGGAAACCGTGAGATAATTGATGTTACTTTACTTGAAGACATGAAATCCCTTCAAGAAGCAGTGGTGACCGCCTTGGGCGTGAAAAGAGAAAAACAATCCCTAGGCTATTCTGTAGGAAATGTAGATGGAAGAGACCTTACTGAAACTCCTCAGAACAATGTCTTGAATGCCATGGCTGGAAAAGTGGCAGGAGTCCAGATTTCTCAAATGGATGGAGCAGCAGGATCTTCTGTTAATATCATTATTCGTGGAGCCAATTCCCTCAACAATGACAACCAGCCATTGTTTGTTATTGACGGTGTACCGGTTGCTAATAAATTGAACAATGAATTTGGAGGTGCTGATATGGGTAATCCTATTTCTGACATCAATCCAAACGATATCGAAAATGTTTCAATTCTTAAAGGCCCTAGTGCAGCTGCTTTATATGGTTCTAGGGCTGGTAATGGTGTGGTACTCATTACAACCAAGTCTGGGTCTGGAAGGAAAGGAATTGGAGTAGCTGTTAATTCCTCAGTGGTAATGGATTTTCCATTTCGGTACTTACCTATACAAAATGAATTTGCCTCTGGCAAAAGTGGTGCTCATGTGTTTGAAGAAAGTGAAAATGAGAGTTGGGGCCCAGAGCTCGATGTAGGGGAGGAGTGGGTTCAGTGGAATTCAGACGGAGAGCCTGCACCACTTGTATCTTATCCTGATCGGTTTAAGGACTTTTTTCAGTCAGGATATACCAATACCAACAATATTGCGGTCAATGGAGATTATGATGAAGGAAGTTTTAGGCTTTCCGTAGGGAATATGGAAAATAAAGGTATTATCCCAAATACTGATTTTTCCAGACTGACTATTGGCCTCAACACCAATTATAATATTACAAATAAATTAAGGGCTACAGCTACTTTTAATATCACAGAATCCGGATCAGATAACCGGCCTATTATTGACGGTGGTAGAACCTCACCTGTAAGGAGTCTCTTTGAAACTGGACCTCAAGTGAATATTTTGGACTTGGAACAATATTGGGTGCCAGGGTCTGAAGGAATACTACAGCGAAAATACAAACAAAAGCAAAACAATCCTTATTTCGTTGTAAATGAAAATCCTACTGGTTTTAAAAGAAACAGAACGGTAAGTAAGCTACAACTTGATTATGATGTGACCAATAATTTAAGCATGATGCTTCGCTATGCGAGGGATTCATATGATGAGCAGCAAGAAGCCATAATTGCCTATAATAATTATGATCAGATCAATGGGGGGTATCATATAAGGAATAATTTCAGTAAAGAAAACAACTTGGATTTCATGCTGAATTACCAGAAAGTCTTTAATAATAACTGGAACATAACAGCATTGGCTGGGGCCAATAGGATGGAACAAAAGTACAGCCATGTCGACAATAATGCAGGTCAATTGGTTATCCCTATGCTTTATACCATAGCGAATGGGGCACCAGGCACAGTGGCTTATGATAGTCAGCAATTCTGGAAAGTGATTTATGGTATTTATGGTTCTGTATCTACTGGATACCAAAATAAATTATACCTCGATATCACTGCTAGAAACGATTGGTCAAGTACGCTACCGGTTGAAAATAGATCCTACTTTTATCCATCGGTTTCTTTGAGTGCAATTGTATCAGAAATGGTTGACATGCCGTCATTTGTTGATCTTTTTAAATTCCGAGCAGGCATAGCTCAGGTGGGTAATGACGTTGCTCCTTATAGCCTAATCCCTACTTTCGGTACAGCCTTAGATTGGGGAACGGCCAAAAGCATGTACATGGGAGGTCTTTTAAGAAATGCTTCTTTGAAACCAGAAATATCTACTTCATCTGAAGCAGGTGTTGATATCTCTCTTTTTAACAACCGAATAGGTATAGACGCGACCTATTATGTTAGAGGAAATAAAAACCAAGTGCTGCCCATTGATTTACCTATAGAGTCAGGAGCAAGTAGTAAGTTGATCAATGCTGGTTTGGTAGAAAGTCGCGGTTTCGAACTTGGACTTAGCACTACGCCAGTTATCTCTGGAGATTTCAGATGGGACATGAATATCAATCTTTCTAGAAATCGAACAAGCATCAAAGAATTGGCAGATGGTATTACCTATTATAATTTTACCTCTTATAGTGGAGCTGAGTTAAGGACCTATGTTGGTGGAGATATCGGCGATATCTATATGAGACCAGTTCTTACGGTGAAAGATCCAGAATCAGCTTATTTTGGGTATCCGGTACTAACTGGAAGTGGATTGTATCAGGCCGATCAGGATGTGAATAATTTGAAGAAGATTGGGAACTTTAACCACGACCTCATGCTGTCCTTTCAACCAACCTTTAGGTACAAAAAATTTAGTTTATATGCAAATATTGATTGGAGGCAAGGAGGGCAGTTTTATTCCAATACAATGATGTTCCTAGGCAATAATGGGATGCTAGCCGAAACCCTTTCAGGCGTACCTTATGATGCCGGAAGACCAATTGAGGATCAGGTAAAGGAAAATCCGGAAGCGTATTTCGGTAAATGGATAGGAGGTAGAAATGCAGCCTATGGAGGACTTCCATGGTCCGGGGATGAAGCCAATTTCAGAGAACAAGATGCGAGCTTTAATGTGGGGGTAAGAGAAAGCAGAGATGCAGAAGGTAATATTGTCTATATAGAAAATCTGGGTGGAGAAACAACCCAATGGTTGAACCCATTTCAGGCTTATAGGTATGCACACAGGCCTTTTCCAGACAGAAACCTTTATAGTGCTACTTATGTCAAGCTAAGAGAAGTAGCCGTCACTTACCAACTTCCATCCAGATGGCTAGATAAAATTAGCCTACGAAATGCATCACTTTCAGTTGTTGGAAACAATCTCTTCGTATGGACTGAAGCAGGTAATGGAGTTGATCCTGAAAGAGCTTTTAGACAAACGGGCAATGGATGGATCCAAGGTGTTGAATATTACAATGTAATGCCGTGGACAGGTTCTCTGGGACTGAAATTAAATGCTGAATTTTAACTGAAGAATAGCCATGAAAAAATTAATAAAAAATATACTTTGTATTGGATTGATTGCCTCCTTTTGGGCTTGTGAAGACCTTTCTGAGGTCAACATCAACCCAAATAGTCCTGAGCAGGTGTCCTCCAATTATATCCTTACCTATGTATTGACCAATACAGCCAAAACCTACCACAATCTAGGGTATGAAAATTCCAAAATAGCAGGAGCAATGCAATATGTACAAAGAGGTACCAATGAGGGGGCGGTAGTTGTCAATTTTTACGGCTGGGGTCACGAATCCTGGAACAGCTATTTCGACATACTTAGGAATAACCAGGTTATTTATGAAAATGCAATAGAGGAAAACAATGATTTCTTTAAGGGAATAGCATTAATTGTTCGGTCCTTCCACTTTGGACTAATGAGCGATCTTTATGGAGATATACCTTATTCAGCTTCTTTACAAGCCAATAATGATGTCTTTTTTCCAAAATATGATCGTCAAATAAATGTTTATAATGGCGTTTTGGTTGACTTAAAGGAGGCTGATGCACTGCTTCAAAACCTGGATCCTTCTAAAGATGTGGTAAATGCCACTTCCGATATAATGTATGGAGGTGATGCTCAAAAGTGGAGGAGGTTTGCCAATGCCTTGCGTATGCGATACAGCATGCGGTTGATAAACAAGAAATCAGATATGGGCGCATTAGGAATTGATGTGGAGCAAGAGTTCAACTTGGCCTCTCAATTTACATTTAGGGACAATGCAGATGACGCAATAGTAGATTTTCTTGGTACCGATGAAAATAATGCAGCCCCAGGAGGACCATTAAACAGCCCTAACCCTAATTTATTGTTAAAGCCAGGGCAACCCTTGGTAGATAAGCTTTTAGGACTCAACGATCCTCGACTTTACCGTTGGGTATTGCCGGTTCAATACAAATGGGATGATCAGGTGACCATAGAGAAGGATTCAGTGATTACCAATGTTCTCGGTGAAACGGCTACGGTTAAATTCAAACCAGCTCCTGAAGGAGTAGATGTGAATACCAATTTGTATGTAGGCTTACCAGTAGGCTTGCCTATTGTAGAGGCCATGTCTTACAATAAGGGAAATGATGAGGAAGGTTATCATCCGGAGCGGAGTCCTTATATTTCCTATCTGCATGATAGGTATAGAAAAAATCATGACGATTACGTTGGAATGAATTTGATGACTTATAGTGAAGTCAAGTTTCTTATGGCTGAAGCGGCGCTTATAGGTGGACTTGGTGCCAGTGATCCTGAAGGACACTATAGAGAAGCGATAAGGGCTTCTATGGAGAAATATGGCATCCTTTCCAATCCTGGGAACTTCAATTTTGAAAATTACTATGTTCAGGAAACTGTGTCCTATGCTTTAAGCACCAATAAAGAAGAACGAATCATGGAACAAAAATGGATAGCCAACTGGCAAAACCCTCAAGCATGGTTTGATTGGAGGAGAACTGGCTACCCTATTCTTGAAGCAGGTCCTGTCACCCAGTTTGGTGCAGCTATTCCTGTGCGTTATATGTATCCATCTCCTAATTTGGATCCTAATTATCTGGTTAATTATGAGGAGGCAATTTCTTCACTAGAGGGTACCCAATACATCCCTGCAGGTCAAAGCAAGGATCATCCTTATGCCAAAATGTGGTTGTTGCAGAACTCAGGGAAACCTTGGTAAAATGAATTTGATATCAACAATGCAGTGGCTGATTTAAAAGCCATTTCATTGCTTAATAGATTGCCTATGTCGGGTTTAAAAATTACCTGAGATAATTAAATAGGAAAGCTAATGGATTAAAATCTGATTTTGAAAAACAAAAAGGCCACTTGAGCATTCAAGTGGCCTTTTTGCAAAAAACATTTAACCCGGATTATGTAATAGGATTTCTCCGTCCTGACAATAGTCAGGGGTGAAGCCTGTCCCGTGTTTACGGGAAGTGTTGCAATCGCAAGAAAATCAGGCTGTTTGGAGATTTTAGCATAGCATCGCTATAGTGAAATTGAAAACAGCAACGAAGTGGCTGATTTTAAAGCGATTTCAGCACGAAATAGATTGTCTATTGCATATTTCGGGTTGAATTATAATTAGGAAATAATGATTTTATTTAATTCCAACCACCACCTAATGCTTTGTAAATGTTCACTTTGGCATTCATCTGGCTCATTTTTATTTCTATAAGCTCCATTCTGGATTCTAGAGCTTCCCTTTGGGTAAGCAAAACTTCCATATAATCGGCTCTAGCTGATCGGAACAAACTATTTGAAATTGTAATGGATTGATTGAGCAAATCCACTTCTTTGGCTTTGGTTTCATAGCTTTTACTTGTGTTGGCTATTTGAGAAAGCTGGTTTGCTACTTCTATATAAGCCTGTAATATGGTTTGCTCATAACCATATACAGCCTGTAACTGCTTCGCATTGGCACTATTATAAGTGGCTTTGATGGCGTTTTTATTTACTAATGGCGCCATTAACTCTCCCCCTAAATTGTATAATATGGATTGAGGGTTGACGAGGTATTTGGGGTTGAATGACCCAAACCCTACACCAGCTTCAATACTGAATGAAGGATAAAAATTGGCACGAGCAATAGCCACATCAAGTTTGGCTGCAGCTAAAGTAAGCTCAGCTTGTTTTATATCCGGTCTGTTTTTCAACAATTGAGATGGAATTCCAGAATGAATTTCATTGACTGTAATTTCATTGAAACCTGATGAGCTTCTTTTAATGGGCTGAGGAAAACGACCAACTAGGAAGTTTATCCTGTTCTCAGTTTCTACAATCTGCTGTTTTATATTGTACTGTAAATTCTCTGTGTTGAGGACCTGAGCAGCAAAACGATTTACTGCCAATTGCGTTTCCTGAGCAGCCTGCTTTTGTTGCTCTATTATGTGCAAGGCATTCTTCTGAATGGCTATGTTTTTTTGAACAATCTCCAATAGGTTGTCCAGTGCCATGAGTTCATAATAAGAACTTGAAATTTCAGCAATCAAGTTAGTAACCATGAAATTTTTGCCTTCAATACTTGACAAATACCTTGTTACAGCGGCCTTCTTTCCATTGCGAAGTTTTTTCCAAACATCCAGTTCCCAGGAAGCAAATGCTCCAAACATAAAATCAGGTAAGGGTTCAGGAATGGCCTTTCCTTCTCTGATGTTTAAGCTTTCATCCACAGCCCCATGTCGGGTGTATTTTCCGTCCTTCTCCAGACCAGCACCAGCACCAAGATTTACAAAAGGGAGGTATTCCCCTTTCCTGGCCAAGATCTCATTGTTGTCTACAGCGATCTCTTGAAGCAGAATGTTCAGCTCTTGGTTGTTGGCCAGAGCTGTATCTATTAAATGTATTAAATGTGGGTCAGAAAAGAAGGTTTTCCAATTCGTGGAAGCACTATTGGTAGTGTCATTGGAATCGTTGAAACTAACTGGAACTGACTTATTTTCATTGATCGTAGTCACCTGCGGTGTTTTACATCCCCATATAAGGAGCATGGAAAATAACAGGCTTGTCGTATTTATTATGAATTTATTTGCCATCTTTCAGTTCTTTTTTCGACAATAATTTCTTTAGTTTCTTAAGTAAGCTCGCATCGGATTGACCTCTAACATAGTCTTCACTTAGCGGAGTTTCGTCTTCGTCTTTAATGAGTTTTCTACCATCTGCCATACTACCGAATATATAGTAGAGTCCTGGTACGATTATCACACCAAACAAAGTTCCGAATAACATTCCTCCCATGGCTGAAGAGCCTATGGTTCTGTTACCTATCGCGCCAGCTCCTGTAGCTATCACCAAAGGAATAAGTCCTGCAATAAAAGCAAATGAAGTCATCAAAATAGGACGGAACCTAACCTTTGCACCTATGATTGCAGCTTCGAGAATAGTTGATCCCTGCTGGTGTTTCTGAATGGCAAATTCCACAATCAACACTGCATTTTTTCCCAAAAGTCCAACCAACATGATCAAACCAATCTGCGCATAAATATCATTGGCAAGCCCCATGAATTTTAACATCAGAAAAGATCCGAATACACCTATTGGTAAGGAAAGGATAACTGCTAGAGGAATTATAAAACTTTCATATTGAGCAGCCAATACCAAATAAACGAAAATCAATACCACAATAAAGATGTAAATGGCCTCATTTCCTCGTCTTGATTCATCGTAGGAAAGTCCTTCCCAAGCAATGTCATAACCATTAGGAAGGGTTGCAGCTGCTACCTCCTGTATGGCATTAATGGCATCACCACTGGTATAGCCTGGAGCAGGTACCCCTTTTATAGAGGAGGAAGTGTAAAGGTTGAACCTTGTGATTTCATTTGGTCCTTGTTTTTTCTCCATTTTCATAAAAGCAGAGTAAGGGACCATTTCTCCTTCTTCGTTTTTGATAAATAGGTTCATTATGTCTGAAGGAAGTTTTCGGTATTCCGGAGCAGCCTGTGTATAGACTTTAAAGAAATTCCCAAATCTAATGAAGCCTTGCTCATAGGTACTACCGATCAGTACATCGAGGTTTTCCATGGCTTTGCCTATGGATACCCCCTTTTGCATAGCAAGTTTATTGTCAATGGTCAACTCAAATTGTGGGTAGTTGGCAGCAAAGAAAGTAAACAAGCCACTTAATTCTGGTCGCTTATTCAGCGCTTCCATAAAATCACGATTTACCTGATCAAATTCCTGATAATCTACTGTACTGTTTTTGTCCAACATTCTAAGAGAAAAACCATCTGATGCGCCATAACCCGGTACTGCTGGTGGTTCGAAGTATTCGATTACAGCTCCCAAATCTTTGGTTTCTTCTTCTAGCTCCTCAATGATTTCTTTAACAGAATGATGTCGATCTTGCCAGTTTTTGAGGTTAATAAGGCAAGTACCTGCATTTGAACCCCTACCTTCCGTAAGAATTTCATACCCTGCCAGAGAAGAAACAGATTGGATACCATCGATTTCTTCAGCAATTTCCTGAAGTTTTCTTGATACCTCATTGGTTAACTCCAAAGTGGATCCTGGAGGAGTTTGGATAATCGCATAGATCATTCCCTGATCTTCATTAGGGATAAATCCTGTAGGTAGTTTTTCGTTGACGGCAAAAATACCAAAACCAAAAGCGATTAGAATACCATAAGTGATCACCTTTCTGTTTACAATAAGCTTAAGCAGTCCTTCATATTTGTCAGTGATTTTCTCAAATTTTCTATTGAACCAATCCAGGAAAAGATCAATTGGAGATTTTCTTTTAGGTTTTCCATGATTGTTTTTGAGGATCATCGCACACAATACCGGGGTAAGTGTAAGTGCTACTAAACCTGATAGGACAATGGCACTGGCCATTGTAATGGAAAATTGACGATAAAAAACACCAACCGGACCTGTCATAAAAGCTACTGGTATAAATACCGCAGTCATAACCAAGGTAATTGCTATAATGGCACCACTAATTTCACCAAGTACTTTCTTTACAGCCTTAAATGGGCTTAGGTTTTCTTCTTCCATTTTGGCATGGACAGCTTCCACAACCACAATTGCATCATCCACCACAATACCAATTGCCAGAACCAGTGCAAATAGTGTGATCATATTGATCGTTAAACCAAACATCTGCATAAACACAAAGGCACCTATCAAAGAAACAGGGACAGCAATGGCTGGAATAATAGTGGATCTTAAATCACCAAGGAAAAGAAATACCACTAAAGCAACGAGAATAAACGCCTCAACTAAGGTATGCAATACCTTGTCAATAGAAGCATCAACAAAAGTAGAAACATCGTAATTTATCTCATACGACATGCCCGGAGGAAAGTCCTTCTCAAGTTCTTTTAGTTTTAATTTTACCTCATCTATAACTTTACTGGCATTGCTACCAAAGTTTTGCTTCAATACCATTGAGGCGGCAGGATAGCCATCTTTATTGGAATAAATATCAAAAAATTCACTACCAAGTTCTACCTCAGCAATATCCTTAAGCATCAATATTTCACCTTCAGGGTTAGCCTTTATAATAATGTCTTCGTACTCTTCGGGGAGATTAAACCTACCCTTATAAGTCAATACATATTCAATAGATTGGGCCGATTTTCCTGAACTTTGTCCTAGTCTACCTGGTCTTCCGATTACACTTTGCTCATCAATGGCTTCTAGGACTTCCTCTGTGGAAATATTATAGGCCCTCATTCTATCTGGTTTTAACCAAACCCGCATTGCGTATTGGCGGCTACCAAGTATGATGGCCCTACCCATTCCGTTTATCCTTTGAAGCTCCGGTAGAATGTTGACATTGGCATAGTTGTATAGAAACTTCTCATCAGCTTTTTTATCTGTACTGAAAAGGTTAACGTACATCAACATACTGGGTTGGATAGGTGTAATGATTACACCCTCCCTTTGCACCAGAGGCGGGAGGTTGTTCATGACCTGATCCACCCGGGTCTTTACGTTGACTACTGCCGCATTGGGGTCTGTGCCAGGTTCAAATATTATCTGGATAGTGGCCTCTCCAGCACTTGTCGCATCAGAGATGATATACTGCATCCCTTTCACACCATTAATGGCTCTTTCTAGTGGGATCAATGTAGACTTAACCAATACATCTGCACTAGATCCTGGATAGGCTATAAATATATTTACTCGTGGAGGGGCTATTTCTGGAAATTGAGAAATAGGTCTTGTCGCTATAGCTAATATTCCGAGGAATATGATGGCCAGGGAGATAGCTATCGCTAACACCGGCCGTTGTATAAACTTGCTAAACATGTATAAAGTAATTTATAGGTTAAATTTACTCTGCATGAAGCAGGTTTAAATCTGATAAAATTGCTCTTTGGTCAAGAAATTCATATTTGATCTCTTGGTTATTTTTAACCTTTCTCAAACCTTCAATAAGAATTTTATCATCTGGATTCAGACCTTCACTTACCATAAATAAATGAGGGATTTCGTGCGCAATGGTTATTTCTTTTGATCGCAAAGTGTTGCTATCATCGACTATATAGACAAACTTTTTATCTAGAATTTCAAAAGTGGCTTTTTGAGGAATGATCAAGACGTCTTTAAAAGAAATCGGCATCATAATATTACCTGTTTCACCATGTCTTAACAATCCATCCTCATTAGGGAAAGTTGCTCTAAATGCAATATTTCCTGTTTCATTGTTGAAATCTGCCTCAATGGTCTCAATAATTCCCTTATTGTTAAAGTTCTTGTTATTGGCCATTTTGAATTGCACTTCAGGCATGTTTTCTAAACCTGTTGTAGACGCATAATCTAAATATTGAGATTCAGGAACATTGAAATAAATCCACATCTTACTGTTGTCAGAAAGTGTAGCCAATAACTCACCTTCGTCCAAGAGACTTCCTAACCTAACATGGAATCGTCCCATGATACCATCAAATGGAGCTCGGATTTCCGTAAATCCCAAGTGTGCCTTGGCAAGATTTAACTCGGCCGTTGCTTTGGCCAATTTGGCTCGAGACATGGCCAATTCGTTTGAAGAAACGATATTGCTGTCTGCTAGGCTTTGTGTATTGTTGAATTCAATTTCAGCAAAATCTGCTTCAGCTTCTGCTCTTTGTTTTTCGGCTTCATAAATAAGTGGCATTATTTGAAACATAAGCTGCCCTTTTTTAATAAACTGACCCTCATCTACAAATACTTTCTGTAAATATCCCCTTTCAAGCGCCCTGAGTTCAATGTGTTGGATGGAGTGAACCTGGCTTACGTATTCCTGAAATACTACAGTATCCATTTTTATTGGACTCGTGGCACGAAAGGTAGACTCAAAATGCTCCGCTTTTTCTTTATGCTGACACGCTGTATTGCCTAGTATTCCTACCAAACAGATGAGAATTAATATCCTCTTCATAATGATTCTGATTTTTTTATTATAAAAATTGAATTAAATGACCCATTAGTAGATGAAAACCTACTTCAAATCATGGGAATTGATTAAATCATTGGAGTGCATCCAACGATGTTTTGGGATGTAAAAAAAAAAATTATACGAGAAAACTCTTCCAGGAGTGGTGGAGAATAACGAGTGAAATCCTAGTTCTATTATAAATTGAAAGGTTTAATTGAGAAAACAAAGATTTTCCTAAATTGTAACCCGCTTTTATAAAAAAGGCAGTATTTACATAAAAATTCTCGCTGTCTTCATCTAATGTTTTATTGGATTCATTTTCACTTTCATTTTCCTGTTCTTCTGGAGAATCACCCTCAGATGGTAAATGTAAAAAGTAGTGAATATCACTTAAAATGTCATTGGCAGAAAGAAAAGAAGCTTGTTGATTATGGCTTTCTAAAGGTTTGTCTGATTCATGAGATCCCAAGAGGATAGGGCCAAGAAATAGCATCAAAAAGCATGACGCTAAGGATGCCCCAACCAAAATTGGGTGCGGCATAGAATCCTTTATAAAATGTCTCTTCCTTTTCATTTAGATCAACAAACCTATAAAAATATTTTAATTGTTTTAATGTTTTAACATTTTTTTTATGAATTAGATATTTAATAGTTAGGAGATAATGGTCAATAACACTGTCTTTTTTAAGATAGTATAAAATAAAACATTCATCTAACAATAGGTGTTTTTAGCAAGTTGAATTATTGGGAAAATGACATTTCATCATTTTTAAAATGCTAATAATCAGTATTTTAGTTTTATTTTTTTTAGGCCCGTAGCGGAAAGAGCTTAGGGCTTTAAGGAATATTAAACCATATCGGATGGGATAAATATTTTGAATAAATCGAGTTGAAATTTAATCGAAAAAAAAACATGCTTATTTACCATACTTTTAAATATTTTGTCTTTTACTGAATAATCAGCAGGCCAATGTCAGTATAATTGTATATTGATGAAGTGATTCGGTTAATTGGTAATTAAGTTAAAAACTATAAAAAATGAAAATTAATGAGCTATCTCTGGAATTGAATAGGTATACAAAAAAACATTCAATCTACCCAAGCGGCATAGGAGTGGAATTGAAAGAGCTCAATAATACCATAAGTTGAAACCACAGCTGTAAAGGGTGCAATTGGTCTTTTGTGAATTATTCAATAATGCCCTGCCCCTGAATTGGCAGGTTCAATCTATATATTGATTGTCCTTAGATGTAATTAACATGGTAGCTCCCTTAACAATTTCTACTACTAATCGATCAAATTTACCAATTACTTCTCCGTCTAATTGTAATAATCTAGGGTGGTCAAATTTTAAAATTGCCTTTTCTGTGCTTATTGCAGTGATGTTTTCTTTCATATAAAAGACATCATTAAACTTGGAAAGTCCTGCATTAATTAAAAATTGAGTGTTTAAATTCTTGACTAAGACTATCTCAAATTTTCCATCCATAGGATTACCATTAATATTTAAGGGTATACCTGTTCCATATTTTCTGGAATTACATATACCTACCATCACGGCCTTTTCAATTGTATTTTCATTGTTTGCCTCTACTTGAATTTCGAAAGGATCGATTTTCATCAACTCATCTAAAAAGTATTTGGCATAGGTGGTCATCCCTCTATTGGAATCCTTTTCATAAGAGGCTACGATCTCAGCATTAATCCCTACATCCCCAATGTGGAGAGAATAATACTTGTTATTAATCTTCAACATATCCAGACTTTTGATCATAGAGGACATGATCAGGTCCTTTAAAGCCTCAACTGGATTCGAATTGACACCTAATTCTACTGCCATACCGTTAGCTGAACCTAGGGGGATGATGCCCATTGGGATTTTTTCTTGCATCAAAGCAATAGCGGAAAACAAGGTTGTACCATCCCCCCCAACAGAGGCGACTCGGTCAGGCACAAATTTCTGAATAATATCATTTACTTTTTCTTCATCATCCTTTCCTGTCGTTTTAAAAAAACGGTTCTCTATTCCATATTTTAGACATAGTTCTTTTGCGTTTTTTATAAATGGCTCTTTGTCTACGTCGCCAGAGATTGGGTTTACGATAAAAAGTAATTTCATGTGCTTTTTATTTTACTTTTTGGAAGGTTGAAATTCAATTTTGTTATTTTTCAGTACTCTTCAACGTCAAACAATCTATTTCATTATTGGTTTAACCCGAAATATGCAATAGACATTCTATTACGTGCTGAAATCGCTTTAAAATCAGCCACTTCGTTGCTGTTTTCAATTTCACCATAGCGGAGCTATGCTAAAATCTCCAAACAGTCTGATTTTCTTGCGATTGCAACACTCATTACGAATCCTATTACATAATCCGGGTTTAAAAATATATTGATAATATGCTTTATAGACATTTGGACTTAGATTGAATGAAATATAGAACGGCTTGAATTTTAGCGAAAATTACGAAAGGTGAGGGGTTTATGTTATTTCAATTGACAATTTTTTTACCTTTAAAAATACTACTCCATTAACCAATTTTTTTCTGCTATTGCGATGGAAGGGGCTAAGTCTGATGGTCTTGTGCTACAATTCCAGAGTATGGGAAGAGGAATAGTTATAGGATGATCTGGTAGTCGTTTATTATTATAAAAAAGAAAGAATCTACACTTTCGGATCCTTTGAGGGAGTTTAAGCAGAAAATACTATTGGGATCCTTAGGGCTGAAATTTGTCAGGAACAGGCCATTATATATCAGCCTTACTTTCGCGGGGCTATTTCACAGCTGTCAACCCTAAAGCCATTGACGCTTATGAGGTGATCAAGCCGAAAATTTTCACCGCTTTCAAGTACAATAAATTCTTCACTGTTTTTTGTGAAAAGGTCTATAATTCGAGAAGACTTAGCGACTATTTTAAGGTCTTTATTGAAGAATGTTAAGGCCACAATTTCCTTCCTCGTGGACCAATCTTGCAAACGATCAAAAGACAGGCAACTAATTGGAACATATTTTTGATTTCCTTTCATATACTTTTCAACAAGAAGAAGGGAGATTTAATTCATAAGATTGAAGGGATTATAATAATCATAGAGATCAGCACTTATTTAAACATACTTACAATAGTTTTTCCTGCTTTTTCATCTTCTTGGTTTATTTTATACCTATCCTTTTGTAAGGGAAAACATTTTAATTCACATAAAAGTACCGAATCCTACATGCTTTACCATTTTGATCTTCATTTATACTTTTGGGGACTTTAATTTCTAGTAAGTGGGAGGTACTTTGCAATTCACTGTCTAAGGTATAATACCAGGGCAGATGGAGTTGATCACTCCATTTGGTTTTTAAATCCAATTGGCGCCATTCTCCTTTGTCGATTCTAAAGCTAATATTTGCTGCATCATGGCCGGCTGCAACAGCGATACCTACAGCATTACCTTTGAATTTAAAATTTAGGGATTTGGCTCCTGCTTTTCCAATTAGCATAGGTTTATTGACAAAATCAGGCCTTGTTTTTTTATTGTCCACAGGCTTCCAATTTGGATCAATATGCCAACCTTTTGCAAGTTTTGCTTCTTCTATACTTATGAGTGAACCTTTATCATAGGAGTAAATATCCATTCTGTTTACCTCCGGATAACTGGTAACCTTGTTTGAAGAACCCTCCCTATTGTCATAGCTCTTTTTAAGAAAGGAAATGATTGATAGGGAATAAATTCCCTGCCCAAATGGAGAAGGATGGAGGTTTTTGAAATCATCTTCCCAAGTAAATTCTTCTGCATTGATTCTATCTGTGACTTCCTTTGCAAGGTTGATTGTAGGAATACCATAATGGTCTGCTACAGCCTGGTGATTCTTGATTACATCAGGTACAATCCCTTGATTGTAGGAAACCATTTTTCCAGGGTCTACAAAATGCATGATGACGATATCCATTTCCGGGTTTACTTTCCTTGCATGCCTGATGATGCCCTCCATTGCTCGGACTTGTTCAATGGAAGACCTTCCATTACCTGAGTCGTTGACAGCAGCCTCTAGAAATAAAAGATCAATATTGCCTTTATCCAATACATCTTTCTCTAACCTGAAGGCGGATGGAGTACTTCCCATAGAGGGAATGCCAGCATTGATAAAGTCAATTTCAGTATTTACAAAGCTATGCTGCAAGTAATTGCTGACACTGTCTCTCCAGCCAGGGTTGTGCGTAATTGATCCACCTAAAAAAGCCACCCTGCCAGTTTTATTATGGGAAAATTTTATCAAAGAATTTTTTATGCCCCCATTATTCTGATGATATTTTTCTGAAGCTAATCGTTGTGCTTGTATGGAATGGTATTTTATAAAATCGGCTACCAATCGAGGTGTCTGAATAGGGAAGTGGTGGCCTTTTAGGCTTTGTTCTCCATCTACTGAAGTCACTACCGTGGCAATTCCTCCTGATTTAATGTAATTTTGAATCATAGGAAGGGTGTTTTCATCAACAGGTACTACCTGATCATTCAGCCCTATCATGTGCAATATGGGTACCCTATGTGTTGGTAGGTCTTTCAGGTTATCTATAGGGTTGTCTTTATATGCCTTCGCCTCTTCATCAGATGAAAAATGGTAGACTTCTTTTAATTTTTCCCAATCTTTTGGTGAACCCTCACTATCTCCAAAGCCACCTGGCCAGCTTTTAAAATCCAGTACGGGTGCTTCAGCATAAATACATGCAACCTTATCAGGATGTTCTTTTGCCCAATTGTAAATAAAAAGACCTCCTCTACTAACCCCCATTAATGACACTTTGTATTGAAGCTCTATTTCTTCAATCAAGTACTGGTGAAAATCATCCCAGATCTTTACGGCAGTAGGACTGCCAAATAAATTGTCGGTGTTGATATAAGCCAGGTGAAATCCTTCGGCCACCAAAATACTATCTGCTTCAGTGTGCCAGCCGGGGAATCTTGCCCGCCATATCCATGGGTTTCCTTGAATGGCCTCCTTGGGCAGGATCAGTCTGGCTTGCCTCCCTTGAAAGCTGAAATCATATCGTTCAAAACCTTTCCATTCAGATTGCTCAGCGTTGGCAATAAAGTTGTCGGAAAGCTGCGATTGAGGATAAGCCTGTAAGATGAGGAAATAGAAGGCAAGGAGGGTGAGTGAAAAGTAAACTTTCAACATTTATATAAGGGTTATCATTAAAGTATTATTTGGTTATCAATAAAACGGGCCTTTGGTAAGCCAACTTAAGCATGGTATTTTTTTGTTAAAGAGTATATGCATCATTCATAAGCCCTGATTTCGAAAATCCTGGCGTGATCTAAACCTTGAGTGGCCAATACGGTGATCTTTATACTATCTATCGCTTTTCCATTTAAGGTATGTCGGCGAAGCCTATGATAGTTATTTACTTCTGATAAAGATTCCTTTAGCTGTTCGTTTAAATAAGTGTCAATTTTATAATCTTTTACTGTTTCTGGTTGAGGGCTGCCCCAGTGCATTTTTTTGGTGTATTCATCCGCCAGGCTGAAAGTGAGCACCCTATGTGCACCGGTGTCAAAGATGATCTGCAATTGTCGAATGTTTTTTGGGCTATCCCAGTGTAGTTCTATGGTAGCCGGGAGTCCAGCCACGGGATCACTCATCCATCGGTGGGTACCTGGTTTTGTCAACTCGGACCGTACCCCCTTTTCTCCATGGACACTTCTGTTCTGTCCACTTATTATATTTACAGCCAGTCCTTCTTTCTGCTCTGAATTGGCTTTAATCCCTGCTGTTTTGACCAAGTCACTTTTTTCTTGATTTATAATGCCTGGAACAAATGCATCATCTTTTAAAAGCTGTTGTTGAATTCTATTAAGTAATTCTTTATTAGGCACAATGTCCATTGGAACTACGTCCTGCTTTACGGCCAAAGCCGCAGCAGTACCAACAGCTTGTCCCACAACGGCACAAGTAGCCATGACCCGAGTCGAAGCGAAGGCCACATGGCTTGCTGAAATGTTTCTTCCCGCAAACATAAGATTGGAAATGGTGTTGCTAATGGTAGTTCTAAGCGGTATTTGGTAAAGTTTTGGGACCTGATGGTGGATGCAGGGTGATTCGTTGATGGCATCCACACCTTGGGGGGGATGAATGTCGATGTGCCAGCCCCCATAGGCGATAGCATCATCAAAAGTTTTGGCCTCTTGTATATCTTTTTGGGTTAAGGTGTATTGTCCTATAAATCTTCTACTTTCTCTTTTTCCAGGTAAGAAACCACACCATTCTAAAGCCCAATTGTCTGCACCGTGGTCACCTCCATTTTTCACATGATCCCAGACTCCAAGTAAAATAGCTAGCAATTCATCTCTGATGAGCTCATTGTCTTTAATGGTGTCCAATGTTCCGCCCCATTCCAGCCACCAATAGCCATATTCTAATCCCAGATCCATGTCCATGGCTGGTGTGGCATGTGGCCTGAGTACAAGGTCTTCTTCAGAAACTTTTCTAGCCCATGAAGGTGGAGTGAAAGGCATTGGTTGATCGTGCCTTTTGGCTTGAAACATCAGTGAGGAACCCAACCTTAATTTATCGCTTTTATCTTGAGCAAGGCTTTCTCCAAAGGTAGATTTTGCTTCTCTGCCCTCAAAATACGGTGCAGCAGAGGTAGCCCCGATTGTGCCATCTCCTGTACAATCAACAAATACTTTTGCTTCAATTTCGAATTCATCCTCAGTAGACTCCCTTCTTGCAAAAGCCTTTTTAATGGTTTGGTCTTGCACCTCAGTTGAATATACCCTAGTGTTGAGCATCAATTCAATATTAGGTTCATTTCGGCATTTGTCATATAATATTAAGTCAAATACAGAGGGAGACCTTTGGGGGTTATTCACACAGGCCTCAAGTCGAATTTCTTCAATAATCCCAGACTCTCTTGCTTCAACGGATAGATTTTCTCCACGTTTTCCACTACAATCAGCGCCTACAATGTGCATGCGTACTTCACTGGATGCGTTGCCGCCTAATACAGATCTGTCCTGACAGAGAATAACTTTTGCCCCATTTCTAGCAGCGGCTAAAGCCGCAGGAATTCCTCCAGGACCTCCACCTGCTATTAAAATATCGCATTTAAGTAGTTTCATATTTTTAGTTTACTTCATTATTCATTTCAAAGATAGTTTATATGGGGCATATAGGGAGGTTCTATTTAAAAATACTAAGGCAATTAATGGATTAAGTTTTTTTGGCTTTCTAGACAAATAATACTGCATAAATTCTTAAAAACCAATAAAAAAAATCAGTAAAGCGAGTTTATGGACTTGCTCATTAATTAAATCCAGATTATGAAATAGGGGGTCTCCGCCTTGACAGAAGTCAGGGGTAAAGCCAGTATCGTATATACGGGGAGTGTTGCAATCACAAGAAAATCAGGCTGTTTGAAGATTTGGTATTTTGTAGTGATTTCAGCACGTAATAGATTGTCTATTGTGGGTTAAAGGTATAACATAGGGATGGTTCTCCGTAAATCAAGAGCGATTTCATTTTTAATAATAAACTGTGGTACATGGTTTGTGGTATACTAACCTGTAGCAATGGAGATTATTTGCGAAACCATAATAAAGTCCCTTTAAGCTGATTTAATGGGTAAAGAGCTACATTTTACAATATTGATTGAAACCTTTGCAAGGTAACCTATGGAGTAATCTAGGGTTGGTTTCCCATTTTATTTAAAAGATAGGGAGTGGTTTTGGATTGAAGCAATATTAGAATTTATTGAGTCCATTAACCAGGGTTTTATTTGATAATTTTAACTTTTATATCAATTCATATACTTAATAGTTTGTAAATAACTTAAAATCAACACTATGCTACGATGGACAATCATTTTCATTATTATCGCAGTTATTGCTGCTATTTTCGGGTTTGGTGGAGTTGCTGAAGGAGCAGCTTCTATCGCTAAGGTGATCTTCTTTATTTTCGTTGTATTGTTCCTTATTTCCTTGATTTTCGGCAGAAAGGGGATTTAGTATTTTAAGATCAAATTTGAATTTAAATCAATTAAACTAAAACAGAAATTATGAAACGTTATATTAATATTTTCCTAATCGCATTAATGACAACCTCATTCCTATCACTTACAAGTTGTAGAGACAAAAATGAAAGTGCAAGTGATAAAGTTGAAGAAGCAGTTGAAGATACAGGTGATGCTATCGAAGAGGGTGTGGAAGAGGTTGAAGATGAGATCGATGATGCTACCGATGACAATTAATTTTAAAACTAATTAATTCTATTTTAGAAAGCGGATTTTCTTACACAGAAAATCCGCTTTCTTATGCTTCGATTTTTTACTGATTAATGAAATATATTGGAGGTTTATGCCTTCATGATCAGCTATTTTGATTGAAACCCTTGGTAAGTAATAGGTATTAAAGTTTTTACCTTAAGGTTACCCAAAATGAATATCACACGGGAATATTAAAAATTCACACTCTTATTATAGAATTTGTGATTATCTTGCTTTAAATTCTGAGGAAAATCTTTAATTGGCCCCTTTTTTTAGTGAAAATTTACCTGAGATATAATTATAAAGTTATCTGCGAAACTGTCGTGAAAGAACAACTGGAAAAACTTCAAATCCCATTCTCTTTAAAGGATTTGGGAGAAATAGATGTTTTGGAGAAGTTGCCGGTTGAGACGAGAGAGGCACTGTATATTGCCTTAAAACAATATGGTGTTACAATTTTGAACGATGAAAAGGAAACACTTGTAGATCGGATTAAAAATACTATTGATGAAATGTTGAATGATGAGAATGCCCGAATTTTGAAGGTGTCAAGTTATTTGTCAGATAAGCTTAACTATACTTATTCTTATCTGTCCTCTGTTTTTTCAGAGAATACCTATTCATCCATAGAAAATTTTGTGATCTTAAGAAAAGTGGATATTGTGAAGGAGTTGCTGTGTGATGAGGAATTGACCCTAACTGAAATTGCTTATCGTTTAAATTACAGTAGTGTATCTCATTTGTCAGGGCAATTTAAAAAAACAACAGGGCTTACACCCAGCAGTTTTCAACGGATAATGAAACGAAAAAAAGCGAATTCACAACAAAGTGTTAATTTTTAATCCCTTTAAATGGAAACCAATTTTCTGAATGTTGCTCTTGCTGATGACGATGAAGATGATAGAATGCTTTTTGAAGAAGCAATCAAACAACTTGCTATTAAAACCCAACTTGCCATATTTAAGGATGGTCAGGAATTAATGGACTTTCTCTTTCATCCAGGCATAGTGCAACCTAATTTGATCTTTTTGGATCTAAATATGCCAATTAAGAACGGGATGCAGTGTTTGCAGGAAATTCGTCAAAATAACGTTTTAAAAGATCTCATCATTGCAATTTATTCTACTTCTTCATCTGAACAGGATATTGAGGAAACTTTTGTTAATGGTGCTAATATTTATATAAATAAACCAGCAAGCTTTGGTAAGCTTAAAGAGGTGATTGAGAAAGTGTTGCAAATAAACTGGCAATACCACACTTCAAACATGAATAGAAACACTTTTATGTTCCGGTTTTAACCTGAGTGAAATACTTTTAAAATATAAAGTTTAGCGAAAATCTTTTGAAAAATTAAGGATGGGCTGTTATAGGAGCAAAGACCATCATTCAATAAATGTCCTCAATTTATTTTTTTTTCAAGCTCTCAAAATAAGATTTTTTAACATTTTACAGATGTTACTTTTCCCTCTTTCCAAAAGTAGGTTTGTTAATTCTTTTAGGATTGTAGTTAAAATCTTTCTTTAACCCGAAATATGCAATAGACATTCTATTACGTGCTGAAATCGCTTTAAAATCAGCCACTTCGTTGCTGTTTTCAATTTCACTATAGCGGTGCTATGCTAAAATCTCCAAACAACCTGATTGTCTTGCGATTGCAACACTTCCCGTAATCACGGGACAGGCTTCACCCCTGACTATTGTCAGGACGGAGAAATCCTATTACATAATCCGGGTTAAATCTTTAGCCAATAAAATCCATTTAACCGTGAATTATCCTTAATTAATCGGGTCAAGCAAGGCCAAACTATTTATAAAACCTGGTATGTATTGTATAATAAGTTGTGCTTTAGCTGTTTATGTAAATTGTTTTAGAAGAATATTGAATAACAATTGTAAATATTTCGCAATTTTTAAGATGAAACGTAAAATTTTGTAACGTAAACCCAAAGTTCTGTAACTTAAGTTGAGTGCCTATAGGTGATATTTGTAAAAGATCTAAGATGATATTTTTTATCTGCGGTCTAATTTGTTTTAAAAGATGGATATTTCAATTACTGCAAGTTTTGATTTTCAGTTTTTTAGAAATGTCAATATTTTATTTTGAATTGGTGCATTGCTTTTTGAAATGAGGATCAATTTATTAATGTTTAACCTTATTTGTAACAACATGACTACGATATCACTTACATCCACGACCATTAAAAACATGTTTGATGAGTTAAATCAAAATTTCAATGGAAATCTTAGCATTGGGGTAAAAGAGCATGTTTTAGATATTGACAATGAATTTGGCAAGGGGCGAATCAGAGGTATTACCTTCAAGAGTGGTATATCGCTACTGGAATTTGATGTAAAATTTTTGCAAGATTTTACCCTACTTGCAGGAACATCAAAAAATCCACCAATTTGTTTTGCCTATTGTTTGAAAGGGAAAGTTTCTCATAGTTTTGGTAGCCAACAAGCCAAAAACACATTGGAAAATTTCCAGACGGGTATTTTAACAAATAGGGCATTTGAAGAAAATCGCCTGAATTTTGAGAAAGATGAACACGTTAAGATCTCTCTTATTGTGGTGAAAACTTCATCAAATCAAAACATCCTGAAGCAACATAATCTAAATTACAGAATTCAGAAATCATTCATAAATGGTGATCGACCAAAAAATTCCATTTATGTGGGTTCGTACAATTTAAAAATAGCCGATAAGATTCAACAGCTAGAGGCAATTCAGCAAAGAGGCATTGTTAGGAGTCTTATGATCGAAGGATTGGTACACATGATTCTTGCTCATGAAATCCAACAACATTCAGATGACCTTAAGAACAGATCTTTTAACAGGGGCAATTTGAACTCAAAAGAAATGGATATTATCCGTAAAATTTCAATAGATATTCAAAATTCTCCTGAGGCACAGCATTGTATTTCAACACTAAGCCGTCTTTCTGGATTAGCACCGGGTAAGTTACAAGAAGGTTTCAAATTAATGCATGGAACTACTGTAAGTGATTATATCCGCGCAGTAAGGGTAGAGAAGGCTGAAGAACTAATAAAGACTTCAGATTTAAATATTTCTGAAGTGGTATACAGTGTTGGTTTTACTAGCAGAAGCTATTTTTCAAAGATATTCAGGCAAAAGTACAACTGTAGTCCAAAAGAATATAAAGTTCATCAACAATTGATGAGTTTATCAGCATAGAAGATTAACCTTAATTGTGTAATTGGCATCGATGTTTGTTTTCAAGAAAATTTTGGATATGACTTTATAAGCAAGCAATTTTTCTATTGCAATTATAGGATATGGCATAAATAAACCAACTATTTTAATTACCACAACCAACCTAAAGCCGTCTATTGAATAGGCGGCTTTTTATAGCTAATTATATGGTGATTAGTTCAAGCGTTGGTGATTGATTAAGCTGACCTGGAAGAAAATAGGAGGAGTGATTCGATTGTGGTGTCTATTTAATATTGAGAATGAATTTGAAAGAGAAAGATATCGCGCTAACTGATTCGAGTGAGAAAATTAACTTAAAAATTTTTCACCAGCTATTGACAGATAAGCTTGTTTTATACGCTAAAGCCAAAGAGGCTGCTCCTAAGCTATTATCCAAAGATGATGGAGACCACTGTTTTTTCAAGCAATATTTTTCATTATTAAATGATGTTTTGACCATTGTAAATGGTCAAATAAGAAAGATCAACTTTAACTATCAAGGGAGTCTTACACAGGGGCTTAAAAGCTCAATTTTAAATGTATTTGATTCTAGCATTAATAGATCAGAATGTTTAATTAGAGGCTTGTTACGAGATCATAACATGATAATTAAATTCATCCGAAAAAACTTAAAACACAATTCTTTCCACCTTAATTCTAATGATTCTTTGGACGCATTAGCTGAAATTCTACAGTTACATATTGAAATGACTTGGATGTTAAGGGATCAGTTAATAAAAATCATCTATTTTAAATAAAATTTAAATTGGCATTTTTGAAATTAAAGTGATTAGGTCTTATTGCTTTTCAATATTCCAGGAGATTTTGCTTTTATTAGCAGCTTCTAAAGCTTCTTTAAGTTCATTTTGGTCATTAAATTTTGTTTGTTTTAAAATAATCTCTTCAATTGAAATTTCAAATTTGTTTTGTTCAAAACACCATGGTTCGACAGTTACAATACCATTGTCTTTTTGATGAAGGAAATAGGTCTTATTATCTATTGACGTATTAATTTCAATTTTTCTTCCGGCATCTGGAATTTCATTTTTGCACAATATCAAAGACAAGCGATCACAGAAAAGTAAAACCTGATAGATTGAGTAAGCTTCGGTCTTAGAGGTGTTATGTTCCTTTAAAATTTTATTTCGAAGTTGCTCCTGATTTTTTAAAAAGTCTTTTAGGCCTTTGCTCTGATCTTTCACACTTCTATACAAATATTCAATGTGGAAAGACACGAGTAAAGTCGTCCATGATGATTTGCTGTTTGCATGGCTCATTATCCGTTTCAACCTTTTTAATATCATTGACGAATTTTGCTTGTCTTCAGTAAAGTCCTTGGGCATACCAATGTCAGACAAGTAATTGTTGTCCTTAAAGTTAAGTTGTAAATCATCGTGTTCTACGATAGCTATTAAAGTTTCAAGCCAAAGTTTTGGTCTGTATTTCCTTTTTAATTGCTGAGCAATTTTACCGGCCAACAAGCCATGGGCTGCTTGTTATATGATGTGATGTCCTTGTGGTGATTTTTTGACTATCATATTTTTTGATTTTTTTCCTAGACTTTCAATTTTCTAACTGCTAGGTTATGACTGGTTTGAATAGGCAAGTGCTGTGCCAAATGCTTAAATAAATCCATAAAAATAGGGCTTAACTGTCCTATTTGGTCTTATTTTTGAAGATTAGCTTTTTATCTAGATTTTGCAAAGGAATTTTCTTTACAACTTTATTCCACTTTGAAAAAGATCTTCGAAGTAAAAGGTTACTTTGTAATGCCAAATTTAAGATAAGACATGAAGACAATAAATAATAGTTTACTTGTTTTGGCTGATGATGATCCAGACGATTGTGAGCTCTTTCAGGAATCAATAACAGCGCTAAATGTTAATGTTAAGACAATTATTTTCGAGGGAGGAGTCCAATTAATGGATTACCTTAAGGATGAAAATGCAGAATTGCCAGACATTCTGTTTTTGGATCTCAATATGCCTTTAAAGAATGGGTTTGAGTGTTTGAAAGAAATCCGAACTAATGTTCGGTTGAAGGATATTTGTGTAATTATTTTTTCAACCTCTTTCAATCCTGCAGATGTAAATAAATCCTATCAACTTGGTGCAAATGCCTATATTCAAAAGCCATTTAGTCACGAAGAAATGAAAAAGATTCTTAAAAATACATTGGATACTGACTGGAATGATCCCTGTTCAGCCCTTGATAGCCATAATTTTGTGATTCAGGCATAATCTTAGTTTGGATCTAACATTAATGATTATTTAGTAGTACTGACCATAGGCAAATGTGATTTAGTTGATAAAAGTGATCTCGTTTGCTTTAATTTCACTTTGAATAAAAGCCTTTTCACAGCTTTTATTCAAAGTGAAATTTATTTTATCTGAATTGATGTTTTTGTGATAGGATATTAAAAATCATCACTGATTTCTAGTAATTATTAATGCACCATATTCAGCAATAGAAAAGGTTAAGGTATGTGCTTGGTTGTCATAATTACAATTTTCTAAAACCTTTAAGGCAGTAATCTCGGTATTAAAGTCATATTCATCGTACCCCGAAAAGCTACTGTTAAAATTGGTCTCCCAGTTAGTTCCCATAGGAACACCTATTTCATATTCATTAAACCTTCTATTCGAAAAATTTAAAATAACTAAAACAGGATTTTCAGGATAAAGGTCATGGGTTCTTAGAAAGGCGAGCATTTTATTTTCCTGATTAAAATGAATGATTTCCAAGCCTTGACCTTGCAATCCTTGCAGGTGATCGTCTTGGCTTAATCGCCTTTTGATTAAGTCTTGGTATAATTTACCAATGCCCTCAAAATGGGAAGCTTTCTCCCAGTCCAAGCCTTGATTGTCATCGAAATACCCATCTTCTAAAAATTCTTGACCTTGAAATAGCATTGGAATTCCAGGAGATGTAAAAATTAATGTTGCACCAAGAATCGAGCGTTTTTTCGCGAATTCTCCATTAGCTGCTCCTAGTTGAATTTCTTCTGGAACTCTTGAATTCCCATTGGCCACTTCGTCATGTGATTCTGTATAAATGATTCTTTCAAAAACATCATCGTTGTATTTAAAAGTCAAAGCATTGACCACCTCTTGCAAATTGCGGTGGTTATCTTCCCCTATAATTAAAATGTTCCTTACTTTATGAACGAAATGAGAATCCCATTGAGCATGGAAATTTAGACCGCCGTAAATTGAATCTTGTGTAACTATGGTATCGGCATTCAAATCTTCAGCGATTAATATTTTTTCTGGGTATTTTGTGCGAATCTCACCGTTAATATCCTGAATCATCTTTTTGGCTTCCAGAATTTCATTCCTTTCATAACCAGTACCTCCTTCGACAAAACGTAGGTAGGAAGTAGCATCCCATCGCAAGCCATCGCAACGATAATCCTCTAACCACATCAGAGCATTGTCTCTAATATACTGTCGAACTTCTGCACGTCCAAAATCTGGTCTTGTATGTCCCCAAGGGGTTTCTGCCCGATAGTCATTATAGAAGTAGATGCCCCCATTTTCATTTTCACCCCATCCATCAAATTGCCATAAATCTGATTCAGTTGATCCAAAGTGGTTATAAACCACATCCATAATTACGGCCATTCCGTATTTGTGGGCAGCATCTACGAAAGAAGCGAAATCCTCTGGAGATCCGTAATCTGTTTCTATAGCAAAAGGAGCTGAAGGGTTATAACCCCAAGATATTCCACCGGCAAACTCTGCTATGGGCATGATTTCAATGGCATTGATTCCCAATTTTTTTAGATAAGGTAGTTTTTCAATAGCACTGATAAATGTTCCCATTCCTTGTTCTCCTGAATTGGTTTTCGGATGGAAAGTACCAATATGCATTTCATAAATAACCAACTGATTGAGGCTTGGTACCTTAAAATTGTCATTGTTCCAATCAAATGCTCTCTTTGCAATCACGGAGTTGCCACTGCTATGTGTCATTTGCCTTGCATAAGGATCATTTTTCAGCATATTATTTCCGTTTGACTGAAGTGAAAATTTATATTCCGCCCCGATTTTAGCGAAAGGAATATGCAAAGACCAATATCCGTTATTTTCTGAGTTCATACGGTCCTTACTTTCATCCCAATTATTAAAATCACCTACCACAGCGACATTTTCAACATTTGGAGCCCAAACACGGAATGTGGTTCCTTTGCTTTGAGATGGTATTGCACCCATCCCATCAAGCAATATTTCATCTTTTTTTATAGTAGCTACTTCCATTGTTTTCAATGTTTTTTGCGTAAAATAAATGCTAATTTTATTTAGGAATAGCTTCAAAAAAATATATTATTAGCTCTAAAATTTATTTTTTATTGCAATTGCCGGTGTCTATTTTTTTTCATTTTAATACTGATAAATTCTTGGCTGTTAAGGTCAATGGCATTTTAAAATCATTCAATTAAGTTCTCTTTCATATCAAGGTAAAATTTTTAAACCCGGATTATGTAATAGGATTTTTTCGCCTGTCCCGTGTTTATGGGAAGGGTTGCAATCGTAAGAAAATCAGTCTGTTTGGAGATTTTAGCATAGCACCGCTATGGTGAAATTGAAAACAGCAACGATGGGGTGTTTTGAAGCTATTTCAGCAAGTAATAGATTGTCTTTTGCCTATTTCGGGTTAAATCAATCAAATGTAATTTACCTCACAAGTGCTTAAATAGGGGGCTTTATTCAAATGCACTGGGAACTTATGTAACCGGCATTGTAACCATCTATTAATGAAGTTGGTCAAACGCTGGAATAGATCGCACTTATGTAAATTTTTACTTTTTTGAGTTAATTTCTGATTCAATATTTGCAAGCTATCGGAGTTATGAGCTTTATCTTTAGATCAAAATAAAAATGATATTTATGAGTAAAGAAAACTTATTTAATAGAGAAGCCATAGACAAGTTAAAAGAATTGGCTGAAGGTATTCAGATAGCCATAATGGAGACAAGCCTTAAGTCTTTACCTTCGCACGCTATACCAATGAGCACTAAGGAAGTTGAT
Source organism: Cyclobacterium sp. L-R (assembly GCF_056859355.1). NCBI lineage: Bacteria > Pseudomonadati > Bacteroidota > Cytophagia > Cytophagales > Cyclobacteriaceae > Cyclobacterium > Cyclobacterium sp. L-R. Next base: position 195,018 of record NZ_JBSXOH010000097.1, read on the forward strand.
GATGAAGGTTGTATCTGGTTTTTAAGCAGTGAAAAAAGTGTACACAATCAAAATATTGATACAGACAATAGTGTTCAATTGATTTATTCCAATCCGAAAGAAATGAAGTTTTTGACCATATTTGGCCAGGCTATTGTTTATAAGGGAAGAGTGATTTTGGAACGTTACTATGAAAAAGCTGACAATGCATGGTTTGATGGAGTAAGTGACCCTGATTTGACAGCAATTAAAGTTATACCAAAAGAAGCACATTATTGGGATACAGAAAATGGTAAGTTTATTAATTTATTGAAGATGGGGATTAGTGCAGTTACAGGAAATAGCCAAGATTTAGGAACTCAGGGCGATTTGAAAATTTCAATTGAAGAGCATTAGCGATAATAATAACACAATATTGATATGGACGAACTTCGGCTGTTTATTGCTGATGATGATAGAGATGATAGGGAAATGTTTATTGAGGGGTTAGCCAAATTCCCTTATGATCATTTTATAAGCCAGTTTGGGAATGGAGTTGAACTAATGAAAAGTCTTAAATCTGATAGCCCTTTACCTGACGCTATTTTTCTTGACTTATATATGCCTTTGCTGAATGGGTTTGATTGTCTAACCGATATTCGAAATATTCCTGAATTTTCTGAAATTGGAATTATAATTTTTTCTACCATCAATGATCAGAATGTAATAGATTTATTGAAGAATAACGGAGCCAATCAATACATCCAAAAGCCCGCTTCTTATACGGATTTAAAAACCTTGTTATTTAAATCTTTGAATTATGTTTTGGATACCAAAACTGATCCAAGTATTAAAAATCAATTTATTATATTGTCCTAAGAATTGTAAAGTGAAAAAACAGCAAAGAGCGAAAAGATGATTGTTTGGTTCTATAAACGTCTTTAAGTATTTCTCTATTTGCCAATACTTTTTTCTCTGTTTTAAAACCCTAAATCAATATGTATTAGTGGGGATCAGGGCTTTTCAAATTCTAAAGAATTCAATTTCCCTACCTGAAAATCTATTATGAAATGATTGTTTTTGTATCCTATTTTAATCATTAAATGTTAAAAGATAATGCGAAATAATTAGTGCCTGGCTTTTATGAATGTAAACAACAGAGATATTGAATCAATCCCTAAATTTCTGCATAATGGCGGAGAGATGGGGTGGATGATAGGCAATAAAGACTGGAAGGATCATCCTTTAGGAATTCCCGAAAATTGGCCCTTGTCATTAAGATTGGCTGTAAGCAGTATGCTGAAAACAGCATTTCCTAATTTTATTCTTTGGGGTGAAGAGCATTATTGTTTTTACAATGATGCTTATCGCCCTAGTTTGGGAAAGGATGGAAAACATCCAATTATCTTAGGTCAGCGATTTGAAGAGGCCTTCCCTGAATTGGTGCATACTTTATTAAAAGAAATCAAGAACGTCTGGCACACAGGTGATCCAACTTGGCATGAAAATCAGCTTGTTTCCATTTTCAGAAATGGAAGGATGGAAGATGTTTATTGGACTTTTAGTTATAGTGTGCTTATAGGAGATAATGAAGAGACGGAGGGGATTTTAATTACATGCATAGAAACAACCGATGCTGTGAATAATTTAAAACAGCTCCAAGAAAGTGAAAGTCAACTTGCATTTGCTATTGATGCTGCGGAATTAGGCGCCTGGGATTTTAATCCATTAATGGATACATTTAAAGGGAATGACCGATTAATGGAGTGGCTGGGGATTCCAAAGGTTAAGGCCGTTAATTTGGAAAATGCACTAAAGGCAATTGTTCCAGAGGATATCGATAGGGTTTTAGGTTCCATAAAAAAAGCCTTGATAGGTCTAAATAATGGTAAATTTTCAGATACTTTTTCCATAAGGAATGATATGACTAATAAAGTTAGAATTGTTCGTGCAAAAGGGAGAGTCCGATTTAATAATGCTCAGGAGCCTGTACACTTTAATGGTACTTTGCAGGATGTGTCTGAGCAAGTTCGCTATGAAAAAAAGTTAAAGCTCGCCAATGCCCAAATAAAAAAACAAGAGCAGCATTTTAGAGATATTGTTTTCAAAGCACCTGTGGGAATAGCCATTTTTAAAGGGCGGGATTTGGTTAATATAATGGCAAACAATGCAATGTTAAAATTTGTAGATAGGGATGCCAATAATTTTGTAGGTAAAAAACTTTTTGAAGCAATGCCCGAAGTTAGAGGCACTGTCTCTCATTTGTTTGAAGAGGTTTTCAATAAACAAAAACCTACCCGTGGTACTGAATTTCAGGTATCTATAAAAAGAGATGGAGAAATTGAAAATACTTATTTCAATTTTATTATTCAGCCGATTACATTTTTTGCTGGAGAAGTTGTCGAAGTAATGTTAGTAACCAATGAGGTTACTGATTTTGTTGAAGCAAAAAATGCATTGGCTGAAAATGAAAGTCAGTTTAGAAAACACATGCAGCATTCCCCAATTGCCATGGCCATTTTAAGGGGGAAAGAATTGAAAATTGAAATGGCGAATAATCGGATGCTAAGCCATCTGTGGAATAGAGAGTGGGAGGAGGTCGAAGGAAAGCGATTGGTGGAAGTTTTTCCAGAATTAACATATCAGAAGTATTTGGATGAGCTTCAATATGTGTTGAGTACAGGAAATGGGGTGAAAAGCAATGCCTCTAAAGCTGTCATTAACTCAGGTGGTATAGAGAAAGAATTCTTTTTGGATTACCATTACCTACCCTTGTCTGAAATTGATGGAACTATTTCAGGAGTGATTGTTACAGCTACTGATGTTACAGATCAAGTCTTGTCCAGAAAAAGGCTTGAAAACTTCACAAAGGAATTGGAAAGTCAGGTAGATTTAAGAACAAAACTCCTGCTTGAGTCAAATGACAAATTGCAGGATTCTGTTGCTAAACTTGAAATTGCAAATGAAGAGCTACAATCGTTTGCTTATGTGTCGAGTCATGATCTTCAGGAACCATTGCGGAAAATACAAATGTATACTTCTGTAATCATGGAAAATGAGGTGGAGAGGCTTACTGATAAAGGGAAAAATCATTTTGATAAAATTTCATTTGCTGCCAGTAGAATGCGGATCCTTATTGATGATTTGCTAACCTTTTCTCGTTCTAATGATGATATTACTAAATATGAATCCATTGATTTAAATGATGTTTTAGCACAAGTCCTTGAAGAATCCAATAGTATAATTGAGCAATCTAATGCTAAGGTAACTGTTGAAAGGCTTCCTGAAATTGAAGCCATTTTGTTTCAGATGCGTCAAGTTTTTTCAAACCTATTAAATAATGCCATTAAATTCTCAAGGAAAAATGTGGCTCCTGAAATTAGAATTAGGGCGTCGGAAGTTGTCTCAAATCAATTGTCCAAATTAAATTTAAATCAGAATAAAAAATACTTTGCCATTCAGGTCGAAGATAATGGGATTGGCTTACCCAAAGGTACAGAAGGAAAAATATTTGAAGTTTTTCAAAGGTTACACGGTAAACACGAATATGAGGGCACAGGCATTGGCTTGGCTATTGTGAAAAAGATTATCAGTAATCATAAGGGAATGGTTACAACTAAAAGTGAGGAAGGGATAGGAACTACCTTTACTGTTATCCTGCCAGAAAAACATTCCTAACCATTTGCGCACTTTCAAAATCAGATTGTATTTTTTTAATTGGTTTAATAGCAAACATTTCCTTCTTTCTTTCTTGCCAGTTCTCTTAACCCTTATAATTAAAAATAACTTGATTGGTTCTAAATGAGCTGTGTTGGTTCAAGTTTGTTGTTTGTTATGGATTTTATTTTAAATTAACTATAAAGCATTTTTTTATAAGTCAATAAAGTATTTTTTGAAGTTAATAGTTAAGGGTTTTTACGTTTAAATTTAAGCCTTTATTAATTTCAAAAACAAAACAAGATGGATAGGGAAAATAATAAACTGAACATTCAACTTTCTGAGATTTTAGAAAAAAATAAGGATGCGGAGAAAGGATATGCAACGGCTGCCGCAAATACAAAAAACCCTGAACTAAGAAGCTTTTTCCTAAAAAGGTCAAATGAACGCAGGGATTTTAATTTAAGATTGAAAAGGGAATTGGCAGCCAATTTTGATGAAATGAATACAGAAGGTAGTTTTACTGGTTCCATTCATCGTGCATGGATGGATGCGAAATCATTTATAGCAGGAAACAATGATGCTGAAATGCTTGAGGAGGCTATCCGAGGGGATAAGGCTGCTTTAGAAGAATATGAAGAATTATTGGAAGTCCAACATTTACCAATAATGTTAGATCAAATAATTCAGAATCATGCCATTAAAATCAGAACGGATCTGGAACAAATAAAATCACTGAAAGATATAGTGGAATAATTTGGGAAATATACGGGAACATAAAAAAACAGGCACATTCAGAACTAAGGGTATGTCTGTTTTTTTATGTTATACTCCGACTATTGAGCTCGAAAATCTAAAGCAGATCAAAGTAGTGAAACTCCAAGGCCATTTGTTCAAGTTAGCTCGCTTTATATAATAGTGACCAATTGGCATGGTTGATTACAACGGTGAGAAAGTAGATTTAGCAATAGGGAGTTTTGATTATGCGATGGTTTATTTTTGGTTTACCGTAGGTACTGAAGTATTGGGCTATTTCAAGTTGGGGGAAATTAGTTTTTTCTTACTTGATCAATGAGGCGAATAAAACTTAGACCCTATCCACATCTTTCATTAGCCATAAATCAATTGGTTGATCCTCCTGAGAATGAAGAACTGAGATATCACCCGTAGTTTCGAAAATAACCGCCCTTACTTGAGATAATTGTGTTACGTTTGCTTCACGAAGTTTTGAGCGAAGATCACTTTCAGAGACCCTCGCTTTTCTTAAATTATAGTCCAATATTTTTTCACCATCCATTAACAATAGCGGCGTGTTGTCTACAATGTTTTCTATAAACTTATTTCTTCTAGCCAGGGCTATTGAAATTTGTAAAAAATAGACAATCACTAAACCGAATACCCCTTCAGTTAAATTAACTGTTGAAGAAAGGATGGTTGTGGCTATAATGGAGCCCACAGCTACTGTCATTGCAAAATCAAAACTCGACATTTTTGAAAAGCTTCGCTTACCGCTAATTCTAGTAAGTAATATAACAGAAATATAGATGCCTAAAGCAGTTATTGCCATTAAGGCAATTGAGGTCCAGGTGGTTGTAAACAAGCTTTCCATTTTTTGTTTGGTTAGAATATTATAATTTATATAACCCAAGTCCTACTTTAAGGTTGGTGTCTGGTATCGTAATAATATCAAATAAGCATTTAAAATCTTATTGCTTAGTGCTTTTGACCCTTTCTAAAAATAACTTTAAAAGCACTACATATGGGGCTAACTTACTGAAAAGGGAATGTACCGCCATTGGCTTTTTGAGGTATTGATACCTCTAATCTGCATGAATCTTAAATACACCAGGACCTTAGTAGGACCGTATACTCCAATTTTACCACGCCTAAGAAGTAGGCTCAATTGGATTTTTAAAACTTTAGACTAATTGAGATTACTTCCCATCAGTTTCAATGCAAAATATACGATTTGGGCTTAACTAATTGAAAAAGAAAAGTATGCCATTACATAAATTGGTTATAAGGCAATGGTAGCAGGAAAGTTAAGTTTTTTATTGCCCTGTTGATTCTCTTAGGCCTAATAGTTTTCCAAATCGCTTCAAATTCTTTTAAAATTTGAAAATAGTGACCCAAAAACCATACCAGTAAAGATAAAACACATTACTTTAGCCACATCTTCTGCACCTTCGGCTAAACCTCCAAAACCATACATTGCTGCAAGAATTGCCGATAGAAAGAATATGATTGTCCATTTAAGCATATCTAAATTGTTTGTTTTAAATCTGGTACAAGATACCTAGTTCTTAATTTTTGAATGAACTCAAAAAATTAATTGTTTGTCTTATTCAAGTAAATTGGAACCGAGGTATAAAATTGGTGGTTGGAAATAATATTATTTATTTCCTTTAGCCCTTAGGTTTAAGGAAGATAGTGAGGATTAAAAAAATACATTTTACATTAATTAAATCATTTTAAACATATACTACATGGCTTCAGGTTTTTTTGCATTATTGGATGACATAGCTATGCTTATGGATGATGTGGCTACAATGAGTAAAGTGGCAGCTAAAAAAACGGCGGGTATATTAGGAGATGACCTAGCCGTAAATGCTGAGAAATCATCAGGTTTTATCGCATCTCGTGAAATTCCAGTATTATGGGCCATTACAAAAGGTTCTTTTGTTAATAAATTAATCATTTTGCCGGCTGCATTTTTGCTAAGTGCATTCTTACCTAAGGTAATTACCATTGTATTACTATTGGGCGGTCTTTATTTGGCCTACGAAGGAGCTGAGAAAGTATATGAATTCTTCGCTGGACATAAGCACCATAAACCTGAACTATTGAGTCAAAAATTAACTGAAGAAGAAATTTTAGCCTCAGAAAATGATAAAATAAAATCTGCCATTTTCACGGACTTTATTTTATCGGTGGAGATTGTAATTATTGCTTTAGGGACAGTAATTCAAGAAGTAATTTGGGTTCAGATTTTGGTGGTTTCTTTTATTGCAGTATTAGCTACTGCAGGTGTTTATGGAATTGTAGCAGTAATAATTAGGATGGATGACTTCGGTTACAAATTGATCTCCTACAATGAGGAGGAGAAAAGCCTTTCTGATTTTTTCGGAAAGCTATTGGTGAAAGCATTACCTCTTGTAATAAAAAGTTTGTCAGTGATAGGTACCATTGCCTTGCTTTTGGTAGCCGGAGGTATTTTTGTACACAATATTGATTTCTTTCACCATTTGATACCTGCGCTACCCTCTATACTTCAGGAGTTTATTATAGGATTGATTGTAGGAGCAGTAATTCTCCCTTTTGTGGTTTTATTAAAGTGGTTATGGAATCGTTTTTTTAAATGATATAATACGGTTTGTTCATGGTTTTGGCTTAATAAGATTTTATAATTTCAGAAGAGTAATATTTACTAAAATCACTTTTCGGAGGAGGCTTTTTCAATAATCTTTAGGGCGAGTTTTTCGCTATTAGATAAGTTATAGAGGCTCTTTGTTGGTTTGAAGGGATTAGGATTAGGCAGGGTTTGTTGATCAATTTCATTAAAAATAGCCGGGTGTACGTAATAGTTTTTACAAACCGTAGGAGTGTTGCCCAATTCTGAAGCCACCATTTTTATAAGGATATTGCTAAATTTTTTGCGCTTTGATTTTTTAAGTTCTTTCCATGCTTTAGGGTAATATTCTACAGCTAACCTGCAGGCTGCCCAAGTACGAAAGTATTTACTAGAATACTCTTCGCCCATATTTTCATTAATAAACTGATTTACTTCATCACTGTCTACAGCTTGGAAATTTCCGGATTCATCCTGGTAACGAAATATTTCATACCCAGGAAGCTCTGCTGAATCCTTTATTAATTTAATTAGTTCAGCATCGTCTATCAACACTTTACGTTCAATTTTACTTTTTCCAGTATAATGAAATACAAGCCCATCACCTTCGATTTTCATGTGCTTTCTTCGCAAGGTCGTCAACCCAATGGTTTCATTACTGGCTTGATAGTATTTATTTCCAATTCGGATTCCATATTCATCCAGGATCAATACCATCAGTCCAAGTACTTTTGTTTTATTCCATTCCTTTGCTTTTAAAGCTTTATAGGCCTTTTTACGGATTCTAGGTAATGCCATTGCAAAACTGGACATTTTATTGAATTTCTCTTCTTGGCATTTTTGTTCATAGATAGAATGGTAGATGTATTGCTTTCTGCCTTTTTTGTCTCTTCCAGTAGCTTGTATGTGCCCATCCTCAAAGCGACAAATCCTTACTTCTTCCCACATGGGAGGGATAACAAGGTTTTTTAGCCGTTTTAATTTCTTTTTATCCTTAATAACTTTCCCATTTTCATCAATGAATCTGAATCCCCGAGCCCATTTCTTTCTAAAAATGCAGAGCGCTGAATCATCTATTTCTCTGATTGTATCCATTGTACTTATAATTTCGCCTTTTGGAACTGTTTTTAACCCGGATTTTGTAATAGGAGTCGTGATGAGTGTTGCAATCGCAAGAAAATCAGGCTGTTTGGAGATTTTAGCATAGCACCGCTATGGTGAAATTGAAAACAGCAACGAAGTGGCTGAATTTGAAGCGATTTCAGCACCTAATAGATTGTCTATTGCATATTTCGGGTTTAATTGACCAATAAGAATTTTTTGTATTCTTAAATAGAAACTTGCTATTCAAGATTATGTTTATAGATAAAACTCATTTTTAACTCACCAAACCCTTGTTATTTCTTTTCAGTAAAATAGAAAGGAGAGTAAAATATTAATTTTAAATTAAATAAAGCTGGTGAAATTGACTTTGTTAAACACTATGAAATTCAAAATTAATAGTAAGCTTTTAAAGTTTAAATGCTGTGTTTTTTAGAATAATTAAAGGCTTATATTATTTAAAACCAATCTTGTAATTTGATTGAGGTAATATATAAATCTTTTGAGCTATATTTTTTCTTATTGTCCTATTAGATTTGATTTCTTTAACCCTTTAAAAATCTTATCATGAAAAATAAGGAACATAAAACAGCAAAAGAAGACCAACTAGAAAAGTTTACAATAGACCCTAAAGACCAAGCGCTTACTACCAGGCAAGGTGTAAAGGTCAATGATACCAATAACTCACTAAAAGCCGGCGTCAGGGGGTCGACACTTTTGGAGGATTTTATCATTAGAGAAAAGATTACCAGTTTTGACCACGAAAGGATTCCAGAACGAATTGTACATGCCAGAGGGAGTGGGGCGCATGGGTATTTTGAGTTGTATGACAGCATTAGCCAATATTCCAAAGCAGGAATATTTACAGATACAAATAGAAAAACGCCTGTTTTTGTAAGGTTTTCAACTGTTGCCGGTTCCAAAGGATCAACTGATCTTGCAAGAGATGTTCGTGGTTTTGCCGTGAAATTTTATACAGAAGAGGGAACATGGGATTTGGTGGGCAATAACATGCCGATCTTCTTTATTCAGGACGCCATGAAATTTCCTGATCTTATTCACGCAGTGAAGCCAGAGCCCAACAAAGAAATACCTCAAGCGGCTTCGGCCCATGATACTTTTTATGACTTCATATCGCTTACGCCGGAAACCTTACACAATCAGATTTGGGTAATGAGTGATAGGGCCATTCCTAGAAGTCTAAGGATGATGGAAGGGTTTGGAATTCATACTTACCGCCTTGTCAATGAAAAAGGAGAAGCACATTTCGTGAAATTTCACTGGAAACCATTATTAGGAGTGCACTCGGTTACCTGGGATGAGGCAACAAAGATAAGTGGAGCAGATTCTGATTTTCACAGAAGAGACCTTTGGGACGCAATCGAATCCGGCCAATTTCCAGAATGGGAGCTTGGGGTTCAAATCGTACCAGAGGCAGACGAACATAAATATGACTTCGACCTATTAGATGCTACCAAATTGATTCCCGAAGAGATGGTTCCTGTAAAGATTATCGGCAAGATGACTTTGAATAGGAACCCGGAGAATTTTTTCGCAGAAACAGAACAGGTGGCATTCTTGCCTGGAAATATTGTGCCTGGAATTGATTTTACCAATGACCCTTTACTTCAGGGTCGATTGTTTTCTTATCGTGATACACAGCTTTCCAGATTAGGAAGCCCAAATTTCCATCAAATACCCATCAATCAGCCTTTAGCCAAGTCGCACCATAACCAACGTGATGGACACATGCAGACCGAAATACCTAAAGGCCAAACTGCTTACTTTCCTAATACACTTGGAGGAGGATGCCCTCATCTTTCTAAAATAGCAGAAGGAGCTTTTTCTTCTTATGAGGAAAGAATTGATGGAAAAAAAATAAGAGCGAGAAGTGAAAGTTTCAATGATTTCTTTTCTCAGCCAGCTCTCTTTTACAGAAGTTTAGCAGATTGGGAAAAAAAGCATGTGGCCAATGCATATTCCTTTGAATTAGGGAAATGTAACCACAAACACATTCAAGAAAGGATGCTATGGATGATTGCACAAATTGATAATGGATTGGCAGAGGAAGTGGCAGGTAATTTAGGATTAAGTGTTCCTGAAAAAATAGATCAACCCATTAATCAAGCCATAGGTGCAGATGCAAACGTGGTCGATTACCAGCCTGGTCCTAAAAAGAATTACCTTGATAAATCTGCTGCATTAAGCCAATCAAATACCAAATTTGACAGCATAGCAACACGCAAAGTAGCTTTGTTGGCTGGAGATGGGTTCAATATGGAGGATTTTAAAGCAATGAAAACGGCATTGGAAGCTGAAAATGCTATACTGAGTATAGTTGCTCCACATGGTGGTACTATTAAGTGTGATTCTGATATGGATCATCCTGTAGATGCAAGCATCAACACCACTGAAAGTGTTTTGTATGATGCACTGTACATACCCGGAGGACAGTCGTCTGTAGCTTCATTGTTGAAAAATGCCAAGTTCAAAAAGTTTATTAATGAAGCTTTAAAACATTGCAAAGCCATTGCTGCGGACAATGAAGGAGAACATCTTCTGGACGAAACATATGTGAAGGATTTTAAAGAAGATAAAGCAATATTGATTAATGCTGAACCTGAAGCTTTTATTAAAGCGATTGCTCAGCATAGAAATTGGGACCGAATGAAAAAAACGGAAGGAATTCCTGTTTAGTTTGTTTGAAATTTAGGTTGTTATAATGGCAAAGTTTCCTAATAAGGATTTGCAATTGAATTTAAATTGTTGATGCTTATTTAGGAAATTTTGCCCTTCCTAATGGTTTGTATGGTTTTGAATTAATTTAAAAATGAAGCATAGGTTCAACCCGGATTATGTAATAGGATTTCTCTGTCCTGATTGTCAGGGGTGAAGCCTGTCCCGTGTTTACGGGAAGTGTTGCAATCGCAAGAAAATCAGGTTGTTTGGATTTTTTAGCATAGCCCCACTATGGTGAAATTAAAAACAGCAACGAAATGGCTGATTTTGAAGCGATTTCAGCACGTAATAGATTGTCTATTGCATATTTCGAGTTCAAAGTAGGAGACGAAGTTACTTGGAACTCAGAAGTTGGGCATGTGTCAGGAACAATCATTAAGGTGCATACCGCTGATTTTGATTACAAAGGGTATACATCATGCCAGCGAGGAAGAACCTCAGTATGAAATAAAAAGCAGCAAGACAAATCACATAGCAGCCCATAAAGGCAAAACACTAAAAAAGAAATCTTAAACCCTTCAAATATCGGATGTTGGGACCAAAGCGTAAAGGAGAATCGAAGCTTAAAGCAAGGGGTTCTTTATCTGAGGAGATTGAAAAATAAAACCAATATAAAATTAATTGTTTAGATTTATAGTAAATGATAAGGAAACCACTTCAACCTTAATTACTGAAATCTTAAACATTATGTCAAAGAAACAAATTGCTGATAGAGCAACTGATTCACTTTCTATTACAAAAATTTTAAACACTAATCCCCTGCTTTCCCGACGCGAAATGCTTGGGATAACTGGTGTTGCAGGAATTACAGCCTTGTCGGGTATACCCACCAATGTTTTCGCAAAAACTACAGCAAACAAGCCTCGTATAGCAGTATTAGCTAGTTATTGGGGTGAGACTAGATCCCATGCAGACTGGATTGTGACCAAACTATTAGATGGTTATTGGTGGAAAGGGGAGTATATACCCTCCAGGGTTGAAGTTGTAGCCATTTATTTGGATCAGTACGAGACAAGCGTTTTGGGTCAGAAAGTAGCCAAATCGAAAGGTATTCCGGTGTTTAAGACTGTTGGCGAAGCAGTAACACTAGGAGGTGAAGAACTGGCAGTGGATGGCGTTGTAATTGTCGCCGAACACGGCGATTATCCCAAAGACCTTAAAGGACGCTGGCTTTTACCTCGCTGGAGGATTTACCAACAGGTTGTAAAGGTTTTTGAACAGAGTAAGCGTGCTGTTCCGGTTTTTAATGACAAGCACCTCTCTTACGATTGGGACGAAGCAAAGTGGATGTTTGACAAATCCCGAGAGCTAAACTTCCCTTTAAATGGAGGGTCCTCTATACCAGTTTACTATCGTAAACCAGAGAAAGAACTTGATATAGACACGCCTTTAAAACATTCGATCGTAGTTGGAGGTGCTTCCGATGAGGGTGGCATTTTCCATTGTATAGATGTGCTTCAAGCTTTTGTAGAGCGGCGAAAGGGAGGCGAAACAGGTGTTAAGTCAGTACAATCCATTCGAGGGAAAGAAACATGGGAATGGGTCGAGCGCAATTCTTGGGCCAGTAAGCTGCTTGAGGCTGTGGCCGAAGATTTTGACCTTAATCCAGGACACTTTCAAGAGAACAATCGAGCTAATGTTTGTATCGTAGAATACAATGATGGAACCAAAGGAGCAGTGATTTCTGGAAAAGGTGTAGGTTGGACCTTTGCTGGAGAGATTGAAGGGCGGAATGAACCTACGATCGTCTCTATGCTAGGTTGGGCTGGTCCATTTGACCAGTATCATGCCTCCAATGCCCAGCCACATTGGATCACAGAGATGATGGTGACCAAAAAGGAACCGTTCAATGCAGAACGTTTACTTCTGTCAACAGGGATAACAAACCACTATGTAGAATCCAACTGGGAGAATGGTCGCTATTCTGCTGTCGGTCGTCGTATCGAAACGCCGTATATGAACATGACTTATCGAACTACCCGTGGCGCACAATTCAATACTGGAGAGCGACCACCTGCTCGTCCTTATATTCGTGGGTTTGATCAATAGGTCCGCGCTAAGCGCATTCAAAGAACCATAATATTTAAATGGGTTTTTTATTGAGGCAATAGCTTTGCCTGTCTACCAAAAATCCATTTTAATTATTCGCATAAATAAATTAAAAAATAATAAAAGCATATATAAATGAAACGCCGAAATCTTATTAAGGGCTTAACCTTATTACCAATAGCAGGAAGTGTATTGCCACTTCATTCTTTATTGGCAGGAGCTAATGGAAGTAAAAAACTTCCAGTGATGCCTCAGGATAAAATAATGCCGAAGTTGCATCGTGAAGCATTTGTGATGGATGGACATGTACATGTAATGACCCGTGAGTTGCTGATGAATACAGACATTGGTCAAAGATATTCCGACGGAACCGTTGATTTACCAAGGGCAAAAGAAGGTGGCTTAGATGCCATGTTTTTCACGGTTTATACTCCTGAGCATTATTACCCTGGAAGGTTTGAGGTAAAGAACACGTTTCGTGTTATAAATCTTGCTTTAGATCAGATAAAAAAGAATAACTCAGTCATTGAATTGGCGCTTAATGCTAAAGATATTAAACGAATCAATAAGAAAGGTAAAATGGCTGCTTTTCTTGACTTAGAAGGAGGCTTTGACTTAGATGGAGATATTAATTTACTTAGGGCACTTTATCGCTTAGGTTTAAGGTCGATACAGCTTACTGCACACAATACCACAAATGCCTTTATAGATACTTGCAATGATGTAAGTCGTTGGGGTGGGATAAATGATTTGGGGAGAGAAATTATCGCTGAAATGAATAACCTTGGGATGGTTATTAACATTGCCCATGCATCCAATGATGCCATATTACAAGCAGCGGAGGCAAGTAAACACCCAATAACCTACAGTCATGGGGGTTTTTACAGTATTGTGGCACATCCACGTTGTATTACAGATGAGGCAGCAAAGGCCGTGGCAGCAAAAGGAGGGGTGATAGGTATTCACTTTGGCAGTCTATTTAACAATCCTAAATACTGGGCTTGGCAAACAGCCCCTAAAGAAACTACACCCGAGTCAGTGAAGGAATCAACCTCCATGAATACAATTGAAGAGGTTGATGATGCAGTGAGAAAAGAAGTTCCTCTGGTCTTCAATGGCACCATTCCTGACGAATATTGGATGCATGTGGATCAGCTAGCCAAAGTGATCGATTATGGGGTAAATTTAGTTGGTGAGGATCATATGGCCTTAGGTTGTGATTTGGATGGAGGACCTGAATTGCCACGAGAAATTAAAGACATTAGCGATTATCCTCAGATTACAATGGCAATGCAAAGATTGGGGTATAGTGACAAACGAATTAAAAAAATTCTTGGTTTGAACTGGCTACGTGTAATTGAAGAAGTGACGGGGAGCTAAAATGAGTATATCATTTGATGGGCCCTAGGCCTATCAAATGCATTCCGAGGATTATTGCTCTGGTGAAGGAAGTGATTTAGGTGTTTCTTGTGGATTTTTTGAAGTCTAATCTCATGACCCCTAAAGTAAAACACCAACCCATAAAAGCTAAATGATTAGCTAATTTGGGTTGGTTTTGCGGAATGGACGGGACTCGAACCCGCGACCTCCTGCGTGACAGGCAGGCATTCTAACCAGCTGAACTACCACTCCTTTTTATTTCTATCTTAAGTTTCATACCAACGGCCTTCCCGAAACATCGGGACATTCTAACCAGCTGAACTACCACTCTTTTTTATTTCTATCTTAAGTTTCGAACCAACGGCCTTCCCGAAACATCGGGACATTCTAACCAGCTGAACTACCACTCCTTTTTTTTCTATCTTAAGTTTCGAACCAGCGGCCTTCCCGAAACATCGGGACATTCTAACCAGCTGAACTACCACTCCTTTATATTTCTATCTTAAGTTTCGAACCAACGGCCTTCCCGAAACATCGGGACATTCTAACCAGTTGAACTACCACTCCTTTTTGGTTGTTCATTTCTTCTATATTCAATTAATTCAAATATAGAAAAACAATTGTTTACTATGAAGGCAAAAAAAAGCCTTGGAATTCCAAGGCTATAAGCGGAATGGACGGGACTCGAACCCGCGACCTCCTGCGTGACAGGCAGGCATTCTAACCAGCTGAACTACCACTCCTTTTTTTGTTTGTTTATTACTCCTCGTTTGAAGTGATACAAAGGTAGAAGAATGTTTGTTTTTTTACAATAGTAGGGCAAAAAAAAAGAGTTGATTTGCTTTATCACTTTCATATTCAAGGAGATTAATTTCAATTATTATTTTTCAATCTGGTAATTCATTAGTTTTTTTAAAAAATGAAGCCATTTATTATCAATTTCTAATTTCTCCGGAAGTCAAATTGATTGATGGATTCCATTCTTTTAACTCTGATCTGTTAGTTCTGGCTTAAATTTATGGAAATCAATTGGCTTAAGTAAGGAGCGATTTGTAAAAGGTTTTGTACTTGGTGGTGGAATCAATAGTACCTTTCAGGAATATAATATGGCCCAACTTCTTTTTATTTTCCAGACTAATTGATTTTTTGTAAATTCAAAAGGCATCGTGAAAACTGTACTTTGCAGGGTCATTAAACCCGGATTAATAGAATTCGTGATAGCCTGTCCCGTGTTTACGGGAAGTGTTGCAATCGCAAGAAAATCAGGCTGTTTGGAGATTTTAGCATAGCACCGCTTTGGTGAAATTGAAAATAGCAACGAAGTGGCTGATTTTAAAGCGATTTCAGCACGTAATAGAATGTCTATTGCATATTTCGGGTTAAATAATTATTCAATTGTAGACTTTAAATAGACAAGATTTGGAAGAGTCAGAATTACATCAGGAATTACCTTTTTTTAAAAACCTTCAGGAATACTTAAGAGAATTTGTATATGGCGGTATAGATGGAGCTGTTACAACCTTTGCGGTTGTTGCAGGGGCAGTAGGTGCTAATCTAGATCCTATGGTGATAATTATTTTGGGCTTTGCTAATTTATTTGCAGATGGATTGTCCATGTCCATTGGTGCCTACCTTTCTTCCAAATCAGAGAAGGAGAATTATCAGAAACACAAAAACATTGAATATTGGGAGGTAGATAATATTCCTAAGAAAGAACGGGAAGAAATTGTTGCCATTTATAGGGAGAAAGGATTTAAAGGAGAGCTTTTGCAAGAAGTGGTGAATGTCATTGTTTCTGATAGAGACAGGTGGGTAAATGAAATGATGAAGGACGAACTAAATATGATTGAAGAAGTCAAGAGTCCTTTCAAAATAGGCCTTGCTACGCTTATTTCCTTTATTGCTGTTGGATTTATTCCACTTACAGTTTACATGTGGGATTACTTTTATGAAGCGAACTTTGACGTGTTTTTATGGACTTGCTTGCTTACCGGAGTTGCATTTATCTTTGTGGGTGCTTTAAAAAGCTGGGTAAATCAAACAGGCATTTGGCAAAGTGTAATCGAGACACTTGCACTAGGGGTCATAGCAGCAATGGTTGCCTATTTTGTAGGAGATATTTTAGAAGCATTACTGCTAAAATAAAAAAAAAGCCTTTGGGTTACAAAGGCTTCTAGGTGGGTTTATTTTAACCGACTACAGCTATATTTTTGGCGCAATGCCTTACTGAGTAAGTATTTAAATTGTTATGATTTTTTAAACTTAATAAAAACAAATGGAATCGCAAGCATCATTTTAGCTTATCTTTCGATTAAGTTAAAAAAAAATTAATAATTCTATATTTTCTATTTTTACCAAATAATATTTTATGAAATTTTCTTCAAAATCCATAATAAAGTGTTTTAATTACACTTTTTAAGCTTAAAAAAGGATTTTGGTACAGGATAATAACAATCTTGAATTGTATTTTATTCTGCCATGTTTTCGCTTCTATTTTTTTTAGCAAGCTAATGCATGGTAATATATTTTCTAGGTATTTGTTTTCAGTCCTAGCCGATGCTATCCAAAAGTTTGAGCTTGTCCCCTTGTAAGTGCTAGGAGTTTGGCTTAAATCTGAACTCGGAGAGTTTGGGAAAGGAACAGGGTAGGAAAGTTTGAAAAAAAAGGCTGCAAAATTGAATAATATTTGTTGAATTCAGGCTCAACAAAGCAGAATAAATTAATAAGCCAATCCTTACAATTATAACTGTCAGGATTGGCTTTAGTCTGTTATTCAATAAAATAACTAAAATACAATATTGCTTTACCTGCTACTGATAGGTTCATTCAGTTTCAGAATTGGGAAGTAGACCTATTTTCTTTAAAAATGCCTCAGTTTCAATTATTGTTTGTTCGTAAATCTCACGGTTTTTATAATTAAAAAAGCCATGGGGTTGTCCTTCATATAAGATTAATTCGCAATAACTTCCTAGTTTTTCCATGGCCGTTTTATAGTACCTCGCAGTTTCTACCGGAATCAATTGATCTTTGGTTCCTAGAAAAAAAAGTGTCGGTGGAACACCCGTATTCAAGTTATGGAGAGGGGAGACATCTTTGTACCTTTCAGCTACTCGGTCATACCCATATCCGGCTGGTCCATTGTCTATTACAGGGTTAAATAAAAGTAAGGCAACAGGCTTGGTGCTAATTATTCCGTTATCCTGACCCTCAAAGCCTGGAACAGTTGCAGTAGCAGCGGCCAAGTGTCCACCAGCAGAACCTCCGGAGGCAATGACCTTGGCACTATCCAAGCCAAACCGTTCAGCATTCTTTTTAACGTATTTCATAGCGGATTTTGCATCCTCAATCGCATCAAAAGGACTGGTCTTTTGTCGTGAAGCAACCCTATAGTCTACCAATATGGTTACAAAACCTTTTTTAGAAAAGTGAAGGGCATGTGGTCGGAATTGATCCCAACTACCAGAAACCCATCCACCGCCAAAGAAAAACACCATTGCAGGTTTGTCTTTCTTTTGTTCGTCTGAAAGGTAAATGTCCATTTTTAAAGAATCGTTACCAACTATTTTATAGGTCTCCACTACATGGTTTTGAGCTTTACTAGAAGAGGGATTCAATAGCAAGGTGGATAAAATTACAAGACCTAAAAGGGTGTGAATTCTGCTTTTCATTTAATTGATGGTTTATAATGGGCTTAATTACTGAATAGTGAAAAATGATGTCCAATTCTTTTGAAATTGAATGAATGCTTTAAATTGAAACACATGAATTGATCTTCCTACACGAAGAATCAATGCTTATTTCTTTAAATTATAATTTGAACAGATATCCGCTAAAATGCAACTTTAAATTTCAGAATTATAGGATCTTCCTCATCAGATAATTTCTCAATACTTTGTAGGAGTTTTTCTTCATATTTGCCAAAATACCCTAAGTCTAAAGCCCTTTGCCAATCTGTTTGTTGCATGGCTTGGTAAAAATAACCTTCCGCTGAACAACTGTTGTTTCTAATATTTAATAGCGCCTTTGTCATTTTGAGTCCTCCGGTATTTCGGGAGATAAACACATCATAAAAAGGAAAGGTAGAAAGGTCTGCTTGGTCGAAAAGAGGGTTTTTTTCAATACCATAGGCCATAAATTTAAGTATACCTTCACTGTAATCAATTTGCCCTGTATTAAAGGCATAATTTTGAGAAAGTAATATTTTTTCTACAAAGGCTTCTCCTTCTAATTCAAAATCATCCGGGCTGATACTTTTGTCTCCAAAATTTAAGATGACGAAAGGTTTGATCGCATCATGCTGATAACTGTATATGGTATCTGAAAGGCCAAAACTTAACAGTTTACCCTCTTCCATGTTAGCAAACATTCCAGGGTTTAATTCGCCACTATAGGGCAGGGATAAAATAGGGAGGGTATTCACCTTCCCGGATTCTGTATTTACTACATGAAAAATTTCTTGCCGCTCGTTGCCTGGAGGTTCAGAAGAAATCAACCAGTTATATGCTGAAATAAACGACACCGTAGGAACGAAATTATAATCTCCTAATTGAATTTCTTCCTTAAATTCAAATGCAGGTAAGCCATATTTTAATATTGATCCTCTTCCTGTGCTTATGTATAGTTCATTGTTATCAACAATCAAGCCGTGTAATGACGGATATTCACCTGGGCCTTCTCCTTTTTTATTCCAGCTCTGAAGGTGGTTTCCTTCCAGATCAAATGTATGAATAGAAAGGTCTTTATAGCACCTGCTGGCATAGAAAATCTTATCATTAACGACCAATTCGCTTACATTGCAAGAAAGGTTTATCAAGGTGTCCTTTGGCGCCATCAATGGGATAAATTCAACTTCAGAGACAATTTCTTCGAATGCCAGGAGGGAAAAGTTGTCAATTAAAAAAGAAGGGGTGCTTTTAGTTTCCCCTTCTTTTTCTTTTGTTTGGCATTGTAACAGAAGCATTCCTAGTAAACCAATGATAACACTGTAAAATCTGATTTTTCCCATTTGCTATTTACTTGGGACCTGCTTTGGAAATGTTTTCATCCACTTGATCTTCAAATTGTTTGAAATTTCCCTTAAAGAGGTTGACCAATTTATTTTTTACTTCACTAAACTTAACTTTGTCTTCCCAGGTGTTTTCTGGGATTAATATTTCACTAGGCACACCTTTGCAGCTTGTCGGGATTTGAAGATTAAAATCCCCTTCATTGGCAAATGTAGCATTGTCGAAATCTCCATTATGAATTGCATCCAAAATGGCACGTGTGTACTTTAATTTAATTCTTGATCCTACTCCGTAGGAGCCTCCGCTCCAGCCTGTATTTATCAGCCAAGCGTTTACATTGTGTTTTTTAATTTTGTCAGCCAGTAAGTTAGCATATTTATTTGGGTGCCACATCATAAATGCAGCGCCAAAACAAGCACTAAAAGTTGCTTGTGGATCCTTTACTCCCATTTCTGTTCCGGCTACTTTGGCAGTATATCCTGAAATAAAATGGTAACTGGCCTGCTCGGGACTCAACTTGCTAACAGGAGGCAGTACACCAAAAGCATCACAAGTCAGAAATATTATGTTTTTAGGATGGCCTGCTGTACAAGGTATTTTTGTGTTTTCAATGAAATCAATTGGATAGGCAGCCCTGGTATTTTGGGTTATAGAAGTATCAGAATAATCCACTACTCTGGTAATTGGGTCATAAATGACGTTTTCTAAAACTGTTCCATATCGAATGGCTCCAAATATATCAGGCTCGGCTTCCTCGCTTAAATCTATGGCTTTGGCATAACAACCTCCTTCTATATTGAAAACGCCGTCTTGATGCCAGCAGTGTTCATCATCTCCTATTAGCTTTCTCTTGGGGTCAGCACTTAGTGTTGTTTTTCCAGTACCTGAAAGGCCAAATAGTAAAGAGACATCCCCACTTTCTCCAACATTAGCAGAGCAATGCATGGACAGAACACCTTCTTCAGGCATTAAATAATTCATGATAGAAAAAATACCTTTTTTCATTTCTCCGGCATATTCAGTACCCAAGATCACAACCTCTTTGTTTTCCAGGCTGATCCCTATACTGGTTTTCGAAGTCATGTCAGTAGTGAAGTGGTTGGCAGGGAACTCTCCGGCATTAAAAATAACATAATCTGGTTCTCCGAAATTTTCCAATTCTTCAGCCGTAGGTAGGATAAGCATGTTTTGCATAAAAAGTGCATGGTATGCACGTGTACAAATGATTCTTACCTTTATTCTGAATTTCGGATCCCAACCGGCATATGCATCTACCACATAGAGGTGATCTTTAGTGTTGAAAAAATCTATGGACCGCTCCCTATTTACCATAAAGGTATGCTCATCCATCTCATAATTTACTGAACCCCAATCAATGTGCTTTTCGGATTCAGGGTGTCTAACGATTCTCTTGTCTTTTGGACTCCTTCCGGTTTTTTTTCCTGAAAAAACCATCAATGCCCCTGTACTGGATATGGCAGATCCTTTTTCTAATCTTAAGGCAGCCTCGTACAATAAAGCTGTTTCACCATTTCTTAAGATATCGGTTACTTCTATTTCGTACCTTTTTAAATCAAAATCCATAATGTTCTATATCTTTTAAGTTCCATTTGCTATTGCATAAAAATACTCAGAACTAGTTGATTAACCAATGTGTCAGATCAATCTAAACTATGACTAAAGTCATAAAAAGTCAATTCAGATATTATCACTGTGAGGGAGTTAAATTAAAAAGCCCAAGCTAACGAAATGTTGTCTTGGGCTTTTTTATGCTTATTAACAAGCCAACCCCTCTAAATCCTTTAAAAAGTAATGGACCTAAAACGAAAAACAAGGAAAGCCAATTCTCCGGTACTCTACCAAATTAGACTTTTTTCCATCTAAAATAAGAAATCCAAACTAGCATGTGAAATAAAGTATCGCCATTTTAATACCTGTTTAAGGGATCCATTTAATGTGTTTGAAATTTGGCTTGCGTTTTTGAAGAAACGCATCTCTTCCTTCTTTTGCCTCTTCAGTCATGTAGGCAAGTCGGGTGGCTTCTCCTGCAAATACCTGCTGCCCCACCATGCCATCATCCGTTAGGTTAAAGGCAAATTTTAGCATTTTTATAGATGTAGGTGATTTTTCTAATATCTCCTGTGCCCATTCGAAGGCAGTGTCTTCTAATTCATCATGGGGTACAACAGCATTGACCATTCCCATTTCAAAGGCTTCTTGAGCAGAATAATTTCGGCCTAGGAAGAAAATTTCCCTGGCTTTTTTCTGGCCAACCATTTTGGCGAGATAGGCAGAACCATAACCACCATCAAAACTTGTCACATCAGCATCAGTCTGTTTAAAAATGGCATGTTCCTTACTTGCTAAAGTAAGATCGCAAATGACATGTAGACTATGTCCACCACCTACAGCCCATCCGGGGACCACAGCAATGACCACCTTTGGCATAAACCGTATGAGTCGTTGTACTTCAAGGATATTTAGTCGGTGCATACCATCTTCACCAACATAACCTTGATGTCCTCTGGCTTTTTGATCCCCACCGCTACAAAAGGAATAAACCCCGTCTTTAGAGGAAGGGCCTTCAGCAGACAATAAGACCACTCCAATATTAACATCCTCACGAGCATCTAAAAATGCATCATAAAGTTCACTTGTAGTTTGAGGACGGAAGGCATTTCTTATATCTGGTCTGTTGAATGCAATCCTCGCTACACCATCACATTTCTTATAAGTAATGTCCTTGTATTCTTTAACTGTTTTCCAATTGATCATTTCCAGGCTAATTTTTTACTGCAAGATAACAGGCAATTTTAATTTTGTAAAATTAAGGCTTCCGATTATGCTTGACAGTGGATAATTTATTTATTTTGTATAGCAAAAGACCTATGATAACATTCGGAACTTCATCTTTCACCTTTAACCAAATTTTAAAGGGAGACAAAAGTCAACTTTCTCCGATTTATGTAGAAGCATTTGGTTTTTGTTTTGATTGGTTAAATGGTAAAAATGATTTTACATTACAAACATCAGGGTCTACCGGTCCTCCTAAGAATATAACGGTGTCTCGTACCCAGCTAATTGAAAGTGCAAAGGCGACCAAGCTGTTTTTTGATTTAAAAGAAGGATGTAGCATGCTTTGTTGTCTGGACACTTCCAAGGTAGCAGGTAAAATGATGCTTGTAAGAGCCATGGAGTGGGGGGCTTGTTTAAGAGTGATACCCCCAGAATCCAACCCTCTAAAGGATTTGAAAAACGAGGTTTTTGATTTTGTCGCTTTTGTGCCTTTGCAAGTAGAAAAAATGATGAGTTCTGCGAGTGGAAAAAGAGCTTTAGAACAGATTCATAATATTATCATTGGAGGGGCCTCCATTTCGCCTCAATTAAGGGAGAAAGTTGCTTGTTTGCCAGGGAAAGTTTTTCAAACCTACGGGATGACAGAGACTGTTTCTCATATTGCCCTTGCCAATCTAAAAGAAAAAGGAGACCTAAAGTACAAAGCACTACCAGGTGTTAAATTAAAAGTAGACGAGCAAAATAGATTGTCCATCCATGCAGCTATGGGAGGTTCTATCTGGTTGCAAACCAACGATGTTGTAAGTTTACAAAGTGACACAACTTTTATTTGGAAAGGAAGGTCGGACCATGTAGTGAATTCAGGTGGTGTAAAGCTTTATCCGGAAGAAATAGCACAAGAGATGAGTGAATTAATGTCTGTTTATTTTCCGGGAAAATTATTCTTCCTAACTGGAACCGCCGATGAAAGCTTGGGGCAGGCACTTATTTTGGTTGTTGAGGGGGTAGGAAATAATAGTAATGCGGTGACCTTTCTTAAGAAAGCCAGGTCAATCCTTCCCAAGTATCACAGTCCCAAACAAATCTTATTTATTCCTAAATTCAAGGTAACTCCTTCAGGAAAAATAGATCAATTGCGTACTTTAGCAAAATGATTAACCAAGCTGTAATAATTCTTGTATCTGTTTTGATGGCCTTGACAACCCAAGGTACAGGTTCACAAATTACCATTAAAATTGACCTGCAAAGTGAGGCTAAAGGTCTTGTTCAGCTTTTGCTTTTTAAAGGTGAGAAAGGTTTTCCAGATCAGTCTGATGAAGCGGTTTTAAGTGCTTCAGCAAGAGTTGAAAATGGGAAAGCAATATTCAAATTTAGTAACCTGGATAAAGGAACCTATGCAGTAGCCGCGTTTCATGATGGAAATGAAGATGGTGAAATGCGCAAAACCCTGCTGGGAATACCTAAAGATGCTTATGGCTTTTCTAATAATGCCAGAGGTACATTTTCTGCCCCCTCTTATGAAAGTGCATCATTCGAGCTGCCAGAAGGTAGCCATACCATAAGTTTTATATTAAAATAATTATGTTGAAGAACCTTCAGATAGCGATGTCTATTATAGGGCTTATAGCCGCTATAGTATACATACTTTATTTTTTTAGAGTCATTTACCACCCTTACATTCCTACTATATCAGGAGGGATTGTGATATTTTCCTACCTTTTCGGAGTTTATGCCAAAAAGAAACAAGAGTAGGATTTATCGCTTGAAGCAGAAGGGTTGTAGAGTTTAGCCTGTCAGTTTGATGGGTAAGTCTCTTTTCGATTGTATTCGGGGAAACTTATTTTGTAAGTAGAAGTAAAAAAAAATGCCGGCTTTTGAGCCGGCATATCTGTTGTTTTTCTATTCGAAGAATTTCTTCAAAGCATTAATTTTTGCATCCAAAGAAGCTTCAGTTGCCCGGTAAGCTTCTCTATTTGGCAGGTTTTCATTCACTGAAATATAATATTTGATTTTTGGCTCTGTGCCGGATGGTCTAGCGGAGATTTTACTTCCATCTTCGAGGTAAAATTGTATAACATTTGATTTTTCCAGATCCAGAACTGATGCTGTACCAGCCTTCATGTCATAAACTTTACTTTCCTGAACATCCACTATTTTACTAACCGCAATACCATTAATTGATGTAGGCTTATTGGTTCTAAAACCTTTCATCAATTGCTGAATTTGCTCAGCACCATCTTTACCTTTCTTGGTGATGGAGATTAGGGATTCTTTATAAAAACCGTAGGACATGTAAATCTCAGCCAGAACATCAATAATTGACATGCCTTTTTGCTTGTAATAGGCCATTATCTCAGCGACAATTGCACAGGCAGATACTCCATCCTTGTCTCTAACAAAATCACCAACCAAGAATCCGTAACTCTCTTCACCACCGGCTATAAATTCCTTTTTACCTTCGTTGGCAAGGATTACAGCAGCAATATTTTTAAAGCCTGTAAGTACATCATAATAGGGAACATCGAAACCTTTGCTGATCTCACCAAGAAGCCCCGTGGTTACAATAGTACTAACAGTGAATTGTTTTCCGGTAAGTCTGCCTTGCTCTCTGTACATGCTGAGCAAGTAATAAATAATAAGGGCCCCTGTTTGGTTACCATTAAGTAATTCGTATTCGTTTTTTTCGTTTTTGACGACTGCGGCATACCTGTCTCCATCAGGATCACACGCAAGAACAAGCTCTGCGTTTACTTCTTTTGCCAGCTTTATAGAAAGGTCAAGAGCCTCGGTCTCTTCAGGGTTAGGGTATTTGACTGTAGGGAAATTGCCGTCCGGCTCTATTTGCTCCTTTACAACATGGATGTTCTCAAAACCAAAGACGTTTAAAGCTGCAGGAACCATTTTTCCTGAAGCGCCATGGATTGGGGAGAATACAATTGTCATGTCTTTTTCCACCAAATTAGTTTGAGGTGACATACTTAATTTTTCTACCTCATTAAGGTAAATAAGATCAAAGTCCTCCTCAATATATTCTTTCAAGGCATCGTTTTTGTTCCAATTTACATCATCGATAGACTTAATTTTTAAAACCTCAGTGATGATGTTTTTGTCATGCGGAGCAACCACTTGTCCTCCATCGTCCCAATAGACTTTGTAGCCATTGTATTCTTTAGGGTTGTGTGAGGCGGTTACCATTACACCACTTTTACAACCATAATGCCTGATAGCGAAGGACAACATTGGAGTGGGACGCATTTCTTTAAAGTACTTCACCTTTATTCCATTGGCAGTAAGTACATTGGCAGTAGTCTCCGCAAATAAGGTGTTATTGATACGTGAATCGTGAGTGATAGCAAGGCTAATGTCTTCACCTGGAAAACTAAGTTTTAGGTAATTAGCTAAACCCTGCGTAGCCATACCTATAGTATATACGTTAATTCGGTTGGAACCTACGCCCATTAGGCCTCTCAGGCCACCTGTTCCAAATTCTAAGTCTTTATAAAAAGAATCGATAAGTTCAGTATCGTCTGGAGCGTCCAGCAAGGCCTTTATCTCTAGTTTACTCTTTTCGTCGATGTTACTACTAAGCCACGCTTGCGCCTTGTTGATTATGGATGCATCTGTCATTTTAAAAAAAAATTTTTATTGGTTTGAGAATTATGTCCAAAATATAAGCATTTATATGGATTTAGCCTTACTGAGTCTTTAGAATTTTAAATGGCTCAAAATTATAACAAGACCTAGGTACTTTTAATAATTCTAAGTTGGAATATGGATTCATATTATTTACCTTCATGTATAGAAAAAAATAATAGTAATAGCGTATATGGATTTTGAAAAATTAGATGTGGAGCTCTCCAAGATCGTGAAGTTGAGGATTAAGTTGAGCGAAATAACTTATGCAGACCCGAATTATGATGACATTGAAGAGGAATTGCATGACCTGGAGGATGATCTGAATGAGGAGTATGGTGATGTATTAGAAAGTAAGTTGGAAGATATTTATGCCACTTTAGTGTCAGACAATGATGTCCTACTTCCTTCTGCCTATTTAGCCAACAAGTACATTCCGATGCTTCCAGATTCCAGAGGTGTGGTGACTTATGATGTTCAGGGTAGGGAAGGGGTGCCTATTGAATCTGAGCAATTTGATGGTCAGGATGTTAGAATTGTTTTGGTGCCAAACCCAACCAGGTTTGTAATGGTGATTAACGGGAAGTCGTTGAAAGACCTTTGGAGATCGAGATAAAAAAGAAATTTAGAACGGTTAATTCCTGGTAGTTAGTTTTAAACTGACTACCTTTTTTTTATGCTTAAGATCAGACATTGAAATTGCTTACTTGAGGTTTCAAAACAAAAAAAAATCAGATGTATTCGCATCTGATTTTTTTTGCTTCAACTTCCAATAAAGCCGAGGGCTTTAAAAGAAATAATATTCTACAATTAACCGAAACCAAGTCGTTTTCTTAGGGTGGCTAAAAGTTTGTCTGCTTCCTCTCTCGCTTTCTCTTCGCCAGCCATTAACCTTGATTCCAGATCAGTGAGGTTATTCATATAGTAAGCATATTGCTCTCTTTCATTTTTATAGGTATCCAGAATTAACCCAAGTAACTCCTTTTTAGCGTGACCATAGCCAAAATTTCCCGCAAGGTATTTTTCTCTCAAAGCCAAAGTTTGGTCTTCATCTGCGATTAGTTTATACAGCTTGTAAACATTACAAACATCGGGATCCTTAGGCTCTTCTAATGGAGTGCTGTCGGTAATTATGGTGTTGACATTTTTCTTTAGTTGCTTTTCAGGTAAGAAGATGTCAATATAGTTATTGTAGGATTTGCTCATTTTTTGACCATCAGTGCCAGGGATAATCATTACATCATTACTGATTCTAGCCTCCGGTATTTTGAGCAACTCTTCTCCAATGCGATGGTTAAAGGTGCTGGCAATGTCCCTGGAAATCTCTAAATGTTGCAATTGATCTTTGCCAACAGGCACAATGTCCGCTCCATACAAAAGTATATCTGCAGCCATCAAAACAGGATAAGTAAATAGCCCTGCATTCACATCTGCTAATCGATCAGATTTGTCCTTAAAACTATGGGCATTGGCCAACATGGGATAAGGAGTAAAGCAACTCAGGTACCAGGTTAACTCCGTTACTTGGGGAATTCTTGACTGTCGGTAAAATACAGACCTATTAATATCAAGTCCAAAAGCGAGCCATGCTGCCGCCACGGCGTTGACATTGTTAATCCTTTCTACAGGATCTTTAATCGTTGTAAGGGAGTGGAAATCCGCAATAAAAATGAAAGACTCATTGTCTTCATTTTTAGTCAAGGTTATGGCTGGTTTTATTGCACCCAATATATTCCCTAAATGCGGTTTCCCTGAACTTTGTATACCTGTGAGTACTCTTGCCATTATTGTGTTTTTGACGCAAATTTAAGGAATTTAAACAATAATTTGTGGTTATTTTAACGTTATTTGCCAATATGAAGAACACAGTGTTTTTATTAATAGTTGGTATTTTATTGCTTTCCTCATTCATAGAGGTTCATAGTCAGGAAGTTGAGCTTAAAGGATTGGTATGGGAAAACAATTTGGTAAATATTGGTGCAGTTATGCCTGAGCGAGGAGAAGGAGTGGCAGATTTTTATTATTTGAATCAAACTGATTCCAATGCATATATAAAAGAGGTCATTACCGACTGTGGTTGTGCGGTGGTTGCTTATTCGGAGGATACTTTAGCCTCAGGAAAGGTAGGGCACCTTCAAGTTACATTTGATCCTGAATCTCGAGGAGGAAGTTTTTCGAAAATGATTGTGGTGAAAACAAATGTGAAACCATTGGGAGATTCTTTGTTTTTAGAAGGTGTAAATGTACACTATCCCAATAGTCCTGAATCCTATTATAAGGTCAAGAAAAATAACCTGGGCTTTGTTTTTGACCAAATTAATTTGGGTACCTTGTTTACAAACAAGCCGAAATTTAAAATCCTGGATTTTTATAATTTTAATGAATTTCCAGTGCAATTGAATTTAAAACAGGATAGCCTTCCTTCATATGTAAAAGTACGAATGGTGCCTTCAGTAGTAGAGAGCAATACTAGAGGTGTTTTAGAAATTGAATACGATCCTTCCCTAAGAAATGATTTGGGTTATATTCGGGATACACTTAAGTTATCTGTTTTGACTGGGGAGCGGTTTGAATTGCCGATTCATTTAATGGCTACCATTCACGAATATTTTGAGCCATTGCCAGTAAGTCAGGTGGATAAAGTTCCCAAACTCAAGATCAATGAAATGGAAATTGATTTAGGGAAGATTAGTGCTAGAAATGTGGTGTCCAGAATTTTGACCCTAGAAAATGAAGGACCGCTACCACTGAAAATAAGGAAAATAGTTACCAATTGCGATTGCTTGACTTATGAGCTTCCTGCAATGGACTTACAAAGTGGAGATAAAATGGATCTTGTATTTACCTTTGACCCTAAAGGTAGGAAAGGGATTGACCATAAAACAATCACCTTCTTTAGCAATGACCCTTTAACACCGACTAAGACAGTGGTCATTAAAAGTAGAATTAATTGAGATTAAAAATTTTCCCTATTCTATGATTAAGCTCATTGTTGACTAATTTTGGTTTAAAGGTGGGTTGATTACATTAAAAAACTTATTAATTTGCCTTTCCAAAAGAATTTTTGTGTGCTTTTACAGATAATTATTTCAATAAAAGCAACTTAGTGAACTAATGCTTCGGCACCTTGCATGGAAAAAAAATATCCCGAAAAGGAAATTGTAGATAAAATTAAACAACTGGAAGAAAAGTTTAGAGCCTCAGGCCAGGATTTATCTTCTTATTTGGAAGGCTTGTTGCATGCAGATTATCTTAATTATTGGGATTATATAAATCTTGACACCTTATTGACCCTGCAGCAACCACGAACTTCTTTTAAGGACGAAAAGATTTTCATCATCTATCATCAGATAACTGAACTTTACTTTAACCTCATCCTTTGGGAGTTGGAGCAAATGGCGGCTGTTGAAAATATTAGTGTGAAGTTTTTTAAAGATAGGCTTAAAAGGGTCATTATGTATTTTGACCTTTTGATCTCTTCTTTTGCGGTGATGTGGAAAGGGATGGAAAGAGAACAATTCATGAAGTTTAGGATGTCTTTACTTCCTGCGAGTGGTTTTCAAAGTGCTCAGTACAGAATGATCGAAATCATGTGCACAGATATTCAGAATCTTGTGTACCTAGAGGAAAGGGAAGATTACAAAGACATTAACCTTACTAGCATCGATAGTCTTTTTGATATTCTCTATTGGCAATATGGGGCCAAAGAGCTGGCTACGGGTGAAAAAACCTTGACACTCAAATCCTTTGAAGAGAAATACGGTACGGAGTTAAAGGAATTGATCTCAAAATTCAGAAAGAACAACTTGTGGAAAAAGTACATTTACCTTGAAGAAAAGGATGATGAACTGACTAAGTTGATGAAAGAGCTTGACGAGAAGGCCAATGTTTATTGGCCTCTTGCCCATTATAAATCTGCAGTCAAATACCTACATAAAAACCCTATGGATATTGCCGCTACTGGCGGTACCAATTGGCAAAAGTTTTTGCCTCCTAGATTTC
Organism: Cyclobacterium sp. L-R; assembly: GCF_056859355.1. NCBI lineage: Bacteria > Pseudomonadati > Bacteroidota > Cytophagia > Cytophagales > Cyclobacteriaceae > Cyclobacterium > Cyclobacterium sp. L-R. Next base: position 224,688 of record NZ_JBSXOH010000097.1, read on the forward strand.
AAAAAGTAATTTTTTATCCCGAATTGTGGACGGAATTAGAAATCAAGGAGTGGGGAAAGCGTTGGGTAGATACAGAAGTGCTAGATGCGGTTGAAAAATAGAATATGAAAAAAGAATTGCAGCTGGTTCTCAGTCCGGAAGAAGCTTATGATGAAGCATTGTTTCAAAAAACCGTAGCAGAAAAATCAGGACTTTCTAGCCACAAAAACTTAATAATAAGGACAACCAAAAGGTCCATTGATGCCAGAAGTAAAAAGGTTAAAATCAATGTAACGGTGGAGATCTTTAGTGGTCAGAACCCTGAACCATTGATCAATAGTGGCAAAGATTACCCTAATGTAAGAAATAGTGAGCCCATTATTATTGTAGGAGCAGGTCCTGCTGGGCTTTTTGCTGCGCTAAGAGCGATAGAACTTGGTGTAAAACCCATAGTTCTGGAGCGTGGAAAAGATGTTCGGGCCCGACGAAGAGACCTTGCAGCTTTGAACAAAGAGCATATCGTAAACCCTGATTCCAACTATTGTTTTGGAGAAGGGGGGGCTGGTACTTATTCTGATGGAAAACTATATACTAGATCCAAGAAAAGGGGGGATTTGAGGCGGATAATGGAAATTTTAGTAGCCCATGGTGCCAATGAGGATATTTTAGTGGATGCCCACCCTCATATTGGCACCAATAAATTACCAATACTTATTGCCGAATTACGAGAAAGTATTTTAGCAGCTGGGGGTGAAGTTTTGTTCAATACAAAAGTTACAGACTTCCTGATAGAAAAAGACAGTATTAAAGGTGTGGTCACGAGTGATGGGGAGAAAATTTCAGGTATTGGAGTGATTTTGGCCACTGGCCATTCTGCTAGAGATGTTTTTCACCTCCTCTCAAGAAAGAACATATTGATAGAGGCAAAGCCTTTTGCCTTGGGTGTTCGCATAGAGCATGATCAAAAATTAATTGACAGGATCCAATACCATTGCCAATCAGATAGAGGCCCTTATTTGCCCGCCTCTTCTTATAGTTTGGTACAACAAACGGTTTTGGATGGCAAGCAGCGAGGCGTTTTCTCATTCTGCATGTGTCCTGGTGGTTTTATTGTGCCTTCAGCTTCCTCTCCTGGAGAAATAGTAGTGAATGGAATGAGTCCAAGTAGAAGAGATGGTAAATTTGCCAATTCTGGTATGGTTGTGGCTGTAGAATTGGAAGATTTACCCAAATACCAAAAGTATGGCCCACTATCGGCTTTGGTCTTTCAACAGGAAGTAGAGCAGGCAGCCTGGGAAGTGGGTGGGAAATCACAGGTAGCTCCCGCCCAAAGGATGATGGATTTTGTGAATAATAAGCTAAGCAAGGACTTATTGGAGACTTCTTACCAGCCGGGGCTCAAAAGTGCTAATTTTAATGATTTCTTGCCTGAGTTTATAGCTAAGCGTTTGGCAATGGCTTTTCCGCTGATGGATAAAAAAATGAAAGGGTATTATACCAATGATGCCCAGATAGTAGGAGTGGAAAGCAGGACTTCTTCCCCTGTAAGAATTCCTAGAACGAAAGAAGGCTTTGAGCATCCACAAATCAGTAGGCTTTACCCATGTGGTGAAGGGGCCGGCTTTGCAGGAGGGATTGTTTCGGCTGCCATGGATGGGGAAAGGTGTGCGGAAAAATTGATTGAAAAGTATGCCAAAATGGATATTGGAAGTGCATAAGTTTTATTAAAAGGTGAATAATGGAAACAAGTAAGAAGACGGTGATCATAGGAGCAAGTCCTAATCCTTCGAGATATGCGCATACTGCAGCTATAATGTTGAAAGAAAGAGATGTCCCCTTCGTGCCTGTGGGCATTAAAACAGGAATAATCTCCGGTGAAAAAATCTTGAATTTAAGAGATAAGCCAAGTATTCCTGATGTTCATACAGTGACCCTTTATGTAGGACCTAAAAACCAAATAGAATGGTATGATTATATATTGTCACTAAAGCCCGATAGAATAATATATAATCCAGGTACTGAAAATCAAGAGTTTATGGAAATGGCGGAAAAGGAAGGTATTGATGTTTTAGAAGCTTGTACACTTGTCCTTCTAAGCACAAATCAGTACTAGTTTATTTAAAACAATTTTATCCCTTATCAGCTATATTAATTTAGTCAATCAGTAAGGATGAATTCTTATTTGATTTATTATAATAGATTTTTAATTTAGGAAAAAGATACACCCCCTTTATGATCATCTCGTTTAAGGCGCTTTTTGTTGTGCTATAATCGGCGCTATAGGCCTATAGGTACTGAAGGGTCATTATATAGTAACTATAGCCAATAAAAGGGTTATGGTCTCGTTTTTTTTGTGTATTTTTGTCTTTAGTTGAGTTTTAAATATTTGAATTTGAAATGGCACTTCTTTTGCCATAAAGTCTAACTATGAGTAAGGAAAAAGCGTCGTCGAATAAAAACGATTATTCAGCCCAGAATATTCAGGTGTTGGAAGGGTTGGAAGCGGTTAGGAAAAGACCCGCCATGTATATTGGTGATATAGGTTTTAAAGGTTTACATCATTTAATATGGGAGGTAGTAGATAACTCCATTGATGAAGCACTAGCCGGACATTGTGATACCATTTCAGTCACAGTTCATGAAGATAACTCTGTTTCAGTACAGGATAATGGTAGAGGTATTCCTACTGACTTCCATGAGAAGGAAAATAGATCGGCACTAGAAGTGGTAATGACTGTTTTGCATGCTGGAGGTAAATTTGATAAAGATACCTACAAAGTATCAGGTGGTCTTCATGGAGTAGGTGTTTCCTGTGTTAACGCACTTTCCTCTCTTATGAAGGTAACTGTCAAAAGAGGTGGGAAAGTACATGAACAAGAGTATGTAAGAGGTGTTCCTCAATATGAAGTTAGAGAAATAGGCACCACTGAATCTCGTGGAACCCATGTGCATTTTAAGCCTGATCATGAAATATTTCAGATCTTAGAATACAAATATGAAACCATAGCAACTCGTTTGCGTGAGATGGCCTTTTTGAATGCTGGAATAAGAATTAAACTTACCGACCAAAGAGAAAAGGACGATGAGGGTAATTTCAGGTCCGATGACTTCTATTCTGAAGGTGGGCTTGTTGAGTTTGTTGAGTATTTGGATGAAAACAAACAAAAAATCATTGAGACACCTATTTATATAGAGTCTGAGAAAAATGGTGTGCCTGTTCAGGTCGCCATGGGGTACAATAACTCCTATACAGAGAATGTGGTTTCTTATGTAAATACCATCAATACTTATGAGGGAGGGACCCATGTTTCGGGTTTTAGAAGAGCCCTTACAAGAACCCTTAAGAGCTATGCTGACAAGTCAGGAATGCTAGATAAGGTGAAATTAGAGATATCAGGTGATGATTTCCGGGAAGGCCTTACAGCTGTAATATCCGTGAAAGTAGCAGAGCCGCAGTTTGAAGGACAGACAAAAACCAAGTTGGGTAACTCAGATGTGACAGGTGCCGTAGATGCTTCTGTTTCTGAAACCTTACAATTTTGGTTGCTAGAACATCCAAAAGAGGCTAAAATAATTATTGGTAAAGTAGTGCTGGCCGCCCAAGCCAGACATGCTGCCAAAAAAGCCCGTGAGATGGTACAACGGAAGAATGTACTTGGCGGTGGTGGACTACCTGGTAAATTGGCTGATTGTGCTAATTCTGATCCGGCTGTATGTGAATTGTACCTTGTCGAAGGGGACTCGGCAGGTGGATCAGCGAAGCAAGGAAGAGATAGAGATTTCCAAGCGATTTTGCCGCTAAAAGGAAAGATATTGAACGTAGAAAAAGCGCATGAGCATAAAATCTACGACAATGATGAAATAAAAAATATTTTGACTGCTTTAGGGGTCAAATTTGGCACTGCAAATGATGAGAAGGAATTGGATTTGTCCAAACTCCGTTACCACAAAATTATCATCATGACGGATGCTGATATTGATGGTTCTCACATTAGAACATTGATTCTTACATTATTCTTCAGGTACATGAGAAGTTTGATAGAAAACGGATATGTGTACATAGCTTTACCACCATTCTACTTATTGAAGAGAGGAAAAGAGGAGAGGTACTGCTGGACAGAGGAAGATAGACAAAGGGTAATCAAAGAGTTAGCTCCTGATGGGAAAGAAGATAGTGTTGGAATACAAAGGTATAAAGGACTTGGAGAAATGAATCCTGAGCAACTTTGGACAACAACTATGGACCCTGATACGAGAACCTTGAAGAGAGTAACCATAGATTCTGCTGCGGAAGCTGATCATTTATTTAGTATGCTAATGGGTGATGAAGTAGCTCCTCGTAGAGAGTTTATTGAGAAAAATGCTAAATATGCCAAAATTGATACCTAATGGATCCCGAGTGATTTTCCGTTGAGAATAAAAAAAGGGCTAAATGCCCTTTTTTTATTCTCTGAATAATTTAGTATCATTGGTTTACTTTTTCCCATTTTAATGAAATTAACATGAAATTGATCCAACTCGATAAAATTGAAGAAACTATAAATAATAGTAAATTAATCAGCAGAGACCTTAGCTGGATAAAATTTAATGACCGGGTTTTTGATCAGATTAAAAAGAACAAACGTAATATTTTCGAGAAATTTAAATTTCTTGCAATTGCGGCTTCCAATCTTGATGAATTTTTTATGATCAGGGTAGGGTCTTTATACAATTATCTAGATTATGACAAGGTAAGGATTGACTATTCTGGATTGCGTGAGGATAGTTTTAAGAAAAAGCTAATGATCGAATCTCAGATTTTTCATAATAAACTTCAACGACAATTCGTCAATGAGTTGCTTACCACTACCAAAGAGTCAGGCTTTCAATTAAGCAATGTGCGTAATCTTTTGCCAGAGGAACAAAAGACAATTGAAGACTATTTTTTCAAGGCAGTATACCCAATGTTGACCCCAATGGTCTTTGATGGTTATCATACCTTCCCAATTTTGATGAACAAATTGTTGATTTTTGGGGTAGTCACCATTGGGCCTGGGGAGAAGAAAGACAATAAGAAGCTTTCCTTTGTACAAATTCCATCTAATATTCCACGTTTCTTTGAGTTGGAAAGAGAGGACATGATCATCTATGTGCCAATTGAAGAAATGATCAGGGAGCATATTGTGTCCTTGTTTAGGAATGTCACCATTGAATCCATCAACCTTTTCAGGATAACGAGAAATGGTGATTTTACCTTGGAGGAAAGTGAAGATATGGACTCCAATTTCCTTGAAGAAGTGAAGCGAAAGCTGAATGAAAGAAAAACAGGGAGGGTTGTTCGAATTGAGATCGAAGAAGGCTATAGCAAGTGGATGGTTAATTTGCTAAAACAGCGCTGGACACTAAATGATGATAGTATTTTTAAAATTGAGCGTAAAAGCTTAATGGATTTCACAGGGTTATGGCAGGTGATTGGTAACAAGCGTTTTAAAGATAGAATGCCAGCTATTCCTGATCCTATACCTCCATTGTCTTATCCTGAGGCAGCATCTGAGGATATTTTTCAGGTGCTCAAAAACAAAGATGTATTGCTTCATCACCCTTATAATGATATGGAGCCCATTTTGGAGCTTCTAGATAAGGCTGCAGATGACCCGCATGTGATGGCCATTAAAATGACCATTTATCGTCTGGCCAAAAATTCAAGGATTGTTGGTGCACTGCTTAAGGCAGTTGAAAATGGAAAGCACGTTTCTGTATTGTTTGAAGTTAAAGCACGATTTGACGAAGAGAACAATATCAGAGAAGCAAAGAAAATGCAGAAAGCAGGCTGTTTTGTAATTTATGGGGTGAGTAATTTTAAAACCCATACCAAACTGCTTCTGATCGTGAAGAAAGAGGAAAGCAGGGTAACCCGATATGTGCATTTGGGTTCAGGGAATTATAACGAAGAAACAAGCCGTATTTATACAGATATTGGCCTTTTGACTACAGATGAAACTCTGGCAAATGATGTTTCTGAGTTTTTCAATGTTATCACAGGGCATTCAGCACCTACCAGCTATCAGAACCTTATCACTTCTCCAAGGGACATGAGGAACAACCTGATAGAGTTTATTGATATAGAATCAGAAAATGCACGTAAAGGATTGCCTTCCGGTATATTTATAAAAATTAATTCTCTGGAAGATTCTGAATTTATTCATGCCCTTTATAGCGCCTCTCAAGCAGGAGTTCCTGTCAAATTGATCGTAAGAGGGATTTGTTGCTTGAGGCCTGGAAGAAAGGGGTTGAGTGAAAATATTGAAGTGATCTCTATTGTGGGTGACTTTTTGGAGCATTCTAGAATTTACCATTTTCACAACAATGGAGACCCAAGAATCTATGTAGGAAGTGCAGATGCTATGGTTCGAAGTTTTGATAAGCGCCTTGAGTCTTTGTTTAAAGTGGAGAATCAATTCCTTCAAAAACAACTAATGAATATCCTGAAGTACAACCTCATGGATAATGAAAATGCTTATGTAATGCAGGAAGATGGGAAGTACATTAGCAAAAAGCCAAATGAAGGTGAAGAGATATTTAATATACACCAAAGGTTTTTCGAACTAGAACCTACAATGATCGAAAATGTAAAGTTAATCGACTGAGCCTTTTAAATGATTAATGGTCCTTAAATGTCCCCACAACCTAATGGTTGTGGGGATTCTTACTTTTAGGCTGAAAAGATCATAGGCCTTCTTGTATTTAAACCCGAAATATGCAATAGACAATCTATTGCGTGCTGAAATCGCTTTAAAATCAGCCACTTCGTTGCTGTTTTTAATTTCACCATAGCGGTGCTATGCTAAAATCTCCAAACAGCCTGATTTTCTTGTGATTGCAACACTCATCACGAATTCTATTACATAATCCGGGTTAAATAGTAAAATCAGTAGTAATATGCTTTAAAGGGGTTAGGTTGGTAAATGCAAGCCTTACCTTTAATGCAATTACATTGTTCGAGTCAGTGTCATTATTTCTTTTTACCTGCCACCAGCAAAACAAATCCTGCAATAACTGCTATTCCTCCTGCATAGGGTGGCCAAGCAATGCTTTGTTCTTTATCGGCGCTTAGTTGAAGGGGACCAGCATCTATCAAAGTCTCTTCAGTTGTATAAGAGATGCCAGTTATTAAAAACATTATGATTCCTGCAATTATCAGAACGATACCTAAGGTTTTCATTATATCAAAGTTTGGTTTCAGAATCAGTCTACAAATAGCCTACCAATTTTAGAATTCTATTATTTCTGGGCTGAAGGTTTTTACATTTTCTCGTAATTTCCCTTAGATAGTTTTTTTTTAAGCTTAAAAAAATTAAAAAAACCTACTATCAATAAAACCACACTGATCAAAAATGAGAAGTAACCCAATTCTTTTACATTTTCTAGGTCATTGACCTTTATAAGAGCTGTTCCGCTTACGACGAAGTACAAACTGGTTCTTATATAGGCTAATAATGTTCTGTCATTGGCAAGTTTTGTTCGCTGTCTAGCTAAAAAATCTCTAACAATCAGTGTTTCTTCTGTTTGATTTTCCATAGATTTGCGCTTCGTTTTGATTTTCGAATTAATTTAAATTTATTTTGCCTTCAATTAGGAAAGGATCTACTTAAAATTAATAGTTAAATCTGGAAAAATTTTAGAAAAAATCACACAAAAATTAATTTAATAAAACACATCTCATGAAAAATTTTCTATTGACCTTATTGGTATTTGTGGTGGCATTGAATGTTGTCACGGCCCAAGTGGTTTCAGATTCTCAGGAGCAAGCACAAACACCTGTTGATACCTCCTATTGGCAATCTGAATTTAGTGCTGGTTTAAATTTTAATCAGGCTGGATTTAGTGGCAATTGGAAATCAGGAGGGGTAAACTCTGTAGCTTTCGGTAGCATCATTGCCGGGAAAGCACTTTACCAAAAGGATAAAATCTCTTGGGACAATGAATTGGAGCTTCTCTTTGGTATTGTTCGCAATGAAGGTGAAGGTACAAGGAAATCCAATGATAGAATATTCCTGGATTCAAAATTAGGTTACCAATTGAGTGAAAAATGGTCCAGTTACTTTTCTGTAAATTACCTTTCCCAATTTGCCGAAGGTTACAAATACAATGAGGATGGTACACAATCCTTGATTTCCAAATTTATGGCTCCTGGCTATTTGACATCTTCTCTTGGCTTTGAATTTAAACCAAGTAAGGAGTTCTTCTTAAGGATTGGCCCTTTCTCTCCAAGGTTTACCTTTGTAAGTGATAATCAGATTATAAACAATGTTCCTTCCAATTATGGCGTATTGCCAGGTGAGACTGTAAGAATAGAATGGTTGGCAATGCAGGTTTTTGCTAGTTTGGATAAAGATCTTTCCGAAAACTTAAACCTTAAATCTAGGTATACAATGTTTTCAAACTATGAGACCCTTTCAATGAAAAATATTGATCATAGACTGGACCTAACACTTACTGCCAAAATTTCAAACATTATCAACGTGACCCTTACAGGAATTTCCCTTTATGATATCGATCAGGATCCGGGAATACAATATAGCCAGGGATTGGCATTAGGCATATTGTATAAAGTAGGTAACAAAAAATAGATAATTGATTAGATTTTACCTTGTAAATTTGGTTTTTAATCAGTTATTGTTAATTTTGTTTGTATTATGGTAGTTAAATAATAGTTGGTTTAGTTTTCAAAATAAAAAGCAGGAGATCTTCTCCTGCTTTTTTATTTTATAAGTATATTTTTTTATGAAAAGCCCAAATGAGCTATTGAATTCTGAGGCTTAAATTGGTTGGAAGGCCTATTTAAACAAAAAAAGCTATGAAACAAAATTTCATAGCTTTAGTCAATTAACAATAAACCCAAAATAACCTGCTGTAGGAGAAGGAGTCGAACCTCCACGGAGCAGTTAGGAAAAATACGAGCTCGCTATTTTCTTTATTCTGTGATCTCCACCCTCGAGACAGGAGGGCATGTCTGCCAGTTTCATCATCCTACAGTATATATCATCAATAAAATACTTGACTTTTATTGACCAAAGACCTTTTGTCTTTATTTGATATTTCAAAGGTAGTATTTATCCTTTAATTTTAAAAATATGGTAATAAATATTTCTTAAATTTACATTAAAATTAATTTTATTAGTATAAAATTATTAAAAAGGTAATTTGGATTATTGTTTTTAAGGTTATATTGTCGATTTTGAAAGGTTGATTTTATTATTTTGATTAACTTGGATGTTTAATAGAAGGATTGACATGCAAGAACCCATCAAAACGTATGAAATGCCCGAAATAACCAATAAGAGGGCATTCCAGATATATGAGGTACAAGGGAAAACCATCCAAAACAGAACTTATCCTCATGAAACGGATAGGCCGCATAGGCATAAATATTACGAAATTTGTGTGTTTGTAAATGGGGCTGGAAAGCATGAGATTGATTTTAATGCCCATCCTATTCATTCTCAAAGTGTACATTTCCTTTCTCCGGGTCAGGTGCATAAAATTAGTAGGGAAAATGATTACCATGGTTATCTAATGGTCTTTTCCAGAGAATTTTATGCCTTAGATACCAAGAATGAAGAGTTTCTATTTCAACTTCCTTATTTTAATAATCCAACATTAGTACCCATTCTCAATTTAAATTCAGTGGACTTCAAAGACCTGATTGATTTAATTGAAGTCATTAGTAAGGAGTACAGAAAATGGAATAGTTTTACTACTGCCATTCTGAACAATTACCTCCAGATATTTCTGATAAAATGCAAACAGTATTACCTTAGGTACTTTGCTGATAAAAACAATACTTTAGATCCGGATTTTTCCCTTGTTCAACAATTTAATGCATTGGTTGAGCACAAGTTTAGACAAGTGCATCAGGTTCAGGACTATGCAGAAATGATGAAACTTGCACCGAGCATTTTAAATAAACATGTGAAGAAAATAACGGGTATGACCGCAGGAGAGGTGATTTTGGAGCGTTTGATGCTTCAGGCCAAGAGATATCTTATCTATACAGACCTGTCAAATAAGGAAATTGCCTACCAATTGAATTACCAAGACCCTTCCTATTTTAGCAGAATTTTCAAAAAGAAAACAGGCGTTTCCCCATCAACGTTTAGATGCTTAGAAAACGAAAAGTACCAGCAATAGATAGAATAATACCTTTATATTTGGTAAAATTTGAGATATCTTTATCATCTTAAACAAAAAGTGCATGGTTTGACCATCTGAGATTCAGTTAATACTTCTGAATATTAAGGGTGGAAATCTCAATTCCAAAATAAACTTAAACCCATAAAATTTATGATTGCAATTGATTCTGAAATTCAAGCTAAAGATCTAAAATCGGCTTTGGATAAATTTTGGCAACTTTCTGCTGAGAAAATCTCCGCAATTGAAAAGGAATATCCCCAAAATCAAGGTTCACCAGTTTTTACTGTTGATGGAAAGTATGCAACCCGCGGATGGACCGAATGGACACAGGGCTTTCAATTTGGGTCTTCCATTTTACAATTTGATGCTACTGATGAGAAAAGTTTCCTGGAAAAAGGGAAATTAAAAACACATCAGTACATGGCACCTCATATTAGTCATACTGGGGTTCACGATCATGGTTTCAATAATGTCAGCACCTATGGCAACCTGTTGAGATTAATGGTTGAAGAAAAAATTCCTTATGTGGAATGGGAAAAGAATTATTATGAATTGGCATTAAAGATTTCCGGTGCTGTTCAAGCCAGTAGGTGGTCCCCTATCAAAGACGGCGGATTTATGTATTCCTTTAATGGACCACATTCACTTTTTGTTGACACAATCCGTACGGTGAGAATCCTTATGCTAAGTCATAGCCTAGGACACGTTCTTCAGGAAGAAAATGACAAAAAAGTAAATCTATTGGTAAGAGGATTGCAGCATGCCAAAGCTACTGCGGATTATTCTGTATACTATGGAGAGGGAAGAGATAGGTATGACCTTTGGGGTAGAACTGCACATGAAAGTGTTTTCAACACCAACGATGGTAACTATCGTTGCCCTAATTCACAACAAGGTTATACTGGCTTTTCTACCTGGACTCGCGGTCTAGCTTGGGCCATGTGTGGTTTTGCAGAGGAGTTAGAATACATTGAAACGCTTTCCGATGCGTCTCTTAAAGCTTTTGGAGACCCAGCGGAAATCAAAGCCTTTTTGTTAAAAGCGGCTACTGCCTCTTGCGATTTCTATATCGAACACACACCAACAGATGGAATCCCTTACTGGGATACAGGAGCACCTAATCTTCACAAACTAGGGGATTACTTGTCTCGCCCAGCGGATCCTTATAATGACTTTGAACCAGTGGATAGTTCTGCAGCAGCAATTGGTGCACAGGGCTTATTGAGACTAGGTCATTATTTGAAGAAAAGTGGTGACGCCGTCAAAGGTGAAAAATATTGGCAGGCAGGCCTTACTGTGTTGAAAACATTATTGGACGAGCCTTACTTAAGTACAGATAAAAACCATCAGGGATTGATTCTTCATTCCATTTATCATGAACCAAATGGGTGGGACAATGTGCCTGAAGGTCAAAAAATAGCTTGCAATGAATCCAGTATGTGGGGAGACTACCACGCACGAGAACTGGCATTGTATGTACAACGAATCATCGATAAGGATACTTATTATACTTTCTTTAATTGCCTGTCATGAGTGTAAAACCTATAAAAGACCTTAGTAAACTCTGTATTCACACCATTACTACCAAGCCATGGAGTTTGGAAGAAGCCGCTGAAAACTACGAAAGGGTAGGAGTAAAAGGCATCTCAGTATGGCGTCAATACCTTGGAGGTAGAGATATAGTAGCTTCTGGAGAGAGACTAAGAAGCCATGGATTGGAAATTGTATCGCTGGTAAGGGGAGGGTTTTTTCCTTCAGTGTCTTCAAAGACCCGAGATCAAGCTATTCAAGATAATTATAAGGCCATAGAGGAAGCCGCTGCTTTAGGTGCGCCAATGATTGTATTGGTATGTGGAGCTGATCCTGGTCAGTCTTTAGTGAAATCACGGGAGCAAATAAAAGAGGGGATTGAAAAAGTATTGCCTTTTGCAATTGAACATGGAGTAAAACTGGCAATCGAACCTTTGCATCCTATGTATGCTGATACCAGATCTGCGGTCAATACCATGCGACAGGCCAATGAAATGGCCGAAGCTATAGGATCTGACCACGTTGGTGTAGCGGCAGATGTTTATCATTTATGGTGGGATCCTGATTTAAGAGAGGAGCTGCTAAGGTGTGGTCGCAAGGGAAACCTTTATGCTTTTCATATTTGTGACTGGATGTGCCCTACAGTAGATTTCCTCAATGACAGGGGACTTATGGGAGAAGGCTGTATAGACATCCCTACTATCCGAGGATGGGCTGAGGAAGCTGGATTTTCTGGGTTTAATGAAGTGGAAATTTTCTCTGACAGACATTGGGCTGGAGATCAGAAGGAGTTTTTGGATAAGATTGTTGATAGTTATTATAAGAGTTAAAAAAATATAGAAATGGAACACAAAGTAGGAATTATCATGAACGGTGTCACCGGAAGGATGGGTACCAATCAACATTTGATGCGCAGCATCGCAGAAATTATCAAACAAGGTGGTGTAAAGCTTGACAATGGTGATATCATCATGCCTGACCCAATTTTGGTAGGTAGAAATGAGGCAAAATTGAAGGCTTTGTGCAAGCGTTCTGGCGTGACCAAGTACACTACTGATTTGGACAGTGTCATGAATGATGACCAGTACAGTGTTTACTTTGATGCTCAAACCACTGGCAGAAGAGCCGATGCAGTAAAGCAAGCCGTAAAAGCCGGTAAACATATTTATTGTGAAAAACCTGTTGCTGTAGATACAGAAACAGCATTAGAATTGCACGATATCTGTCAAAAAGCAGGTGTGAAAAATGGTGTAGTACAGGATAAATTGTGGTTGCCAGGTTTAAGAAAGCTACAAAGGCTAATTGAAAATGGTTTCTTTGGAGAAATTCTTTCTGTAAGAGGAGAATTTGGTTATTGGGTATTTGAAGGACATTCAGTACCTGGTCAAAGGCCATCTTGGAACTACCGTAAAGAAGATGATGGGGGTATCATTGTAGATATGCTTTGCCACTGGAGATATGTTCTTGACAATATCTTTGGTAAAGTGAAAGCGGTTTCTTGCTTAGGAGCTACCCATATTAAGGAGCGTGTAGATGAGCAAGGCAAGCCTTACAAGTGTACTGCAGATGATGCTGCCTATGCTACCTTTGAATTAGAAGGAGGGGTAATTGCCCAGTTCAATTCATCATGGACTGTAAGGGTGAGAAGAGATGATCTACTTACTATCCAGGTGGATGGTACCAAAGGTTCAGCAGTAGCCGGGCTTAGAGAGTGCTATATTCAGCATTATGGCAATACGCCAAAACCTGTTTGGAATCCTGATATCGCTCAACCGATAGAGTTTTATGAAGGATGGGCCAAAGTTCCTGAACAAGAACCAATGGACAATGCCTTTAAGGTACAGTGGGAGATGTTCCTAAAACACATTGTAACCGATTCACCTTTCCCTTGGGACATGAAAGAAGGAGCCAAAGGTGTTCAATTGGCTGAAAAAGGATTGGAAAGCTGGGAGAAAAGAACCTGGTTGGACATCCCTGAACTATAAATTGATAAACCCATGAAAAGAGTAGCCTTAGTAACTGGGGGATCCCGAGGAATAGGATTAGGAATAGCCAAGTGCCTGGCAAAGCAAAACTTTGACCTTGCCATCAACGGCATGCGAAAGGAAGAGGATGTGCTATCCAGTCTTGAAGAATTGAAGGCTCTGGGAGCTGATGTTGTCTATTGCAGGGGAGATGTAGGAAGTGCTGAAGAGAGACAAGGTATCATGGATAAAATCAAGGCCTATTATGGTCGCTTGAATGTCTTGGTAAACAATGCAGGCGTAGCGCCCAAGGAAAGAAAAGACATATTGGAAGCAACCGAAGAGAGTTTTGACTATGTATTGAAAACCAACCTGAATTCAGCCTATTTTCTCTCTCAATTGGCGGCCAATTGGATGATTGAGCAGAAAGGTAAAGCAGACGATTTTACAGGATCTATTATCAATGTTTCCTCAATTTCTGCAACAGTAGCTTCCGTAAATCGGGGGGAATATTGTGTTGCTAAAGCGGGGATGAGTATGGCTACACAGCTATTTGCAGTTAGACTCGGTGAATTCAATATTCCCGTATTTGAAGTCAGACCAGGAGTGATTGCAACAGACATGACCTCAGGAGTGAAAGAAAAATACGACAAATTGATCGGTGAAGGCCTTATGGTCCAACCTCGGTGGGGTTTGCCAGAAGATGTAGGTTTAGCAGTTACAGCTTTAGCTAAAGGCGATTTTCCTTATTCCACAGGTCAGGTGATCATGGTGGATGGTGGTTTGACGCTTCCTAGACTTTAAAATTATACCAAATGGTCGGAATTTCTCCGGCCATTTGGCCTTTTAAATAAATAATTGCGCAGAATCAACCAACAATTGTATATTGTCAATTAAAGAGATTAAACCCAATTCAAATGGAAAAAAAGAAACTATACTGGAGAATATGTTGCTTCGCGGCCATTTTCTTATGCATCATTACCTATACCCCTTTGATTATTCCACAAGGGGTGTCCAAGCCAATGCTAGGGGGGATTCCTTATAGCTTATGGACAAGTTTTATAATTACTGTACTCTTGGTTGTTCTTACTTTTATAGGGACTAGGGTACATCCAGGCTTGCAAAATGAGGAGGAAGACTTATGATTTTCTGGGTATGGGTTTTCGGTCTGATTTACGCAGGCCTTCTGGTTTTTGCTTCTCTCAAATCTTATAAAAAAGGGAGATCTTCTGAGGAGTTTATGATGGCAGGGGGTAATATTGGCCTGTCATTGGGAGTGCTGACTTTTGCAGCAGCACTATTTAGTACATTTACATTTCTGGGAATGCCTGACTTTTTTAGGATTAACGGAATTGGTGCATGGATTTTCCTGGCTGTTTCGGATGGGGCCATGGTGTTTGTATTACTCTGGTTTGGCTATGAAATCCGTAAAAAAGTCAGAGGAATGGAGTTTAGAGGAGTATCAGGTCTAATCTCCCGATGTTATGAAAATAAATTGGCGGGATATACCTTCTTCCTAAGTGCCTTTTTGTTTTTGATTCCTTATGTAGGGATTCAAATCCAAGGAATTGCCATTTTCCTAGATGCAGCATTTCCGCAATCTTTACCAGCATGGGGTTGGTCTTTAGGGATTGTGCTTATCATGTTGACCTATAGTGAAATTGGAGGATTAAAGGCAATTATCTTTAGTGATGCCATTCAAGGAGTGCTTTTGCTAGCCGTGATTTGGATCATCGGATGGGCTTGTTTAGATCACTTTGGTGGTATTGGACCAATGTTCGAAAAAGTAGGTTCCGTGAAAGAAGAGTTGCTTTCAACTCCAGGACCAAAAGGATTGCTTACCCCGCAATTTCTACTTGCTTCGCTTATTGCAATATTAATGATACCTGTCACTCAACCTCAATTCACAACCAGGATTGTGGTGATGAAAAGTATGAATACGATGAAATTGATGGCAGTGTCTTTGGGAGCATTTGCCATATTGGTAATTCTTCCAACTGTTTTTATCGGACTTTATGGAGCAGATCTTTATGGAGAGTATAGCAGTGAAGAATTCTTTGCCAATGCATTCTTGAAAGATCAGCATGAAGCGGTTGCTGCTTTGGCTATTATTGGTTTGATAGCGGCGGGTCTTTCTACTACCAATGCAATGATTTTTGCTATGGGATCAGAATTAAGAGGGCTTCTTACAGGAGCTGAGAATGTGATTATGAAGCGAACAAAAATTGGGATATTCATTTTCTCAACCATTGCTTTTATCTTCTCAATCATCGTTTTCGATCAATTGGTATTGCTTGCAAGGGTAAGTTTTGCAGGTACAGGTATTATGGGACCAATGATTTTATTAGGCATTTTGAGTGATAGAAAAATTTCCCCAGTGATGATCTACTTGTCTTTAGGTGGATTGGCCATATTCCTAATGTCTTTGGGAGGAATAATCCCTAACATGTATTTTGGAATTCGTCTAGACTTGTTGCTGTTTATTGTTCTTGGACTTTCCGCCGTGGGTATTTACTTGACCAGTGAAAAGCGCATAGTTACTGACCCTAAAGTCAATTAATAATTAAAAATTACATATGAAACCATCTGTTGATTGTTTAACAATCAAAGGTGTCCAATCAAATTTTTATTACGCCTCTGTTTTTTTACAAAACAGGGGCGTAATTATTTCTTTAAGTTTTCACTTTTTGGGAAGCTTTTTCTAACTTTAGTTCAACCCGAAATATGCAATAGACATTCTATTACGTGCTGAAATCGCTTTAAAATCAGCCACTTCGTTACTGTTTTCAATTTCACCATAGCGGTGCAATGCTAAAATCTCCAAACAGCCTGATTTTCTTGCGATTGCAACACTTCCCGTAAACACGGGACAGGCATCCCCCCTGACTATCGTCAGGGCCAGGAAATTCTATTACATAATCCGGGTTCAATTCATTCAGTGGTTACGAAGATCAAATCGGAATTTCCAGTAGAATCCGAATTAATCAATTTTGAGGCGATTCCCTCTGTAAATAGAATACTTTAGCCTAAAATCAAAAAAAGCCACAAAAAGTAGATTGGTTAAGGTAATGACCAGTCTATTTTTTGTAGCCCATTTAGCTATAGGAAGGGTTTTAGTATGGATTATAATCAATTAATATTTACCCATTTTTCGCTGCTATCAGATTCAAATATGGCTTGTAAAATCTTGGTGTTGGCCTTGGTGTTTTCCAAGGTGACAGGCACCTCGGTATCTTCTAAAATTGCCTTGGAGAAATCAATGGCTTGTTCTGTATATTGATTACTCACCGGAAGAACAATTTTTTCTGCGTTGTCTTTAGAAAAATCCCCCTCATGAATATAAATTTCATTGGGTTGATCCAATGGCGCATTGAAAGGAATTCTTACCTCCAATATTTTTTTCTCACCAAAAAACAGCATACGCTGATAAGCAGTCAATTGTGTACTTATCGTAAATGTCATTTGGATTTCATGGAAATCTAATAGAACTGAGCCTACTTTATCGGTTCCAAACTGAGGATCATATTCTAGCATTGAAACCAATCTTCCCGGTTCTTTTTCTAAGACAAACCTAGAGGTAAAAACAGGATAGCAACCAATGTCCCAGACGCCTCCGCCTCCCATTTCCTCGATATTCCTGATATTTTTTATGTCATCATTAAAATAACTAAAAAATCCTTGAACAGCTTTTATTTTACCCAAATAACCGCTTTTTACCAATTCTCTGGCTTTTATCCACTGAGGATTTGATGCCACCATAAAAGCCTCACCAACTTTTACATTGTATTTATCTCTTGCAGCGATAAGACCGTCGATCTCCTCATGATTCAATGCAAAGGGCTTTTCACAAAGGACATGTTTTCCTGCTTCAATACACTTTAGCGTTAGCGGTACATGCATGTCATTTGGGAGTGGGTTGTAAATGACATCTATTTCCGGATCATTGATAAGGTCTTCATAAGAACCATAAGCCTTAGGGATTCCTAGACTTTTTGCTGTTTCTTGTGCCCTTTCCAAGTTTCTGGATGCAATGCCGTAAACTTCATACAAATCACTATTTGCCATTGCAGGAATGACCTTTTCTCTGGCGATTTTGGCAGTACTAAGTACGCCCCACTTCAATTTTTTTTTCATTGATGTTTGAGTTTAAAGACAGTTAAAAGTAATTGAACCCTAATCCTAGGGAAAGATTGTTGAAGCAATTTAATATTATTGTCCTCTAAAGCCAAAGGTAGGAGCATCTTCTTTTTACCCGGATTCGAAGACTTGTAAAAATACAGGGCAGGGTAGATGTCTTTGATTAAGTCAAACCTTTTTTAGTTTTTACAGGTTTATCCTTCATAAAAGATGGATCTGAAACCAGCTATTACCAAAAAGGAGAGGATATAGAAGGAAAGCACTGATTTTAAAATGTTTATAAAATTTTTATTGTTTTGTTAATAATGTATTACTTGAATTAGGGTTTTGAAAAGAAAGAGTTGAACCATTAACTTTATCTGCTTATTTTTCTGCTTGAAAAATAAGCTTTCAAGTATTTAATTCCGATATTTCTTTATATTTGTTCTAACTTAAAATATTGATTTAAAAATCGGATACATATCCGCCTAATTATATATAGTATTAGACCTGATCATTAAAGATTATTTTTATTTTTCCCCTCCATAAAGGTTTCACGATCCATGGAGGGGTTTTTTGTGTATAAGCACAATTAGTAGTTAACGATTCAATTAATAAAAAATAAAGACGCATGAAAATTGAACACATTGCTCTGAATGTAAAACATCCATTGGCTGTTTCGGATTGGTACGAAGCGCATTTGGGAATGACAGTGGTAAAGAAAATGACTTCATCACCTTACATGACTTTTTTGGCAGATGAAAGCGGTAAGGTAATGATAGAGTTGTACAATAATCCTGATGCTGAAATTTTAGATTATGCCAATTTACATCCATTAATGGTGCACTTGGCTTTTGTATCTGAAAATCCAGAAGAGGAAAAGGAAAGAATGCAAAAGGCAGGAGCTGTTCTAATAAGTGACGACACTTTAGAAGATGGTACCCGATTATTAATGATGAGAGACCCATGGGGACTTGCTATTCAGTTCTGCAAAAGAGCACACCCTATGCTCAAGTAAATTTCATGAATGTCTAGTTGGACTTCAATTGGAAATTACGGGTGATATTAAAGCCGAAATGAATATCTCCATTGAATAAATCTCCAGTAGTGGAAGGAATAAATCCAGTTTCTGTCATTTCCTGGGCATTTGTAAGATGTAGCTGAAATACATGGCCCCCTGTCTCTATGTCAACACCTATAGATAGAGGGTTTGTATACCCTTTGTTTTGGTTAGCTAAGAGATGATAATATTCCATAGTGAGGTGAACGCTTTTAGTGATTTTATAACTTAAACCTGCTCCTAAAGTAAATAAGTCATTGTTTTCTACTCTTTCGGTTACTAAGTTTCTATGGATATAGGTTGGCATCAGTTGAAATGCTGCCTTGTGATTCATTTTGCGGGCCAATAATATTTGATGAGCGAAACTTAATCTTCGTTGGATATTCATGGGTAATTCAGGCCGTTTTAACGTTTTGATAGCTGTGTTTGAGACCCAGACTACAGTTATTGGCATTCCAGAATTATGCTGGTTTTGTTGGAAAATACGGATTTTAGCAAATCCATCATAGATTTTATTGAAGGAACTTCTTCCTACCCCGATTGTTAACCAATCCTTAACGGAATAATCCAAACCTAACCTCATGTTTGCCTCATCCATGCCGAAAAATTCATAAGCACCAGTATTGATCCTTCCGAAACGATGGGAAATCAAAAACTCCAGATTTCCCTTTTTTCGGGTTTCTACTGTGTGCCCATTGATCAACCTAACCGCTTTAAAAATGGTTGATGGGGGTGCCCATTCGGTATTGTTCTCTTTCTTGAGTTGATCCAATAGATTTTCCTGGCCGTGTAAGGTTAGAAGTAGCGGGAAAAAGAGGCTAAATAGGAGTAGGGATTTCTTCATTTTTCTTCTAATTTCTTTAAAACAAAATTGACAGTTACTTCCATTTCTTCTGCAATATTATAAAAGAGGACTTTGGGTATCTGAATGGCGTGATCAACCAATTTTATGGGGAAAATTGCCTTCATATGAACTTCATCTTCCCGAAATTCTATGTTACCAGAGATGTTTGCATTCACTGTTACACCATGAATAGTTAAATTTCCTTTGGCTTGGACTACTTGTGTCCCTGCCTTGGAAATGTTAAACCCGAAAAGTTCCCCTTCAAATGTGGCTGTAGAAAATTTATGAGATTCCATGAATTTCTCATTAAAATGTTCTTGCATCAATGATTTTGGAAAACGAAAACCATTGATAGGTACCAAAAATGCAAGACTACCAGTTTGAGCATCAAATAGGCCTGTAACAACTTTGTTTTCAGCCTTGATGTCTTCTACAGGAGCGCTACTGAAAAAGGTGACTTTTCCTTTTGTGGTTTTATAGCCTTGCGCATATAGGTGGGCAAGGGATAGCATACAAATGCTAATTAGTAGAAATTTTTTCATGTCATTTTAATTGTCCAAAGCACCTTGGTCCACCCAGCAGTAAATGAGTTCTTTTTCAGTATCACTAAGTTGTTTACCAGATGCTTTGGGTGGCATAATATTATTTTGTGTGAAATTTTTAATTTGATTCGCACGGGAGATTATATTTTCTGTAATGGAAAAATCAACCCGGTTTGTACCTGAAACATGACAACCTGATACGGCACAGTTTTGATTTATAATAGGAATTATATCACCAGATAGGGTAGCTGCCTGCTCTTCGCATCGTTCTTTAGGTAATAAATCATCTTCGTTTTCACTTGAACAGGAGAAAGAAGTAATAGATAGGAATACCAATATTGCTGCAGATAAATAATTTTTAATAGTCATAGTTGTATTTGATTTAGGGTTAAATGGGTTGTTTTTCTCTTGATTGCTATCAATATTTTTCGTGCAATCGATGTTACCAAATAGGGAGTACTAAAATGGATTAAGTAATTCTCCTTAGTTTATGGGAATGGCATTGTTTATTTGGGTTACAGGCGTATCATTTATTACTGTTTCTTAATTTAAGTCTATCTTATCGCCTCGGGCATCGATGGTTTGATTGACATGTTAATGATTTAGATTAAAATCTCCTTTTACTGTTTCTTCTAATTCAACTTCAATAAGGGTATTTGTTTCACTTTCTTTGGTGAAAGCGATGGGATTGATAGTCAGAGGTTCTGGCCTAGCATTCAGGTCATGGTTATGTTGTATTTCTGGGGAACTTCCACTTTCCTTTTCACAGGCACCTGTGAAAAGGCCCAACAACAAAAAGATTTTAATTGTTGATTTGATCGTTTTCATGAATTCTAAAATTTGTTAGTGTGGTTTGATGGATAATATTTAATACCAAAGAAAATCCCCATACTTTTTAAGTCGAGGTCCCCTTGTCCAATCCCCACCAAAGGGAGCCGAAAATAAGGTTCGGCTTGAATAGCGAATTTTTTTCCTACTTTTTGCTCATACCCAAACCCGAAATTCCATATTCCAAAAACGTGCTGGTTATTTCCGTTAATCACAATATCTTCTGAATAGGCTTTCCCATTTTTATATTCATAAAACAATGAATATTTTTCTTTTAACATAAAATAGGAAGACAAACCTGAACTGATAAACCAATTGTTTTTCAATTTTTTTATTGGATAGTACTTAAAGTTTAAGGGGACTTCTATAATCCAGCAGTCTCCTACCAAAGACTTATGTGCTTTATTATATCCTTCCCAATATCCTTCACCCTGACGATAAGTTTTTAGGTCATGGATCACTCCTAAGGAAACGCTCCAACTTTCGTCAAAGAAATATTCCAAACTGGCACCGAAATTCCTACCTGAAGATGGAATATGATTAAACTGAACAGCACTAAAATCAGGTGATGCCATAAGGAAGAGAGCGATTTTGTTTTTGCGAATTAGCTTGGTTTCATTCTGAACATGAATCAAGGATTTGCCAACCATTTTAAGATTTTTACCCCATTCCATTTGTCGATTTAATGCATCAAAAACTTTCCATTTAGAATCAGAATTCCAGTTTAGAAGAGGTATTTGATGTTTTTTAACTTCTTCTGATGTCCTTCTTAATGCTAAGTTTAATTTGGTTTGATTATATTTTGTGGAGCTGTCAACTCCAACCTGAACCTTATTTTTCTTAGATATCTCAATTGAAGCAATAGGTAAATCACGGGGCTTTACCTTATTTTTAATATCATCCGCTTCCGTTTTAAAGGAAGAAGCTTCCATTTGGATATCACTTCCAATCGTTGGCTGAATTTGGCTATTGGTTACCGTCATCCAAACCGCTAAAAGAAACCCTACCAAGACAAGCGATCCAAATAGGGTCCATCTAGCCCCATTTAAAAGATGGCCCCCCTTATTATCGGTCAATTTTTTTTCGAAATTGACCCAATCTTGAGGAACATAATGGATATCTGGTTCGGAGGATAATTTTTTAAAGAAATCATCCAGCTCTTTATCAGTCATTTTTGATACTTGCTTCTTCATGATTTCTAACTTTTAACATGGTTCTCAATTTGAGCCTTGCTCTATGGAGGTTTGACTTTGAGGTTCCTACAGATATGCCCAGTAAATCGGAAATTTCCTGATGGTCGTAGCCTTCAATGGCATAAAGGTTAAAAACCGTCCTGTATCCTATGGGTAGCGCTTGTATGAGAAGTATTATTTCACTGTATTTTAAGTCGTTTGAGGCGTTATTTCCATGATCTGGGATTTCCGAAATATTTTCTAAGCCAATATTTTGGGAGTGATTCAGGTTTTTTTTGTAATAATTAATGGCACCATTGATCAATATTCTTCTAAACCAAAGTGTAAAAGGTCGATGGGGATCGTAACGATCAATGTGTTGAAATACATTTAGGTAAGCATCATGGAGAATTTCCAGACTTTCTTGCCTATTAGCAGTATATCGGAGGCAAATACTCATTCCATAACTGTAAAATTGTTTGTACAACTCCTCCTGACTTCTCCGGTCACCACTGGAAATTCCGTTTAAAAGTTTTTTTGACAGGTGTTTTTCCACATTTGCTGGGTTTGTATCCATCTATACAACATTGGTTAATCAATGGTTGCGTGGAGTAAATAATTTACAATATATTAATTGCTGATTTAGAATATTTTGCCGAATTATATTCTAAAAATTTATACAAGTCGATTAATGTTCAAAATACTGTCGTTTTAAAAAAAGCGGGATCTCTTCTTTAGATGTCATTAAGGAATTTCTTTCTCTGTAAGAGGAGAGCGCCATGCTTGCATTTACTGAGAATTTCTATGAGCGCCCTCATTATTTTTACTGACTACAATTTTATATGGAATTTGGTCGAAATCAGTTAATAGGGCAAAGCCAGAATAAAAAGTATAAATTTTGTCGAATTTTCAGGACAAAAAGTAATGCAGCGCCGTAAGGTCTAAGAACCCACTATTTAATTATCAACATGAAAAGTAAATTGTTGTTTCTCCCAGATATTTTATTGTTGCTATTCATATGCATTGCTTGCGAGCGCCATGAGTTTCGTCACAAAGAATTTGGCACTACTGGCGAAACGGTATTGTCAACCCTGATTACTGATAGGAGGATTCTTGAAAAAGAAAAAGAGTACAATGAACAAATATGGGATATCGTGAAAGACAACGTAAATGAGCATTTAATTGGCTTTATACCAAAGATGATTGAAGACTAGTTGGTGATTTTTTAATTCTTTTTTTTGGTAAAGGTAAGTGTTCGGCGCTTACCTTTTTTTTGAAACCCACTTTGTATTAACCAATCATATAATCATATATTTGAATTAAGCAGGTTTTTAATTACTTTGTTTCGTGATTGGTCTGAATAGTGAAATTTGAATATGGTTGACAATAAAAAAGCATTGATATACATTCTATCATGCACTTTCATTTTAGGGTTATTATGGTGGATAGTTCGGGTAATTCCCTTAGAGAATAAACATAAGTTTTTGCCAGAACTTGTACTGGGAGAGCGGGTCGACTTTAATAATGATATTAGGCCTATAATAAACAATAAATGCATCGCTTGTCACGGTGGAGTGAAGCGTTCGGGAGGCTTTAGCTTATTGTTTGAGGAAGAAGCCCTAGAAGCCAATGAGTCCGGAAAAAGGGCCATCGTACCCGGGAATGTGAACAAAAGCGAGTTGATCCAAAGGATTACCCATAATAATCCGGAATACCGCATGCCTTTGGAATCTACCCCACTTTCAGAAGAAGAAATTGACTTGTTTTCACGATGGATCAACCAAGGAGCGCAGTGGGATGACCACTGGGCATACAAAGCCCCTGAGAAACCAGCAGTTCCTGAAATAGATTCCAAATGGATCAGCAATGATATAGATCGTTTTGTCCAGGCCAAATTAGAAGAAAAGCAGCTTAGCCCAAACCCTACTTCAGACAAGCAATCCCTACTACGAAGACTTAGTTTTGACATTACAGGGTTACCTCCGACAATTACGGAAATGCAGCAATTTGTCAATGATAATTCTGATAGTGCTTATGAAAAAGTAGTGGACAGCTTATTGGCTTCACCTGCCTATGGTGAGCGATGGGCTGCCATGTGGATGGACTTGGCCAGGTACGCGGATTCAAAAGGATATGAGGCAGATAGAATAAGAGAAATATGGAAATATAGAGACTGGTTGGTTAATGCATTTAACGAAAACCTTCCTTACGACCAGTTTGTGATTACCCAACTAGCGGGAGATCTTAAGCCATCTGCCTCGGATCAGGATTTTATTGCTACAGCTTTTCATCGCAACACCATGAACAACGATGAAGGGGGGACTGACAATGAGGAGTTTAGAGTGGCAGCAGTATTGGACCGGGTCAATACCACTTGGACGGTCTTACAAGGGACTACCATGGAATGCGTTCAGTGTCATAGTCATCCATATGATCCTATTCGACACGAAGATTATTTCCGAAGCTTGGCTTTTTTTAATCAAACTGCTGATGCGGATGTGCCTAGCGAAGCACCCGTGCTGCTCACCTACAAAGAGGATGAGGACCTGGAAAAGTTGGAGTTAATAAAAAACTGGGCCAATGAGCATGGAACAGCTTCAAGAAAAGGGCACTATTATGATCGCTTGCTGAGGTTGGGCGTTCCCAAAATGTATGCACACTATTTTTACCAAATGGACAAAGGCCTACCTATTCAAGGAACAGCTACATTTAAGGTAGATCAGGAAGTTTATTCATTCACGGAGGATTTACCGTTTGATGGAGAGGATAAATTGGTGTTTAAGGCGAGAACAAATGGAAATGAAGGTAAGATTTCTTTTCATTTGGACAGTATCAATGGACAGCAAATTGGAGAATGGAAGGTAAAAGCCAAGTTTAAGAAAGAGTATGATGAGGAGGAAAAAAAGGAAAAAACCTATTATCTCAATGAGGTCATCTCTTTGCCGATAAAAGCAGTGAACGGAGTTCATGACCTCTATATAGTTTGGGAAGGGAAAGAAGGAGTAGAACAAACTAGTACCTTTGAATGGTTGATGCTTCATCATACTTTGCCGGGAGTAGGGAATGAAAAATACCCGGAAGTAGAAAAAGCCATGTATGCGCTATTCAATTCCGAAAATGAAAAAGAAGCTACCCCCGTAATGGTTGATCTGCCAGAGAATTACCATAGGGAGTCAAGGGTATTTGAGAAGGGAAGTTGGATGGTGCCAGGAGAAGAAGTAGAGGTAGGAGTACCCGCAATTTGGAACCCATTTGATGAGTATGAAGGAAACCGAATGGGGCTGGCCAAATGGTTGTTTGATAAGGAGAACCCGCTTACTGCCCGTGTGATGGTCAACAGGATTTGGGAACAGTTTTTCGGTAGAGGGATAGTATCCTCACTTGAAGATTTTGGTTCGCAAGGTTTTGCACCTACTCATCCCGAACTTTTGGATTGGTTGGCGATAAAGTTCCGCGATGATTTTGATTGGGATATTAAAAAATTGATAAAAGAGATAGTAATGTCTGGAACATACAGACAATCCTCCCACTTTACCGAGGAAAGTAGAGAAAAAGATCCTTTAAATGAATGGCTGGCAAGAGGTCCTAGGATTAGGCTAAATGCAGAGCAGGTGAGAGACCAATCATTGGCAATTTCTGGTTTACTAAGCGGAAAGATGTTTGGTAAAAGTGTGATGCCTGAACAGCCTGATGGTATTTGGCAAGTAGTCTATAATGGTACAAAATGGGAGACAAGTAAGGGAAGTGAAAAATACAGAAGGGCTTTGTATACTTTTTGGCGAAGAACCAGCCCGTATCCATCTATTATTTCCTTTGATGCACCTAGCAGGGAGTTTTGCCTCCCAAAAAGAATAGCAACCAATACTCCTCTACAAGCTTTGGTTACCTTAAATGATCCCGTTTACCTAGATGCCGCCATTGCATTGGGTAGGAGAGTGCTACTTTCTTCACATACTGATGAGAGCGAGAGGCTCTCACTAATGTACAGTTTGGCAATGGTAAGAGGGATAAGTGAAGAAAAGCTGGAGGCATTACAAAGTATTTACCAGCAAACCACTACCTATTTTGAAAATAGCCCTGAGGAGATTTGTAAATTAACGGGGGAAGAGGATAAAGCACTTGCCGTTTATACTGTAATGGCGAATGTTGTAATGAATTTGGACGAATTTCTGATGAAATCATGAGTAAAAGAATAGATCTTACCAGTGAATATCAATTTCGGGAAATGCAAAGCCGGACCCGAAGACATTTTATCAAGCAATGTACAACTGGTTTAGGCAGCATTGCTTTGGGAAGCTTATTGGGCTGTGGGAGAAGCAATTCTACGAATACTCCAGCAGATATAGAGGCTTTTGTTCGAAAACAAGTCCCCCATTTTGCTCCCAGTGCCAAGCGGATCATTTACCTGCACATGGCTGGTGCACCCTCCCAATTGGAGCTTTTTGACTACAAACCGGAATTAGCAAAGTTGGATGGGAAAGATTGCCCTCAGTCACTTTTGGAAGGAAAGAAATTTGCTTTCATCCAAGGGGTTCCAAAAATGTTGGGACCGCAGGCAGAATTTTCTCCTAGAGGGAATTCAGGCATGATGGTATCAGGAAATTTGCCTCATTTTTCAACCATAGTAGATGATGTGACATTGATTAATACCATGCATACGGATCAGTTTAACCATGCACCAGCACAATTGCTTTTGCAGACAGGCTCACCACGGCTCGGACGTCCAAGTATGGGGAGTTGGGTGACCTATGGTTTAGGTTCTGAAAATGAAGATTTACCCGGGTTTATGGTTTTAGTATCTGGAGGTAATACTCCTGATGCAGGGAAATCTGTATGGGGAAGTGGGTTTTTACCTTCTGTTTATCAAGGTGTACAATGTCGATCTGAAGGTGACCCTGTACTTTACGTTTCCAATCCATCAGGAATAGATGGGGGGCTGCGTAAAAAAACCATAGATGCCATCAACCAGATCAATGAAAAAGAATACAAAGAGTTTGGAGATCCGGAGACCCTGACCAGAATCTCTCAGTATGAAATGGCATACCGCATGCAAACTTCTGTGCCGGACGTAATGGATATTAATGATGAGCCTGAGTATATCCATGAAATGTATGGAACTGAGCCGGGAAAGACTTCCTTTGCTAATAATTGTTTACTTGCAAGAAGACTTGTGGAAAAGGGAGTTCGTTTTGTTCAGTTGTTCGATTGGGGTTGGGACATGCATGGTGTAGCAGAAAGGGAAGCACTAGACACTGGCCTCCCAATAAAATGCAAGCCCATAGACAAAGCCATGACTGCATTGGTTAAAGACTTGAAACAAAGAGGTTTGTTGGATGATACACTCGTTGTTTGGGGAGGAGAGTTTGGGCGTACTCCGATGCAGGAGAATAGGGGAGGCAAAGAATGGCCATTTAAAGGCAGAGATCACCATACTGAAGCTTTCCCAGTGTGGATGGCTGGCGGTGGTGTAAAAGGTGGCTTTACCCTTGGAGAAACCGATGAAATAGGTTATTATGGCATCAAGGATAAAGTACATGTCCATGATTTGCAAGCAACAATTATGCATTTAATGGGTATGGATCATGAAAAATTCACCTATTTTGCACAAGGAAGAGATTTTAGATTGACGGACGTGTCCGGTAAAGTAGTTAGTAAAGTTATCGCATAAGTTAGATGGAGCAAGGATCAGATATTGTTATTTTCTTTGGCAGGTT
Source organism: Cyclobacterium sp. L-R (assembly GCF_056859355.1). Classification (NCBI taxonomy): domain Bacteria; kingdom Pseudomonadati; phylum Bacteroidota; class Cytophagia; order Cytophagales; family Cyclobacteriaceae; genus Cyclobacterium; species Cyclobacterium sp. L-R. Next base: position 252,610 of record NZ_JBSXOH010000097.1, read on the forward strand.
TCACCCCCTGTTTTTACACTTACCCATAGGTTTTCTAGCCTTGGGGTTTCTAATGGAGATTTTATCCCGGAGGGATCAGTTTTCCTATCTTAAACCTGCTGTAGGTTTTGTGTTGGCACTAGGTGCCTTGTCCGCATTATTAACAGCCATTTTAGGATTGATGTTGGCCCAGGCTGGAGATTATGGGGAAGATCTGCTGTTTATTCATAAATGGGCAGGAATATTATTGGTGCTTTTTGCTTTCGGTAGCTGGTGGCTGCATTTCCAAAGAGAAAAAAAACCTACCCTACAAATCAAAAGGGCTTATTTGGGCTCTCTTTCTATAATGATGTTGTTTTTGGCTGGAGCTGGTCACTATGGAGGATCACTTACACATGGTTCTACCTACCTTACTCAGTATATGCCTGATACCATGAAAAAACTGGCTGGTATACCTGTAGAATCTAAAGGACCAAAACTAATTGAAAACCTGGATGAGGCGGTAGTGTATGTAGACATCATCCATCCCATCATGGAGCAGCGGTGCAATTCCTGCCACAATGCCAGCAAGAAGAAAGGGGACCTACAAATGCATACAAAGGAAGCGCTTTTGAAAGGTGGGGAAAATGGTGCCATATTAGAACCCGGAAGTGCAGCAGAAAGTGAGATGATCAAAAGGATTCACCTGGAAGAAAACCATGATGACCATATGCCTCCTAAAGGAAAGTCTCAGTTGACTGATGATCAAGTGCTTTTGCTCGAGTGGTGGATCAATGAAGGAGCTCCTTTTGATAAGAAGGTAGCTGAACTTAAGGCAGATGAGGAAGTAAAAAATGTATTGCTTACCTTATCTGACCCCAATGCAAACAAATCCGCTGTAGAGGTACTACTGGCAGAAGGTACTACTGCCATTGACGAAGAAAAATTAAATGCTTATGTGAATGAAGGCATTGCTATTAAGCGGCTTTCTAATGAAGACAATTGGCTACAGGTGACTTTGTATAGAAAGGATTCAGTAGATGCCATACTTGGGAGATTGGCTACAGACTTTCCTGACCAAATTACCTGGTTGGATGTTAAAGATACCCAATTGTCTGATGAAGGATTGGAGGCTGTAGGGAAATTAAAAAACCTTACCCGATTGAGAGCTGAAAAAACAACTGTCACTGATGCAGGCTTGGTCCATTTGGCAGGATTGGATTATTTAGAATCACTTAACCTTTATGGAACAAAAATTACGGACACTGGACTTGATCACCTGTCTAAATTACCTAACCTGAGACGCTTGTATGCCTGGGATACACAGGTGAGTAAAGAAGGCGCTAATAAATTTATGGAGGAAGCAAGCTTAATAGAGGTCAATTTGGGTTATGAAGTCAATGTAGTTGATTCCCTTACAGTAGAGGTAAAACCGATTGCGGTTAGCAATTGATTTCACAACTCTTTATTTTCTAAACAACAATAACCGTGGAAACCTACGGAAAACTAAAAATACCAAGCCCCCAATTCTTTCTAGAGTTGGGGGCTTGGTATTTAGTGCTGCTGTCAGTGAGCAATGGGGTATTTATTGCCTATTTAGGGTTTAAATGGATTGGCTTCAATATAATTCAATAATATACTTTTTACATTTTCTACTGTTCCTGATTTCATGCCTCCATCAGTGGCTCCGGTTATCCAATATAGGACCATGCCTGCATCCGAACAATCCCATTTACCTTTTTGAAATTTGACTACATCATCTACTTCTGCTATTTTTCCAAGCATCCATACCCACTGAATTCTTGGATCAGCGTGATTTTTGGCCCAATCCCATTGTGCTAAATCCACCTTCAAGTTTATGTTTTGATCAGGAATGCGAACTTCTTCAACTCCAAAATCCAATACCTGTTTCCAGGTATAAAAATCTCCTGCATTGTCATTCGCCGGATGATGGGTAATTACCCTTACAAATTGGTGTTTACCGTAATCGGCAGCCTCCAAAGCAAGTCCTATAATGTCAGGCTCACCTGCTTCAATGATCCACAATGGGTTTTCGGCCGAAGATTCATTTATGGCTTTAGCTAGATCATTGACGGTTTCCTCTTGTTGCCAAAGGGCGTCGAAAAACACCAGAGAATCATATCCTCCCCATCTGCGGGCCGTAACATCGCAGGCTACTTGCATCAAATAGTGCCGCTCCCTTTCAGCCCTTTCAGAAATTCTTGCCCCTCTAACCAAATCACAACTGTGGGAATAATGCACCAATCTGTCTGTTAATCCTGCTGCCCGCAACAAAGCTAAAGAAACAGCTGTTCCACCTAAGTCATCCGGATCGGGGGAATTGCCATCCGCCACAATGGCCATTCTTCCCGGTGGAGGAGAAATTACTATACCTAATTCAGTATCGAAATTTTGCAATGACTCTCCTTTAGCTCTTGATGAAAGCACGATTCCAGCCCTATCTCTGTCTTTTGAACTTCCATTAATCGCATTATTTGGTTTTACCCCTATATGACCAGCCTCCCTTACTGAATTTTGTGCTTCTGCATTTATGCTTAAGCAGGCCAAAAAAATTGCGGAAAGAAAAATTACTCGCATAGTGATTGTCTTATTGAGATTATTGGATGATGTATTTCACATCGCTAGCGGTTCCAAAATTCATCGATTGGATCTTATCCGACTTTTTGGATGTGATTTGTAAAAATATCATTTAAAATCAAAAAATCTGTTTATAACCAGTGCTAGCAACCTGATTTCGAGTTAAAATAGGCCTAAATTTATTATATCGTCACTAAGTACCCTTTTTGGGGTTATTAATTCTCTAGCTATTTCCAGCAATTACTTCTACTGCGGCACCAATGCTACCTGATAGATGGTATAGAATTCAGGCTCCTGATCCAAAAGCTCAACATGCTGTCGCGCCCACAACCGATTTTTACCATCTACATGTGTAGGGGTAAAATTGGTGGGACAGAGGCCGACTTCGCTGTATACCCCTTCAGCTTCTCTTACCAGAAATTTTAAGGGGTTCAATCGGGCGTTAATTTTTTTGGCATCCTCCTGGGTGGCCGTTTTGTTGGCAATGATAACATCAAGAGACAATCCGGACCGATAAAGGATCAGGTCTTTCTCATCCACCTTAAAATAGCTTTCTACTTCACCTTTCCTAGGCTTAGGAGTGTCGTAATCTTCACTTCCCCCAAACGGGTATCCCGGATTAAGGATAAAATCATCAAATGGGATACCTTCCACGGTTAATCCATTTTCCGCTTTGCTCAGGTCATGGGTATGAAATAAGGTGTCTGTGGCAAAAACAAAATGAATCTTGTCTTCATTCACCTGAAACATTGGCCTGATAAAATTAAAAGCCTTACCCTGTTTGTACCTGCTTTTAGGATGCAGGGGAGTAATGGGTACGTAGCCCCCTGAATCAAGGCTGATAAGGTCAAAGGTGTTGAAATGGTTGTAATAGTCCTCCTGATTTGTTGCGACTGGATGTTGGGCTCCTCCGGTAAAGGCAACTAGGTTGGTTTCATCGCCTATATTGACCTTATGCAAATGATCAAAGCCGGAGTAAGTCATACCTTGACCTGCATAGGGTTTCTGATGACTTTTAATATAGTCAAAATCAAGGTTATATATCACCAGCTTTTGTCTCCCCATGACAACAATACTGTCTCCTACAAAAGTAGCGGAACAAGCGGTATTGCCATAGGAGCTGGGCGCATCGCCCGGTTGATTGAAGGTGGAAAGAACCTCCCCGTTTTTATCCGTGAGGATGAATTGATTTTGCTGGAATTCATGGAAAAGAAATAAATCTTTAGTGGAGTGAACGGCATAAAGTTGCAGGTTTCCTAGAAAATCCACCTGTACTGAATCCACTATTTCTAAAGCGTAGGAAGTGTCTGAGAGGTTGTCATTATCTTTGGATCCACATGAGAAAAAGCAATTGATCAAACAGATTTGTAGTAGGATTGTCTTTTTCATAGTAAAATGATTGAACTATTAAGTTAATTAAAATTTAGCGATATTCCATTTCAAATAAGGTTTTATTCATTTTAAAGGGAATGATCAAATGCTAAGGGAGGATTGGCCTAGAACGCTTGTATAGAAGTGATTACCGTCCTCGTTTTTCTAAGGTTAATCCTCGGCATTCCAGTAGGCCATCCTTTCGCAACTGCTTACTTCTATGCTGTAAAAGTCAAACTCCTCAGTTACCTTTCCTTTGATAAGGTAGATGCCCCGCCCTTTTAGAGGTGTTTTTTTTACCACCGGAGGGAAATGGACCGTGTCTATCCAGTGCCCATCTTTGTCTATAAAAGTGCCGAAATTCATTATATCTCCCTTAACGGTACGCGTGTACTTGACCGTGACCAAGTAGCCAATAAGCTGTACACGCTTGCCCAGGAATTGCTTCATTTCCAATGCAGCAATTCCCGAAGTTTTCTGATCTTTCACCAAGTGGAAAGGGCTGATTAACGGGAATTCCAGAATCTCCAGTTGATCGATAATCTCCTGTCTCAGGTCCAAATCTTCCAGCACGGGCGCCTTTAGCTCACGGAAGCCCGCATTGGCAAATAAACGATGACTTCCACCAACAGGACTTTTTTTGCGGTGCATGATAAAATGGGCTTCCCATAAACTCTCTTGTTTGCTCTTCCCTGTAAAACGAAAGCAACCGATTCGGATCAGAATCAGCACTTGCTCCAGACTGATATCTACCCTAGAGATAAAATCAGTCAGTCCAGCATAGGGGCCAGCCTTTTGCCTTTCAGCCAATAGCCTTTTGGAGGTTTCTTGTTGCAGGTATTTCATGTGTACAAAGCCCAAGTAAACTGTTTTTCCCTTGATATTGGTGAAATAGTCGCTTTCATTCAGGTGTGGGGCCTGTACATCTGCGCCATTCATTCGCAGCTCGTGTATGTAAAATTCTGTATGGTAAAAACCACCAAAATTATTGATAACGGCCACCATAAATTCCAGAGGATAATGGGCCTTCAGGTACAGGCTTTGATAGCTTTCCACAGCAAAAGAGGCCGAATGCCCCTTGGCAAAGGAGTATCCGGCAAAACTCTCGATCTGATGCCAAACTTCTCCGGTGACTGTTGCATCCCTGCCCATTTCTTGACAATTGGAAAAAAAACGATCTTTGACTCTTTGTAAGGCTCCTTTTGAGCGGGATTTGCCACTCATTCCCCTTCGGAGGACATCCGCTTCACTCAGTGTGAGCCCAGCAAAATGGTGAGCCACTTTGATCACATCTTCCTGATAGACCATGATGCCGTAAGTTTCAGGCATGATGTCATTCAATACAGGATGAGCCCTTTCCCTACGGGCGGGATTTACATGTCTCAGAATGTATTCCCGCATCATACCCGAACGAGCCACACCAGGACGAATGATGGAACTGGCAGCTACCAACTCCAGGTATTCATCGGCTTTCATTTTGGCCAGCAACATACGCATGGCGGGAGATTCTACATAGAATGCCCCGATGGTACGGCCTTCACGAAGATGTGCTTTGATGGCAGGGTCTTTCTTAAATGCAGCTACCTGACGGATATCCACTGTTTTTCCCTGATTTGTATGAATCAGCTCCAGTGCACTTTTAATGTGGCCAAGACCCCTTTGGCTGAGAATGTCGAATTTATGCAAGCCTATGTCTTCAGCCACATGCATGTCAAACTGGGAAGTAGCAAAGCCCTTCGGTGGCAACTCAGTAGCGGTGTAATAGTGAATGGGCTTGTGGGAAATCAGTATTCCTCCGGCATGTATGCTCAAATGAGAGGGCATATTGCGGATCACTTTGGCATATTGATAAATCAGTTTGCCGTATTGGTCGGGAATGTAATTGCTACTGTCTAGCTTGTCACCATAGTAGATCAGGGATTCTATTTCCGATTTGGGTAGGCCAAAGACCTTTCCCAGTTCTCTCAGTACGGAATTGTATTGGAAGGTGTTAAATGTAGCCAGTAGACAGACATGGTCCTGTTTGGGTTGGTTATAGGTGTCGAATATATAGTGGGTGATTTCATCCCGGTCTTTCCAGGAAAAATCAAGGTCAAAATCAGGTGGGTTTTCCCGGTAAAGGTTGATAAAACGTTCGAAATACAGGTCCAGCTCAATGGGGTCCACATCTGTAATGGCCAGGCAATAAGCCACGATGCTATTGGCCCCACTGCCCCGGCCTACATAGAAGAAGTTTTTGTGCTGTGCAAAATTGACAATGTCATAATTGATAAGAAAGTAAGAAACAAAGCCTTTTTGTTGGATAATCTCCAGTTCTTTAATGATGCGTTTTTCTTTGGTTTCATCCAGACTACCATAGCGGCGAAGGGCGCCTTTGTAGGTTTCCTGTCGCAGGTAATCAAAGTCTTCCCAGTCAGATCCCAGAATGTCTCTACGGTTTTTTACAGCTTGAAAATAAAAGGAAAATTGGCACTGCTCCAGAAGCTTTTGAGAATTGTAAATCAGGTAACTGTGTCCTTCGCAACGCCCAACCATATCAGCATAGCCATAAAACCGATCTGTAGGATCTCCCTGTTCGTTGAGAGGGAGTTTGCTGAGCAGGGTATTGCCATCCATGGCCCGCAATAGGCGGTGGGCATTAAAGGCTGTTTTGCTGGCGAAGGAAACCGGTTGTAAAAGCACCAGCCGCTCTTTGTGTTTGGCCCATGGACTGTAGGGAAGCCGATTGAGTTGCGAAGGATGTATGCCAAGGTATTCATTCTCCTTCAGGGCAAAGAAAGTTTCAGTAAAAGGGTAGATTACCACACTGTGATCGAATACCGGTGCCCTTTCGGGAAAAGGCAATTTGTTCATCAGGTGGTGGGAGAGGTACTTGTTCAGTTCATAAAAACCTTCCTGGTTTTTAGCCAAACCGATAAATTGCTGCTTGCTGCCATTGCGAAAATCTATTCCTATGACCGGGTGAATGCCATTTTTTTGGGCCTCTCGGATAAAAGGAAACACCCCTGAACAGCTATTGATATCTGTCAGGGCCAGGGCATCAAGTTTTTTCTTTTTTGCTTCCAATACGAGCTCCTCAACAGAGAGAGTGCCATACTTGAAGCTGTAGTAACTGTGGCAGTTAAGGTGCATTTTGTTTATATAATTAACATTTACTGGTTAATAATATAAACAAAATGAATTGATTCCAGGGGGTTAGTAGGGAAATTTTTAACTCAGTAAAGACAATACTGGGTATTTCCAACACAGGATTTATCTATTAAAATAGCCATTAAGCTGCTTTTTTATCTTTATTCTATTGGTGATTTATTCCCTAAATTTTCTTATTTTAATTGATGCAATCAGTGATCCTTTCTAATGTTCAAGAAAAAGACCCAAAAAACACCGAAAAAAGAAATAGACAAAGCAAGTAGGTTAATGCATCAGTATTTTGATAAAGAAATAATGAAAGATTATAATAATATAAATACATTTGATGAGCTAATCGAACTTGAACATGGTAAGATTGGTACCGAAAATCGAAATAAATACGAGGAAGGTGCACAAATGTTTATCGTGAGCGAAATGTCAAAAACTGGTCGCATCTCCTGCGTCGGCTTTCCCAGGGCTACAAATATTGCACCCCACTGAGGTGCGACATTGGGTATTGTCGTTGGATTGCTGCATTTCGAAAATGTTAGGTCTCGGAATGACGATTCTCCTATGATATTGGGTGTAAGCTTAAGTCAAGAATTACCTTATCACCGGTCGACCATGAACTTCTATCCAGTCCAGTCTTGAGCAGGCTTTGGATTGTCCTCCAGGCATTAAATCGGTAAAGCCTATTTCTTCCACATTCGATAAGTCTGGATCAGTTGCCGGACCTATGGCTACTATGCCTGTAGGGTCCAGGTGGTGCCAGTTGATGTCCTGTATATTGAATTCCCAGATGCGCCAGTCTTTAGAAGCGCCGGCAGATTGGTCACTTACCAGCCACTTTCCATCAGCCAGTTTCAGGGAAATTCTAAGTTCTCTTAGACCTACTTGTTTGGAGCGAAATTTCACTTTGGCAAAACCTGTAAGGTCTACGTTTTGTTGGCGGTGTTTAAGGCTTAGCATCCAGTTGCCCTCGCATAAACCTGACCAGATGTAAAAAGGATCGTCTACGGGTTTTTCATGGTTGCTTTTTTTGATTACATCTTTTCCCGGTCCATATAATTGTACGGTTAAATTCTCATTTTGCACATGGTTTTGGTTGACAGGTATTTCTGCGGGTGTTTCTTTCCAATCTTCCCTAAAAAAGAGATCAGGGCGGTAGCTGCTTTGTGCTATGATAATTCCGGTAAATACCAGGTAAAAGCTGAAGCTTAGGATGGTTTTTTTCATGATGGGTAGTTATTTTAGGAAGGAATTTAAGGTAAACCTTCCCAAATAAGGAAAATACACGTTAAAATGCAAGGCGATTTCTGTTAGAGTATTTTTAATTACCAAATCGGTTTTTGTATTATCTGGATTATGTGATAGAGCTCTTATTGACGGCCCTAAACTTTCTTAAGAAGGGGGTAACCCCAAGAAAATCAATCTATTTTGAGACTGAGGTATAGGGTTGCTATAGCGATATGGAAATAGCATCAAAGTGGCTGATTTGAAAAGGTAATATTATGTAATAGAGGATCAATTCCATATTTTTGGTTTAACCAGATTTCTTTAACAAACTGATTTATTATAATTATGTGAGGAATTAGTGATTTTTCCCCACTTTGCAGTAACGATATTTTATAAGTAGTTTTAATTGATCCGAATACTTTACATTAAATAAGATAAAAAGAACTAGTTCAATTAGGAGAATAGTTATTAATTTGGTGATAAATATAATAATAAACGCTATCAGATAGTGACTAGATACTACATGTAGGTGGGTTGGTTTTAAAACTACTAGGTTAGAATATTATTCCTAGCGAAATTTTTGGTAAACCCATGATTACATTAATGCTGTAGATGAGTTAGTTAAAAGTTTTAAAATTATTAATTATAGCAATCTTTAGGAAGTTTATTTAAATTGAAACCAAATTTAAATATTTTTAATTTTAAAAATTTGGAGAACTATTTTAAGTAGTCTTATAGCCAACTCCATTACTAAATATTAGAAAGTATAAAGAACTTAATTTTTAGAAAAGAGCCATTAAAATATGATGTGTGGTTGGTAAATTTGGGAAATTGTTCTTTGTAAGAATCATTTCAGTACAAGTAAATTATTCAGATATAAAATATATAGAAAATGAAGTTTTTAAATCATTTGATCGGATTATTTATCATTGTTATAATGACAACAGGTTGTGAGAATAATAGCAATATGGATAATTTTGATTATGGAAACGTAGAAAGTGGAGTCTATCAAAATGATTATTTTGATTTTAAAATTAAATTGCCCGAAGGTTGGGTAGTGCAATCAAAAGAACAAACTGAACTTATTTCAGATGCAGGGAGAAATCTAATAGCGGGGGATGATGATAATATGAAAGCCATATTACAAGCATCTGAGATTAACGTAGCTAATTTGTTAGTAGCATTTCAATATGAAATGGGCACTCCAGTTGATTATAATTCAAATATTATGGTTGTTGCTGAAAATATTAAAAATTCACCAGGAGTTAAAAATGGAGGCGATTACCTTTTTCTCTCGAGAAAAATTATAGAGCAAGGCCAACTAAAATATGATTACTTATCTAAAGAGTTTGAGAGTGAGACAATTAATAATGTAGAGTTTCATAAAATGGAAGCTCAATTAAATTATAGTGGTATTGAAATAAAGCAAATTTATTATTCAACTATTTTGAAGGAATTTAGTTTTAATGTAATCATATCATATGCGACTGACGAACAAAAAGAAATACTTTTAAGTGCTTTAAATTCCATGGATTTTGATAAATAATTTAAAGTCTATAGGGTTTAAACTAAAATGGAATGCCATGGAAACAGCTACTTCCTTTGCTCATTATTTCAAGTTATTAACTTAAAAAACCTTTATTAGTAGTATTATTAAACCATGACGGAATTTTGGGAGGAGAGCTTCAAGGACAAGCAGTCCATGTGGGGATTTGCTCCAGCTGATGCTGTATTTGATGCCATTAAGTTGTTTCAAAAGCATGGTTTGCACAAAATCTTGATTCCCGGCTTTGGCTATGGGAGAAATGCGAAGGCTTTTATGGATAAAGGCTTTTATGTAACCGGAATAGAAATCTCAGAAACAGCAATTGCAATTGCTAAAAAGACTTATGGGAGCGAAGTCAATGTGCACCATGGCTCAGTAAGTGAAATGCCTTTTGACAATGAAGTTTTTGATGGGATCTTTTGCTATGCTTTGATTCATTTGCTTGATGAAAAGGAAAGGGCCAAACTAATTGTCGATTGTTACAATCAGCTTAGAGAAAATGGTATTATGATTTTTGTAGCCATTTCTACCGATGATCATGCTTTTGGGAAAGGGGCGATGATTGACAAGAACCGATTTTTGACACCTCATGGTGTTGAATTGTTTTTTTATAACTTAGACGCTGTAAAGGATGAATTTGGAGACTTTGGCTTACAAGATTCAGAGAAAATAATGGAACCTTCGAAAAGTATAAAAGGTAAGCCGGGGCAAATATTTTGGAAGATTGTATGCAAGAAAATCGCTAATAGTTAAAAGAATGAATTAAAACCATGACCAAGGTAGTAATCGAGGATTTCTGTCCAACAAACAAAGAAGAATGGAGCGATTGGCTAGAACGCCATCATATAATAAAAGAGGCGGTATGGCTCATTGTTTATAAGAAAAAATCACCCACTCCAAACCTTACCTGGAGCGAATCTGTAGACGAAGCTTTGCGGTTTGGCTGGATAGATAGTCTGAAAAAGCCTATAGATGATGAAAAATATAGACAATACTTCAGCAAAAGAAAGGCAAACAGTATCTGGTCTAAAACGAATAAAGACAAAATTGAAGCTTTAGTAGAAAAAGGCTTGATGTCGGAGGCAGGCTTAAGAGCCGTGGAAATTGCCAAAAGAAATGGCTCATGGTCTATCTTGGATGCTGCTGAAACACTGGAAGTCCCTTCGGATTTAGCAAGTAAATTCAATGAATTCTCAGGATCAAGAGACTTCTTCAATAGTTTAAGTAAATCTGGCAGGAAAAGCTTACTACAATGGATTGCGATGGCTAAAAGACCAGAAACCAGAGAAAAAAGAGTATTGGAGATTGCTGAAAGTGCAGGCCAAAAGCTAAAGCCAAAAGCATTTAGTTAGGTTTGGGTCCCAAGTCTTTTTAAGGATTGCCAAAAGCACACTATTGTCGACAGCTTCAATACCAAAATAGTTATCAAAGAACATAAAATCCCAAAATTCTATGAAAGATACAAGTCACCACGATGAGCGGATTGCTAAAATGACATTCGCTACGGTATACCCACATTATGTAACAAAGGTGGAGCGGAAGGGCAGAACAAAAGAAGAATTGCATCAGGTAATTGAATGGCTCACAGGGTTTAATGAGGAGAGAATTCAGGAGCTTATTGAAACAAAGGCAACTTTTAAGGAATTTTTCCGGCAGGCCACTATAAATCCCAACGTAGACAAAATTAAAGGTGTTATCTGTGGTTATCGGGTGGAGGAAATCACAAATCCGTTGACGCAGCAGGTAAGGTGGCTAGACAAGCTGGTGGATGAACTGGCCAAAGGTAAGAAGATGGAAAAGATTTTGCGGGATTGATAAAAGTAAAAGTTTTAAATTTTATGTCAGAAGCTGGCAACCACTACCAGCTTCTGACTTAATGTAAATTACTATAAAAATCTTAATTTGGAGGGAAAACATCTTGGAGTGGATGCGTAAAAGGTACACCTTCACGAGCATCCCACCAAACGGTAGTCATAAGCTCATCGCCTCCTATTCTATCTGCTGCTGCTTTGACATTCGCCTCATTTTTCAGGTATTCGTCGTTAGGGTAGGTCAATCTTCTTGGAACCTGCCCATTTGTAACACCCGCATCACTTCCAATCCATACGGTTGGGTATCCGGTTCTCCTAAACTCAGCCCATCCCTGATAGTGTTGAAAAAAGGTGGAAATGTATTTTTGAGTGACTATTTTTTCAAATTGCTCCTCTTCAGTGCCCACTAAACTTCCTGTATCTTCATTTAGAAAATCTTGAATGTCTGTGTCTGGAATAGCATACTGTTCCATAGAAGCTTGTATACCCATTAGGTATTGCTCATTGGCATCTTCTGTAGTAATGCCTGCAAAAGCAGCTTCTGCCTTTAGGAAGAGCACTTCGGCAGCATTCATCACAATTATATCATAGGTTTCCTCTTTTAATAAAGGGCCTACACTGGCTACCATTTCCTGTCCATAAGGTTCTTTTTCCTCCTGGAGCAATTGTATAGGTCGTCCACGGAAAGAACCAGAGCCGTCTAGTGCAGGACTGGCCAATACTGGCAATCTCGGATCGGCGGTAGGAATCATTACATCCATTATGGGAAATCCCACAAACATAGGAGTAGTTGCAGTTAATTCTCTGGTCCAGATATAATTGACATTGTTCGTGTTTTCTGATGAACTTGGTGGAAGGGTGCGCAATGAGGCGTTTTCCGAATTTTCATCAATTAAAGGACTATTAATTACATCAGAAATATGTTCGGAAGCCAAAGTTGGACTAGCGAACCTCGCTCTGATGGCTAGTCTTAAACGCAAGGAATTGGCAAACTTCTTCCAATTTTCTACATCTCCCTGATAAAGAATATCCGCATTACCAAAAGACAATTGATCTCCCTGGGCTCCCAATTGCGCTGCTGCTTCCTTCAACTCTTTGAGCATATCGGTATAAATCTCTTCCTGGGTATCGTACTTTGGTTGGTTAATAACATTCTCTACGCCTTGTGCAGCTTCAAAGTAAGGGATGTCTCCATAGGCATCCGTAACCCAATGATACAACCACACTTTCCAGATCCTGGCCATTGCATTTTGATCATTTTTCTGTGGATCGTCAGCAGTGAGGCGCATGACTTCACCAATATTAATGATATAATCCCTGTAATAATTGAAAGGGGAGGTGTAATCCGCATTCGAGAAAATATTGCCACTTGCCTGATTGGCAAAGTATCCTGAAAATTCACCAATGGTCCCACTGTTATAGGATTCAAAGATAGAGCTCTTTAACACATTGGTAAAAATGGTCTCAGGCTGAACCTTCTCCTCTGTCAACAATGTTGGATCCGTATTTATGGCGTCAAAATCGGCTGTACAGGCAAGGCCTAGCATAAATAGCACCAATAGTGATGTAAGGCTTTTTATATTTATGTTTAATTTTATTATTTGCATAACTCAGTTGATTAGAAAGTCAAAAATAAGTTAAAACCCATGCTTCTGGTAGTAGGGAGGCCACGTGCTTCTACTCCTTGGGCCGCCGTGGAACTGTTAAAGGCTGTTTCGGGGCTGATGCCCATCAACTTGAATTCAGGGTCACGGTACAAGTACAACAAGTTCCTTCCTACAATGGATAAGCGGGCATTGACAAAGGGGGTCTTGCTTAAAAATCCTTTGCTAAAATTATAGCCAAAAGTAACTTCCCTTAAAGCCATATAATCAGCATCGATGACCATGGTCTCGGCTATTCCTCCCCAAGGGCCCTGCTCAGCATAATATTGATGAGACAATAAGGAAATGTTATTTTCTGTAAATGTTCCATCAGCATTTTCTATCAGGCCATCTACAATAAGATCTTCTGTATCCCTTGCTTCTGTGAATTTCCCAGTGCCTTTGGCCATCTGATCATATTTACTATAAGAATAAACCTGACCTCCTAATCTAAAATCGAGCATTCCACTTAAAACAAATCCTTTATAGGAAAAAGTATTGGTAATGCCACCTAGAAAATCTGGTTGAATATTTCCCAAAACGGTCATTTCATCTGCTCTTTGCCATTTGCCTAGCTCAGATACCAAAATCCTTCCGTCCTCATTTCTCTTTTTAGCAAATCCTACAATATTACCATAGGGTTGGCCTACTCTGGCCTCAATTGTTCCTGTACCGCTCAATAAGGTGTGGCTGTTTATGCCCGGTGCTAGAGATACCACTTCAGACCTGTTTCTAGATCCATTGATGCCCAAGTCCCAGGTAAAATCGCCTGCCTTTACCAGTTTGGCATTGATCATTAATTCCAAACCTTGATTTCGGATTTCGCCTGCATTGATCAAACGCGTATTGAAACCAGTAGCTGCTGAGATTTCTACAGGAAGAATTTGGTTTGTGGTGGATTGGGTATAATAAGTGAAATCAATTCCCAGCCTGTTGTCGAAAAACCTTAAATCCATTCCCAGCTCGAAAGAGGTAGTCAGCTCATTTTTCAAGTCCTCTAAGGGAACATTGCTTCGGATGGATGCCAGGCGAAGGCCGTCGAAAGTTTGGGTACTCAATGAATAGCCTGCTCTGGTCAAATAGGGATCCGCATCATTTCCCGCTTCTGCATAGGATGCCCTAAATTTGCCAAATGTAAAGATCGGGGAATCCATTTCCAAGAAATCCGTAAAAGCGAAACTTGTACTAACGGAGGGGTAAAAGAAAGATTGATTTTCCACTCCTAAAGTGGAGGACCAATCGTTTCTTCCCGTAATATCAAGAAATAGATAATTTCTGAAAGCCAGTTGACTTTGGAAATAGACGGAATTCATTTGCTTTTGAATGCGATAATTCCGGGGGAAAACCAAGGAGGCATTAGTGATGTGGTACAAATCGGGGATGTCAAGGTTTTCCCCGCTAACTTGTACGACCTCTTGGTCTCGGTTCAAATGATTGGCGCCTATAGAAAACGTGCCGTTGAAATCGCTGCTTAAATCCCCTGTAGCGGTCAGCAATACATCATTGTTTTCTTCCTTGACACGCCACATGGTATTTCTTACCTGCCCATTAAGATTGGTTCCCCCCGGAGTTCCCTGAGGAACCATTGCAAACCTGTTGTCGGTATAGAAATCTGTCCCGGTTCTACCTTGTATGCTCAGCCAATCTGTAAAATCATATTTTACCCTAGCCATGCCTATTACCCGGTCTCTGGTATCATTGTTCTTGAATTTTTCCGTAATCCAATAGGGGTTATAAGGTGAGCCAGGCTTAAAACTTGACATAAGCCCATCAGCTTTGGTATGGTCCCTGAGCCAATCCAGGTCTATGCTTCTTGGCATCACTTCCAAGCTGGATTGTAAACTGCTGAAGCTGATTCCATTTTGAATTCGATTATTGCCTTCTTGTCTGGTGTAGTTGATCTTTGCATCTACGAGCAGCTTTTCAGAAACCTGATGAGACCCTCTTAAGGTGATGGTTTGCCGATCAAGGGTGTTGTTAGGTACAATACTCTTGTTGTTCATGTTTGAGAATGAAAGCCTTAAGGTACTGGTTTCATTTCCTCCAAACACAGAGACTGTATTGGTGCTTGTTGTTCCTGTCCTGTAAAAATTCTCAATATTGTCGGTAGGCTGAGCGGTGTATGGTTTTACTCCCCAATCTCTGGCATAATCATAAATAATAGGTCTTCCGTCCATAGCGCCTCCCCATTGGTCCAATAACCAGCCGGGCCAAACCAAGGTTTCTTGCCCATCGATTTCCTCTGTGCCAAAGGCACTGTAATTGTCATCATATCCACCGCCCCAGGTGTTTTGAAAGGTAGGGTTTACACTTGGTGTTTCGAAGGTGTAATTGGAATTGATTTCCACACCTATTCCTTGTCCTTTTTTTCCTGACTTAGTGGTGATCAAAATGACACCATTGGCTCCTCGAGCACCATACATAGAAGCCGCACTTGGTCCTTTCAATACAGAAATGTTTTCAATGTCGTCGGGATTGATATTGCCTATTCCATCTCCGTAGTCATAACCAGAGAAACTGGATGCAGGATCAAGGGTTTGATTGTCAATGGGGATACCATCCACTACGTATAAGGGTTGGTTATTTCCTGTTAATGAGCTGTTTCCACGGATGACTACATAGGATGAACCACCGGGACCACCAGAGGTAGGGTTGACATGAATGCCAGCTACTTTCCCTTTGAGGGAGTTGACCACATTGGGTTCTCTTGCTTGGGTCAATTCTTCGGTACTCACTTCCTGAACAGAATAACCTAAGGCCTTTTTCTCTCGCTTAATTCCAAAAGCAGTTACCACTACTTCTGATAGTTCACTAATATCAGGATCCAACTGGATATTGATTTCGGACCTGTTTCCCACTTTTATGGTTTGGGAGATGTATCCTATACTAGATATCACCAGTGTGGATTCAGGCCCCTGAACAGAAAGACTGTATTGACCGTTCACATCTGTGACCGTGCCCTGATTTGTAGCTTGACCACCCTGTAATAATAAGGTAGCACCAATAATTACCTGTCCATCTTCCGAGGACGTTACCGTTCCGCGAACAATTGGATCCTGGGCTTTTACCTCTTCCAGAAAGAGGAGTAAAATAAATATAAGGGAAACCATGCCCTTAAATCTTAAATCATTTCTCATAAGTAGTGTGGTTAAATTAATTGAATCTAAAAACAAAATATAATGTGGTTATTATGTATAAATAATTACTTTAAATATAATAAATACAAATAAATAATTATTTAATACTATTATATTTTTGTTTAGTTATTTTGACCTAAATAAAAAATGATAGAACCTAGGATTGGTGTTATTGTATAAAAGTGATGTATAATTATATCTGTATTTTGATGAATTTGAAGGGGAGGTATTCTAAGTTAATATGGAATTCAATGTTGATCATTCTTAAGACGCAGGCGGAATACTAGCATATTTGTAAGGGCTAGATGAAAGTCTATAAATTACTAAACCTCGAAATATGCAATCTATTACGTGGTGAAATCGCTTTAAAATCAGTCACTTCGTTGCTGTTTTAAATTGCACCATAGCGATGCAATGCTAAAAACTCAAAACAGCCTGATTTTCTTGCAATTGCACACTTCCAGTAAAGTCGGGGCATACTTCATCCTTGACCATTGTCAGGGCGGAGAAATTCCATTGAATAATCCGGGTTTAACGCGATGGAAAGAATGTAGGTAAGGAACTAAATGGTGTCAATAAGGATTTATGGTATGATTTAAGGAATTGTATATTAGCAATAAGGAATAGGTAAGAAACAATAAGGAAGATATGATTAATGATAAGGAAGTATTAAAGGTTATTTAGTAATGGATAAAAATTGATAAGGAGTCTAGGTGTTTAGTAAGGAAACATAAGTAACTTATAAGGAAACTAAATTCCTTGGTAAGGAATTAATAATCATCAATAAGGAAAAGGTAGGAATAGATAAGGAAATAAAGTAGTTATAAAAGGAATGCTTGAGGTGTAGGTTTTTACTGTTTGGAACCCGTAGGGATAATATTTGGCACTGTCTAAATAAACAAGTAAAATCAATCGGAGGCTCAATAAAACCGAATACTTTGGCCTAAACATTAAAATCCATTATTTTTGCCTCCTTAAATTGAATGTGATGAAAAAACCATTGTTGTTGTTGGCCTATCTGTTTGTAATCCTCGCTTGTACAGAAGAGGAAGGGCCTTCACTGCCTGTCGTCTATGAAGGGAACCTGGAAGTGCGATCACTTTCAGATCTTGAGGCCATTGCTGATAAAGATTATACGAAAATAAATGGCGTTTTGGCCATTCACTATACCAATGAAGTAGAGGATTTGTCCCTATTGAAAAATCTACAGGAAGTATCGGGACTTATCATTCGGTACAATGATGACCTGGAAAGCCTAAAAGGTTTGGAGAATGTACAAACAATTGACTTTCTGGAGATTGAAGATAACCTTCAGTTGAAGGAGTTGACAGGTTTGGAAAATTTACAATCTGTCTCAAAAATTTTGTCCATCAAAAACAACGATCGATTGATTTCCTTAGAAGGATTGAAATCCTTGACTTCCATGAACGAGCAATTTGTACTTTTTGACAACTTATCCCTGAGTAATCTGAATGGATTGGAAAAATTGCAGGAAGCCAATCAGATATTGATAACCAATAATATCAACCTTAAAAGCCTGGATGGCTTAGATAACTTAAGCAAATCTGCTGATATAAGGATTTATTCTAATGATTCACTTGTGGATTTATGTGCCTTGGTGAATTTTGTTGCACAAAAGGGTGAAGGGGATATTTTTACCGCCCAAATGAATGCTTATAATCCTACGGTGGAGGATTTTGCGAATAATAAATGTGCCATAGAGCAATAGGTACCAATTATCACCATTGTTTCTCGGTTAAAAATCGATTACTTATTACTGGTTAAGCCTTTTGATGATTATATAATTATTGAAAAAATAATGGCCCGCCTTTGCTTTTTGAGGTATAGCTAGGTGTTACTTTACTAATAGATTAAAAAAATACATATGTACCTGAATACAAAAAGGATTTTAGCGCCATTTTTATTGTTTTTCTTATTCATCCAATTGGGACTGGCCCAAGTCGATGAAATTAAAGACAAGTTTCTTAATTCATATGATTTGATGGTGATTGCACATAGGGCTGCCAATCAAAATTTCCCGGAAAATAGTATTATCGCTATCGAAGAAGCCATCCGCATGGGAGTGGATATTATAGAACTTGATATCAGAGTGACTGCAGATGGGGTAGTGGTGTTGATGCATGATCAGACTGTAGATAGAACCACTACTGGTACTGGAGATGTTGAAACATTGACTTACAGTTATTTGCAGTCTTTGCAGTTGTTGCATAAAGGTAAGCCTACCAATGAATAAATCCCTACCTTGGAAGAAGCTTTAAAGGTGACAAAAGGCCGTATCATGGTGGACATGGATATGAAAACAGATAAGGTGGATGAGGTTCTTGAGGTGGTCAAAGCCATGGATGTTGTGGATGAATTGTTGTTTTTTGATTCTGACTGGGATGTATTGGCAGCTTTTCAAGAGAGTCTTCCAGATGCTTTTATAATGCCTAGAACGTATAAAGCAAAAGAGATAAAAAAAGCTGTAAAGAGATTTAATCCTCGGGCAGTGCATATAGACCCAAGTTTCTATACTCCTAAAACAGTGGCAATTGCCAAGAAATATGGGGTGAGACTTTGGATAAATGCACTAGGAAAGATAGATAGAAATATGCTAGCCAATCCCGATGAAGAATGGGCAAGAGAATGGCTCAATAAAGGGGCAACCATGATGCAAACTGATGTACCTAGCTTTTGGACAAAACTAAAGTAATCAGGTCTTCAAATAATAGGAAGTGCGGCGATATTTAAATCGCCGCACTTTTTTTTTGCTAAAATTAAGCCACCTAGCTACATCAATAATGTTTAGGCTTCATTTCTTATAGACTCAAGCTTAATCTTTTTTAACCCGGATTATGAAATAGGATTTCTCCGCCCTGACAATGGTCAGGGGTGAAGCCTGTCCCGTGTTTACGGGAAGTGTTGCAATCGCAAGAAAATCAGGTTGTTTGGAGATTTTAGCATAGCATCGCTATGGTGAAATTGAAAACAGCAACGAAGTGGCTGGTTTTAAAGCGATTTCAGCACGTAATAGAATGTCTATTGCATATTTCTGGTTTAATTTACAGAGGAATATAGGTGCTTAGAATTTTTGATTGCGGACTTTATCAAAAGCACGGTATAAAACAACAAGCGCCAGCGCCTCACTTACAGCCAGCAAGATCAAACCCAGCAAGGCCAAAACAACAGATATGAAAGCCAATCCGGTCAGTATGGCTAAAATTCCTGCTACCAAAGCCATGTTGCCAAATTCCTTTTGATACTTGACAAGTCCATAACCAAATACTAAGTAAATACTTCCAAAAACGATGGATTCACCGGCCATCACAGCCATGGCATTGGTGTCGTCCAAATAAAACAAGTAGAGATCTGCGGCAATACAAATTACAATTCCAGCGATACCTAGTAAGGAAGCAGGTAATATCCAGTTATTTTCCCAGAGTCGTCCTAACTGATAAAAACCGAGCATAAAACAAGAATAGAACAATAGTATGCCTAGTTTGACCGGCGTATATTCCCATGGAGAAATACCAGCATCCATAGAAATGGTCAGTTGATAGTCCATAAAACCTTCCCAAAAGGCCAACAAAAAATACAGCAATCCACTAAGGAAAGCCAAAAAAATCCATTGAGCAGCTTTTTTACTGCCTTTTGGAACAGTAGTTTTCTTCTGCCATTGCTCAATGTCTATATCTAGTGCTGCAAAAATAGAGCGAATTGTATGTCCTCTGGGGGTGACTTCTCCTGCCTCTATCCGTTGGATTGTTCGCACATTGATATTACAACGGGCGACCAGTTCTTCTTGAGTAAGACCGTTGGCTTTTCTAAGCTCAAGTATTTTCTTTCCTAATTCTGGTTGTTCCATAATTGTCGCTTGTTTTATTTCTGCTGCAATGTCTGATAAAAATCAACGATTCAGCCTGTATTTACAACGGATTTGACCCGACATTTGCCCGACATTAGGCTTAGAAAGCCAGAAACAATGCAAAATACCCTTAATTTGTTAGGATGATAAAATCAGCTAGTGCTTCGTTGGTACTCCAATCTTGGTCATCTTCCTTTGGATTAGCAAAGCAGGAAATGGTGACGAGATTTAATTTTCGTTTTCTCTTTTTCAATTCCGAGACAGTCCCGAGACGCTCATCGCTGTGGAACCTGCCCGTAAGGTGAAGGATTTTCGTGTTTCGGTTTTTTCGGTGTGCCTTCAGTATGCTTTCTGCCATGGTGGCATCTCTTAGGAGTTGGGCATGAAAAACTGTAGGCCCCATGCTATGGGCATGTGCGCCCATTGCTGCATTGAATTTCGCGAGGTAGGGATCGGCCTTTTCAGGGATTTTCACCTTAGCATACAGATGACGGGCTTTTCTGTCGAGTTGGTTTAGGGAGCCAAGGCCTTTTCGGCTGACCATGTTGGCATACCTTCCGGGAACATTGGCTGCGACTACCTTTTGATTACGATCTTTTGCCAGATTTACCATTGGCGCATAGGCTGAATAGTTATTCCAGGCTTTTCCGGCATGTAGAAGTTTGCTTTCTGTAATCAGTCCTGCTAAGTATTCATTCAACACCCTCTGCACATCTCTTTCAAACATCTCCATACTTAAGGTTACGGATTCATGACTTTCCAATAACCTTTTGTACAACTGATATTGGAGGACATGTCCAAGACTGTCATTATGTTCTTCCCCAAAAACAATAATGTCTGCACTGTTTAGCCTTTCTACCAGTGAATCTAGAGAGAGTAGGTTTCCAGTTGCAGTTTCATAAATGGTATAGTTCTGCTTATGGAGATCCTTTGATGGAAGTGCTGCTTGTTGTAACAAGAATAAAAATAGACTAGGGATGAATAGAAGCATTTATGGAAGGTTTTTAATGGAGAATTAAAAATACATCTTTAGAGTAGTTAAATTAGCACCCATTTGGGCAAGATTTGAAATAATGGCCAGGGAATTTTGCGTTTTAGACCTAATGTCCGCCGTGTTTTATTTCTTCAATACAACATTTTTTAATCCAATCTCGTCTAAGATTTATATTTATTTCAACCATATCTTACTCAAATTTATTCAAAGATGATCAAAAAAGGGATGATTGCACTCCTAATAATCGTTGGAGTTGCTCAGATAGAGGCTAAAGCCCAGCAGGAATTCAAGATTGTTACTGTTGTAGAATCTATTGTACCTATGGGGATTGGTAGGTCTCGAATTATTGACAGTCAGTCGGAAAATAATTATGAAAAATTCACCACTGATAGGACAGATGGAAAGAAAAGCAACCAAAAGGAAATCAAGAGGTCCGATATTAAAATTGATGAACTGGAAGAAACCAAGCTGCTAAACTTTTTTAGTGCAACTGGTATTAATTTTCAAAACATAGCCTCTAATGATGCAGTTATTGCTTCTAAAATTAATACCATGTTGGCTGATGGATGGAAACTTACCTATGTCACAAGTGGAGTAGAGAGCAATGCAGGAGCAGATGATGGAAAAGGCATTTATATTACCCGTTTGTTTTTCTCAAGGTAGTCCGTCCTAACTAAGCAAAAGGAATAAAAAAAGGGAGTTGTTCAACAATTCCCTTTTTTTATTCTCGTAAAAATGGTGGTAGCTGAAATTATACAGGAATAACTTTTCAGAATTCCTGCCATAATTGTACATTTCGGATAGATGTATGACAAGCCTTTTACCAAACAAATAGAGGAGCTGGATCCCAAGGAAGATTTTGAGAAAATTTGCTTTCTGCTTACTTATCATTGTTTCCCATGGGACATGGAGAAGGCTTTAGAATTTGCCTTGTTCAGGACATTTGCGGTTCCCTCAGTTTCTCGCTTGCTTGTGGCTACCGGCGAGTTTATCAAGCATACACGTAAACGCTACGATGATACGGAGTTATTACTGTACGAAATTCTGGAAAACGGAATAGACAGTGAGCGAGGCAGTACAGCTATTGACCGAATCAATAATATGCATGGCAGGTACAAAATTCCCAACAGAGATTACCTCTATGTGCTATCTACTTTTGTTTTCGAACCGATTCGTTGGATGGATCAATGGGGTTGGCGTCCTTTTACTACTGGGGAAAAAGAAGCCATTTTTAACAATTACCTGAAATTGGGAGGGAGGATGCACATTACCGATATTCCTCAAACACTTGCTGATTTTGAAGCATTTAATCTGGCTTATGAACGTGATCACTTTGAATTTCATGCTTCCAATGCTGCTGTAGGCAATAAGACGCTTGACCTTTTATTGGGTTTTTATATGCCCAAATGGTTGTTTCCGGTAGGCAAACCTGTAGCACTTTGCTTGATGGATGCGCCTTTAAGGAAGGCGATGGGCTACCAAAAGCCTCCTAACTGGTTAATAAAAACCATAAAGAAATCCATGATTTTACGCGGCAGGTTATTGCGATGGTTGCCAGAAAGGAAAAAGCCAATGTTAGGAACGCTTCGCAAACGGAAAACCTATCCACAAGGATATAAAGTTGAGGAATTAGGGACTTTTAGATAATCTACGATTATTGTTTTAAATCTTTTGATGGGTAAGGGCAATGTCTACAACCGTTGCCGCAGCATTTTCCACGAAGTAAATGATAGGCTTTGGTAAAAACCATTAAGCCATCTTCAAAATAGTAGTGCTGTCCTTCTTTGAGTAGCTGGGGTGGAGGTAGCTTGTTTTCTTTTGGCATTTATTTGATGCTGTAATCCAGCTTCATGGTTATTGAAGCAGTTTTGGCTTTAGCGGAGGTATTAAACGTTCCTCCCCAAGAGTAATCTTCTCCTGAATTTTGACCTGTTATCTGGAATATTCCCATATTGGCGGATATCAAATTACTAAGCGATGCCCCTGAATTTTTAGCGATCATTTCGGCCCTTAGCTTTGCATCTTCCGTAGCTTTAGATATCAATTCAATTTTCAAATCAGCCAATTGGGTGAAGTAATAACGAGGTGCCTGGGAATAAAATTGAATTTCCTTATTGAGTAACTCTGTGATTTCTCTGGCCGTTTTTTCTACCTTTTCCACTTCTCTGGATTCGATGGTAATGGTTTGGCTAAGAATATAGCCTAAAAAGGTATTGCCCATAAATCTCCCTTCATTGTTGTATTCGGCGCGTGTGTTTTGTCTGGTTTGAACAGCACTGAAGACAATTTCTTCCTGTGCGATTCCCTTGGAGTTGAGGTAGACAGTAACGGCCTGTCTGTCTTTTTCAAGCCCAGAGTAAGCGTCTCCAAGGCTAAGAGCTTCTTTTTCAAATAACCCTTCCCAAACGATGAGGTCTGATATAAAATCAGTTTCTCCAAGGCCTGTTACTGTGATTTTAGCAGGTGCCTGATTTCGTTTCCAATAGGCATTGCCAAGTACAATAGCAGAAACAATGATTGCGATGGCAAAAATGACTGCTGTAAGATGCTGTTTCATAGGGAAGACCTTTTGATTTATCTTGAGATATACGAGAAAGTGCAACAAATTTACGTAATAATTGGTGTTTTTTTGAAACTTCTTTGACGGGCCATAAAAAAAGTGGTGCGCGTTCTCAGGTTTCAGTTTTACTGAATTACTTGTACGCGCACCACTTTTATTCTACAGAGATAAATTTAGCTATAGTGGCTAAAGCTATTTCTTATTTGCATATAGACTTAGTAACCTGGGTTCTGAACCAGTTGAGGAGCTCTGTTTAGCTCGTCTTGCTCAATTGGCACCCAGTATAGTTTTTCTGAAAAGTTTCTTTTAGGTGCGGCAGATATTTTTTTCCAAGTGGTAGTTGTAACACCATCTTCTGTGACTTCTTTAATATCTACACCATACAGGTCAGGAGCAAAATTCTCCTCCAATAATTTCCACCTTCTGGTATCGTACCAACCTACATTTTCAGAGAAGAACTCTATCTTACGTTCATACCTTAGGGCTTCCATAATATCCCCCGTAAAATCCGGTAAAGCAACCCGATTTCTAATCATGTTAATATAAGTAGTGGCCGTTTCGGTATCTCCCAATTCCAGAGATGCTTCCGCGTAATTCAAAAGAATTTCAGCATAACGAATCCAAACAAAGATATTTTCATTGGCCATGTCTCTTCCAATAATCTCATCGTCCATGAATTTTTTCATCACGTAACCTGTGTAATTCCCATTGGAAGGGGAAATTGGGCCTTGTCTGGTATCCAAACCAAATCGCTCGCTTACGACAATACCGTTTTCTATCACTGTTCTTGTTCTTCTTTCGTAGATTCCAAGTGGATCGATTTGTGCTAAATCCTCGAATCTTGGCTGGAAAACAGCACTGTCATATAAGATACTGCCATAGAACCTAGGCTCTCTATGCTTGTAAGGGTTTTCGTTTGTAAACTTTGTTGATACATTGATGTATTCATCATTGGCATTAAAATTAAAATGGTCAAAGAAATCTGTACCATCAGCCATTTGGTAGCTGTCTACAAAGTTGCCATAAGGAGCATTGTTTCCATGACAAGATAATCCGTTTAAGCCATTTCTTAAATTGGTGTTTATCCTAGGTCCATCATCAGCTCTGTGCATTTTTCCCCAAATAACTTCAGGGCTTGACAAATCTCTGGCTTTGAAGAAAGCAAAATAATTATAAGCAGCAGTTTCTTGATCGGTGGCACCAAAATCTTCTAAAGACACAGTTCCCAGGTCTATCAAATCTTTTGCAGCATCTCGGGCAGCGGCCCAGAGTTCTTGCCTGTTAGGGTTTGCATAACCTACATATTCATTTACGGCAGTTCCGTCTGCTGTTAAATCGCTGGCTGCAAATAACAAGATTCTGGATTTAAGCGCCATTGCGGTTTCTTTGGTAGCCCTACCCATTTCCATGTCGCTTTTGAGTAACAATAAATCGGCAGCAGTATCCAGATCCTTTACTATAAAGTCAATGGTTTCTTCAAAAGTGCTACGCAAGTATCCGGAAAAGTCTTCACCCAATTTAGCAGGAGTGTCCAATAAGGGAACACCACCATAAGACCTGCAAATATCACTGTAAAATACAGCCCTAAGGAAAGTGGCTTCGCCTTTTAAGACGTTCACCTCAGCTTGAATATTAGCTCTTTCTGATTGAGGGTAAGCTTCTGGTAGGGCATCAATTTGGGATAGAAACAAATTTAGCTTGTGGATATTGGAATAATGTTGCCAGGTTAAATGACCTCTGTCTGTGCCTGGATTTCCGGCACTGATGGTTCCTCTTCCATAATCCGTCAGTTCAGCACCTTTTGTCATTGTGGTTTCTCCCACAAAAAGGCCTGTTTGGTAACCATGACTACGCTGGTTCCAACCATATTCTACACTGTTATATAGGTCGTTTAGGTAGTACCTTACCAGGTTTATATCAGACCAAACGACAGGGTCAGAATAGCTATCAAGGGGTGACCTGTCCAGTAATTCATCGTTGCAAGAGAAGCTTCCAAGCAACAAAGCAACTAATATTGTCAGTTTACTTATATTTCTTTTCATAACGTAATATTTTTTAGCCAATTAAAAGGAGATTTGAGCACCAACAGAAACAACCCGCATAATTGGGTAAGCTCCCATTCCACTTACTTCAGGATCCATGATATCATTTCCCGAATAAATCAACCAAAGATTTTGGCCTGATGCATAAACTTTGGCAGACTCAAGACCAATTAAATCAAGCACATTACGAGGTACTCTATAATTAATCTGTAAATTCTTTAACCTAGCATAAGATACATTGGCATAATTATAATCTGTATTATAATTGCTTCTCCAATATTCTTCTAACCATTGGTAAGCACGTGGTTTTGTAGCGTCAATATTCTCAGGGGTCCATCTGTCCTCAGCATCATATTGGAAGTAATTTCCAGCAGTTCCGGAACGTAAATCATCGTAAATTCCTCTAAGGGCATTACCATGTCCTTGAACAAGAGCAGTCAATTCCCAATTTTTATAAGAAAAATTAAGGTTCAGACCAAAGGTGATTTCAGGTGTTGTCGTTAAAGGAAACAACTGACGGTCATTTGTGGTGATTTCTCCATCTTTATCATAATCTTCAATGATGATGTCACCTGGTCTAGCGCCAGCAACGTGTGGCATTGAATTCACTTGTTCCTCATCTCTAAAGATGCCGATTGAATTGTACAGAAGTAGAGCACCTTGTGGGTGACCCGTTCTTACTTGCCATGGAACAGGACGTTCTGGTTCATCAGACTCAACGATTCTGTTTCTTGCAAAAGCAAAATTACCAGAAACACCGTAACCGATATCTCCTTTTTGATCATCATAGCTCATGATTACCTCAACACCATAATTGTCCACAATACCAAAGTTTTCGTCAGGTAAAGAAAGACCAACGAAACGAGGTATGGATACATCTCTTTGTACTAGAATATCACTTCTTCTTTCGTAAAAGAAGTCTGCATCAAAGCCTACTTTGGTGTCAAATAAAAGAGACTCCCAACCTAAATTGAAGATACTAGCCTTTTCCCAAGTGATGTTAGGGTTAGGTATTCCTTGTTGTCTCAGACCAGGTAGGTAAGTTTTGTTTTCACCCAAAGCCAATCCTTGTACAAATCCGTAGCTAGCCAAATACTGGAAAGGAGAAACCAAATCATTCCCCATTTGGCCCCAAGTGGCTTTTAATTTAAATTGATCGATTAAACCCAAGTTGTTTTTCCACCAGTCATATTCAGAAGGACGCCATCCTGCAAGTACAGAAGGGAAATTACCCCAGCGGCCTGCTTCTTTTGAGAAATTGACTGATCCATCTCTTCTAAAACTAAACTGGAACAAGTAAATTTCTTTGAAATTATAACTGATTCTACCAAAGTAATTTTGTCTGGCTCCAAAACTTACTGATCCTGAATTGTCTTTTTCTGCATCACCACCTGCAAATAAGTAGGGAAGTTGGTCAGATACAAAGTACCTTCTGTAAGCATTGAAGTTTTCCTGAAACCCTTCATTTTGCTCATAAGCCATAAAGGCATCAATATTATGAACATCATTAAGTGTTTTGGTATAATCAACTTTAAAATTGAAAGTACTGGTGTTAGAATAATTGGAATAATCCGTTAGTCTAGGTTCTGGTGGACCTTTTTGGCTTCCAATGATATAATCTGATCCATCTTCAACTCCAGTATTCCCAGCAGCCAAATAGGCTTCTTCATTCATACTGTATAAGGTGAAGGGCTTTTGGAATAATTTCCTTTTTTGGAAATATAGGTCATAAGCGAAATAACTGGAGGCTGACAATCCTTCAACCCATGGGATTCTAAGTTTTGCAGAGAAGATATTATTACTCCTGAATCGTTTGTCATCATCAAAACCAGTCTCATCTGAAGCCATCACCATAGGTTGGTAACCAAACTCGATATCCGGTCCTGGTAATCCATTTGGGTAAACAGCGTGATTGGTTGGGTACATTCTTCGAATAGTCTGAAACATACTTGATGTTGACATTCCAGAGTACATTCTGTTTTCCTGAATTCCCGATATGTCTACACCCAAATCTAAATATTCATTGATTTTGAAATCTACATTGGCTCTTAAGTTGTACCTTTTGTAGGAGGTGTTGGAATTGGTGTAAATACCATCATCCGCTTGAGTACCAAAGGAGGTGAAATAGCTTACTTTTTCACCACCACCAGTTACGGATAAGTTGTGGTGATTTGTGCTACTGAAGTCTCTTAAAGCTACTTCATTCCAATCTGTGTTGGGATGAGTCCAGGGATAGTCCCCTGACCTGTACTTCTCCACATCTTCTAGAGAAAAAAGCATGTTTGATTCATCCACTCCACGATAAGACTGGTTTTCTCGGATCATGGTAGCATAAGTTGCTGCATCTGCCATTTCCGGTAATTTGGTAGGAGATAGCCAACCTTTATAAAAACCATAAGTAATTCTTGTTGGGGTGTCTTTCTGTCCTCTTTTCGTGGTTACTAGGATAACGCCATTGGCAGCTCTTGCACCATAAATTCCTGCGGAAGCATCTTTAAGTACGGTGATGCTCTCAATGTCATTGGGATGAAGGGAGTTTAGGTCTCTGCCTATAATTCCATCAATAACCACCAAAGGTGAATTATTTCCCAATGTAGCATTCCCTCTAATTCGAATACTGGCCTGATCTTTACCAGGTTCTCCACTACTTTGCATAAAGATACCACCTGGAAGACGGCCTGCAAGGGCATTGGAAACAGCACCTACGGGAGCCGAAGATATCTCATCTGCACTAACTGTGGTAACGGACCCGATAACGTTCACTTTTTTCTGAGTACCGTACCCGACCACGACCACTTCATCTAATGAAGAGACGTTTTCAGATAACTGAACATTGATGATACTTTGATCACCTACTGAAATTGATTTGGAATTGTAGCCTATAAAGGAAAAAATCAAAGTTGATCCTTCAGGTACTGAAAGAGAGTAATTTCCATCAAGGTCTGTAGCAGTACCATTACTAGTTCCCGGTATTGAAACAGTTACACCTGGAATAGGTTCTCCATTTTCGTCAGTAACTTTACCTTTAATGATTACATCTGCCATGGCCTTTACCGAGGTGAAAGGAAGCTCATTTGTGGCCTTTGCCGGATTCAAGAATACCAATTGTGACACCAAAAGGAGCACACAATACAGGGGTATCCTGCGAAATTTAAAATGTTGTCTTTTTCTCATTCTGTTGATTGGGTAAATTTAGTTTTAAGAATTATTGATTTGGTTTATACAATTGGACTAAAAAAATAATATTAGGCACTAGAAGAACTTAATCGAAAAAATATAACGGTGTTTATTTTTTCTGGGGGTTTTTATAGGTTAATTGATTTGTATTAGCAATATAATATTTTTAGGAAAAGTAAACATATTATTATTAATAATATATAAATAAAAAAAATTATTTTCTTTAAATTATTATATTAATATATCATAATTATTTGCTTCAAGTTTCTTTAATTATTTGATTGTTAGATAATTATGTAAAAATTTAGTTGGTTACCTTAATTTTAAGGTGTGTATGCTTTCCGCTTGTTTATTGTTGGCGCTTACAGTCCAAGTTTTATTCGAATTGTCAAAACGGGATAATTTATCAATCTAGGAATAATGACAGAAGGGGAGTAATTATTGAAATTAGCATTAAGAATAAGCTGATCTGATCTAGTCTTATTATGAAAAAGAATGCTATAAGCTCTTTCATTTTAAAAAGAGATGTTAATCTCTCTATGTTTTAACCCGAAATATGCAATAGACATTCTATTACGAGCTGAAATCGCTTTAAAATCAGCCACTTCGTTGTTGTTTTCAATTTCACCATAGCGGTGCTATGTAAAATATCCAAAAGCTTGATTTTCTTGCGATTGCAACACTTATCACGAATTCTATTACATAATCCGGGTTTAATAAGTAGCTTTTAAAGCTGCACTACGATTTATAAAAACGCCATTGAAAAGCAATTGTGAATATTTCGAATATGAAAACATGACATTAATCATGTTAACACCTACTTATTGTCAATTCAGCTCTGGGTTGGTTGGTATAGCTTTGTGGAAAATAAAAGGTATATGCAAACCAAGCTAGATACACAATTTACTTTTCCCAGTCAACTGATCAATGCCCACCACGAAGTCCTATTAGCAGAGGGCTTTGGTTTGGAACTAGGTCAGCCACTCGATAAGAAACAATTTACCATAGGTAATCAACCTGTGCTATATACCGCACATCTTCCAAAAGTTTTGGATTGGCTTCATGGATTGGATCAGCCTAGTCTTTTGGAAAAAGAACCATGTGATATACCGGTTTTACTTTACGACAGATCACTAACTTTTGATCGCTTACTTTTTCACTATGATGGTAGTCCTGCCTCTGCCAAGATCATCAAACAATTCTTGCACTTATTTTCTAACAATATTAAAAATAGTAAAGCCACTATAATATCACCTGCATTTATACCAAAGTCTAAATTAAAAGAAGAGCAAGAGCTTATTCAAGAAGTTACCAATTCTACTTCCGAAACCTCATTTATTAAATTTAACTTTAATAGAATCGGTGATTTCTGGTCTTATGCAGTCAAACACCAAAAAACGGTGCTGGTTACGACTAAGAATAATCAGGCGGATTTGGCCAAAGTGCTGTTTCATTTCTATAAAGGGGGACTTTGGTACGAAAAATTATCATTTTACCTGGCTTTATAAATTATTATTTTTAATGACATTCATCATGTTTTTTTTTATATTAAAAGATTAACTTGTCTGAAAATGCAGGAAATGCCAAGCAAAACAGAAAAAACCAAAACAATCTGCTGTTATCACTGCGGGGAAAGCTGTGATGATGAGCTCCTTATGCGTGACGAGAGAAGTTTTTGTTGCACAGGTTGTCTTACTGTTTATGAGGTATTGAATGAGAATAATTTATGTGATTATTACGATATTGAAGCTGCACCAGGGACAAATCAGAAAAATCAAATTGTAAGAGAAAATCGGTTTGATTATTTGGATGATGTGGATGTGTTTAATAGGTTAATAGACTTTAAGGATGAAGAACAGGTTTATGTTACTTTTTACCTTCCTATGATACATTGTGCGTCCTGTATATGGCTTTTGGAAAACCTTTACAAGCTTAACCCTGCTATTACTTATGCTCGGGTGGATTTTATTAAAAAGAAGGTCCAAATTAAATACCAGAGAAAAGAAACAAATTTGAAGTCAGTGGTAAGCTTGCTATCCAATATTGGCTATGAACCGAGTATTAATCTATCAGATATTGAAGAAAAGATAAGCAAAAAGTACAACAAGAAACTTATCTACCAATTAGCGGTGGCAGGATTTTGCTTTGGCAATATGATGTTTTTCAGTCTCCCGGAATATTTTTCGGAGGCAGAGCTTCTTGGAACTGGTTTTAAAAACCTGTTTAATTACTTGAATATTCTTTTGGCTTTGCCTGTAGTTTTTTACTCTGCCACAGATTATTTCCGTTCTGCATGGATTGCTATAAAGAATCGCTCAGTAAATATGGATGTGCCCATAGCCTTGGGGATTATAAGTTTGTTTACTTATAGCTTGTTTGAAATCTTTATTTCTGGGCAAGAGGGTTATTTAGATACTTTAGGCGGCTTGCTGTTTTTCCTTTTAATTGGTAAATATTACCAGCAGAAAACTTTTGATACGCTCTCTTTTGATAGAGATTATAAGTCCTATTTTCCAATAGCCATTACCAAAATGGTAAAGGACCTAGAGGAAGTTATACCGCTAATAAAACTTAATGTTGGTGATATTATTAAAGTACGGAATGAGGAATTGGTACCAGCAGACAGCTTGCTTTTAGCTCCGGAAGCATCTATCGATTATAGTTTTGTGACGGGGGAGGAAATTCCTGTCCCTGTAAAAAAAGGAGACCTGGTATACGCTGGGGGTAGACAAAAAGGGGCTGCCATTACCTTAGCGGTTCAGAAATCGCCCTCTCAAGGTTATCTAACTGATCTCTGGAATCATGAAACCTTTTCTAAGAGTATACAAGAAGACTCATTGGCTTCCTTGTCCAATCGAATAAGTGGAAAATTTACATTCACTGTTCTTTTAATAGCATTTGGAGCATTGATATATTGGAGTTTTAATGACTTTTCAATGGGAATCAAGGCCTTTACCTCGGTATTGATCATTACCTGTCCTTGTGCTTTGGCAATGTCTACTCCTT
Organism: Cyclobacterium sp. L-R; assembly: GCF_056859355.1. Taxonomy (NCBI): domain Bacteria; kingdom Pseudomonadati; phylum Bacteroidota; class Cytophagia; order Cytophagales; family Cyclobacteriaceae; genus Cyclobacterium; species Cyclobacterium sp. L-R. Next base: position 284,683 of record NZ_JBSXOH010000097.1, read on the forward strand.
TTACTTTGGGGAATGTGATGAGGATCTTTGGGAAGGGAGGCTTTTATTTGAAAAATACGCAGGTAATTGAAAAATTGGCTAAAATTGATACACTTGTATTTGACAAGACAGGTACACTCACAGCTCCTTCTAAGGCCACTGTTTCTTACCATGGTGAAAGTCTAACAGATGAATCGAAGGGTATGATTAAGGCTTTGGTAAATTTCTCTAATCATCCACTGAGTAAGAGAATCAATCAATGGCTAGACAAAGTCAAACCTGTGGTATTGGAAAATGTAGAGGAGATTTCCGGGAAAGGACTAACCGCTAAATACAAATCCAAGACCATAAGCATGGGTTCGGCGCTTTTCTTAGGCTTAGGAGACGAAAGCAAAGTAGTTAATAAAGGTAACGAGGTACATTTGGTAATTGATGGAATGCATTGGGGTGTTTTCAGTATTGCAAGTGGGGTACGTGAAGGCATAGAAAAGATGATTCCAGATTTGACAGAAACTTATGATGTGGAATTGCTATCCGGAGACAATAACCATGAGGAGAAATATTTAAAGGAAGTATTGGGTAGCAAGGTAGCCATGCATTTTCATCAGTCGCCGAAAAGCAAATTGACCCACATTCGAGCCATACAAGAGCAAGGAAAACATGTTTTAATGGTAGGAGATGGGCTTAATGATGCAGGTGCTCTCAAGGCAGGTGAAGTGGGTATTGCTGTTACAGACAATATATCCCATTTTAGCCCGGCTAGTGATGCGGTGTTGGATGGAGAAAAACTTAACTTACTTCCACAGTATTTGAATTTTGCAAAAACAGGTAGGAGAATAATAAAGGCCAGTTTTGGTTTGAGTTTCACCTACAATGCCGTAGGGATCTTTTTTGCTGTTCAAGGATTAGTAAGCCCGGTCTTGTGTGCAGTTTTAATGCCTGCAAGTAGTATTTCAGTGGTTTTGTTTACAACGATTGCCACCAATTACAAAGCATATAGAATGGGATTAAATGATAATGAGATGATAAAATGGAAGTAATCTTTATTCTGATAGGAGTGAGTTTATTAATGGCTGGAGGGTTTTTATGGCTTTTTTTTAAAGCGATGAAAGGTGGTCAGTTTGATGATCAACACACCCCTGCGATCAGAATACTATTTGACCAAAAAACAAAAAATAAAGCGAACAAAAAACCACCTAAAAAAAAGAAGTGATATGTCAGGAACGACACTTGAAAAGTTTAGTTACGATAATAAGATCGTAAAATTCTTCGGGGCAGCCACCATGATATGGGGATTGGCCGGAATGCTGATAGGCTTGCTTGCTGCCACCCAGCTATTCTTACCCGAAGCAAATTTGGGCAATCCTTATACGACCTTTGGCCGGATAAGGCCGCTTCATACGAATGCGGTAATATTTGCCTTCGTAGGAAATGCCATTTTTGCTGGCGTGTATTATTCTATGCCACGACTCCTAAAGGCTCCAATGTGGAATAAAACCCTAAGTTGGATCCATTTTTGGGGATGGCAGGCCATTATACTTTCTGCGGTCATTACCCTTCCATTGGGTTTGACTTCCTCTAAGGAGTATGCGGAACTTGAATGGCCAATTGACATTGCTATTACCATAATATGGGTAGCATTTGGAGCCAATATGATTGGAACGCTGATTAAGCGCCGTGAAAAGCACATGTATGTGGCCATTTGGTTTTACTTGGCCTCCTTCGTAACGGTAGCGGTTTTGCACATTTTCAATTCCCTCGCTTTACCAGTGTCTTTATTTAAAAGTTATTCTGCTTACGCTGGTGTACAGGATGCATTGGTGCAATGGTGGTATGGTCACAATGCTGTTGCATTTTTCCTCACCACACCTTTTCTAGGTTTGATGTACTATTATTTGCCGAAAGCAGCAAATAGACCTGTATTCTCCTATAAGCTTTCGATCGTACACTTCTGGTCTTTGATATTCTTATATATTTGGGCAGGACCACACCATTTGCTTTATACAGCATTGCCTGAATGGGCTCAGGTTTTAGGCGTTGCTTTTTCCATAATGTTGCTTGCCCCAAGTTGGGGTGGAATGGTTAATGGACTGCTTACGCTTAGAGGAGCTTGGGATAAAGTAAGGGTAGACCCTGTTTTGAAATTCATGGTGGTAGCTGTAACGGCATACGGTATGGCCACCTTTGAAGGACCGCTACTTTCTATTAAAAGTGTAAATGCCATTGCTCACTATACTGATTGGATAGTTGCCCACGTGCATATTGGCGGATTAGGTTGGAACGGATTCTTGACTTTCTCTATGTTGTATTGGTTATGGCCAAGAATGTGGAGAACAAAATTATTCTCAGTAAAATTGGCCAATACTCACTTTTGGTTGGGTACATTAGGTATACTATTTTATGCCTTACCAATGTATGTGGCTGCGCTGACTCAAAGTTTGATGTGGAAAGAATTTGCAGACACAGGACGTTTGGCTTACCCTAACTTCCTTGAGACTGTTATTCAAATTGTACCAATGTACATGCTTCGTGCATTTGGCGGATTACTTTACCTAAGTGGTGCGATATTGATGGTTTATAACTTGGTTAAAACAGCTGCCGCAGGGTCCTTCCTTGAAGAAGAAGAGGATGAAGCACCAGCTTTGGCCAAACATGTTCCAGAAAAGCAAGAGTTTTGGCACCGGGCATGGGAGAGAAAGCCTGTCTTTTTCACCATATTGGCCACAATAGCCATTTTGATAGGTGGTTTAGTAGAAATCATCCCTACCATTCTAGTGAAGTCCAATGTACCAACAATTAGTAGTGTGCAGCCTTATACTCCTTTGGAGTTGCAGGGTAGGGACTTATACATTTCCAATGGTTGCGTTGGTTGTCACTCTCAAATGATCCGTCCTTTTAGGTTTGAGACAGAACGCTATGGAGAATATTCTAAGGCAGGAGAATTTGTTTATGATAGACCATTTTTGTGGGGATCTAAGCGAACTGGTCCAGATTTACATAGAGTAGGGGGGAAATATCCAGATAGCTGGCATTACCACCACATGGTGAATCCTAGAGACATGTCTCCAGGTTCCTTGATGCCTCCTTATCCATGGATGACTACCAATATCATGGATCATAGCAATATTGGAGCTAAAATTCGAACCATGCAAAAGTTAGGAGTACCGTATGCAGAAGGCTATGATGTAAAAGCAATAGAAGATCTTCAAAGTCAGGCACAGGAGATAGCAAATGGCTTGAAGGAATCTGGTATTGAAGTATTGCCAGATACTGAGATTATTGCTTTGATAGCTTACCTACAGCGACTAGGTACAGATATTAAAAATGGTTCTTCTGGAAACCAATAAATTAAAAAGAGATGAAAAAAGATATTTTAAGCTCAATGGAAAATATAGAGATCTACCCCATCATTTCCTTATTGATATTTGTAATTTTCTTTATTGGAATGTTTTGGTGGGTCCTACAGGTAGATAGAAGCTATGTGGACCACATGAAAGAAATGCCACTCAATGATGAACCTCAAAACGATAAGTCTAATGAAAACGTTTAAACTGATTGGAGCCACCCTGATGTGTTTGTTGATGGCAGTTCCTGGCTTTGCTCAGGAAACGGAAACAAGCTTTTTAGCACAAATGCAACAAATGGACAGTAATACATTGCTGTTACTTGCCATTATAATAGTCGTTTTACTAGTTATTGTCATCATCATAGGAGTGATGGTTTATATGCTGTCATTTTTAATGACGGTTCTAAGAAAGGAAAATCCAGCCCTCGCAGCAGAGCCTTCCTGGTGGGAATCTTTCAAGACTAAATATGTGGTAGGGAAATATAGGCCGATCGAGGAAGAAAAAGACATTCAGCTAAATCATAGTTATGATGGGATTGTGGAGCTTGATAACTTTATGCCTCCTTGGTTAAAGTACGTGTTTTACCTGACCATTTTCTCCGCTGTTGTATATTTCCTTAATTATTCTGTGCTTGGAATTGGTCAGACTCAAATAGAAGAATATGAAGCCTCCCTAGAACAAGCAGCCCTAGAAGCAGAAGCAAGGGGAGCGATGATGCTGACTTCTATTGATGAAACCAATGTGGAAGTAGATATGTCAGCCCCTGGTTTGGCTGCAGGTAAGGAACTGTTTACAGGCAATTGCGCCGCATGCCATGCCATGGATGGTGGTGGTGGAGTAGGTCCAAACCTCACAGATGAATACTGGCTTCACGGTGGAGACATCAAAAGTATTTTTAAAGTAGTGAAGTATGGTGTAATTGAAAAAGGTATGATACCTTGGCAAGACCAGTTAGGTCCTGAGGAAATGCAACAAGTATCCAGTTATATACTTTCTTTGCAAGGTACCTCACCAGCAAATCCTAAGGATCCTCAAGGCGAGAAATTCGAACCAACTATAGAACAACCTGTAGATGCATTGGTGGAGGAAGAATTGGGTGTAGAACCTGCGGAGTAAGGCTTAGAAGTCGGGTTTGGCATTTGGTTCAAACCCGACATTTTATATAAAAACTTCAAAAAAAATGGCAGTAAAAAACGAAAACCTAAACCCAGATAAATTCAGGGATGCCCTGGGTACTGTGAATCAGGATGGTGGCAGAAATTGGGTTTTTCCTAAAAAGGTTTCTGGTAAATTCTACCAGTACAGAACCTATTTTTCTTGGTTGTTACTAGGGATATTATTTGCCGGACCTTTTATTAAGGTGGATGGACGACCTTGGTTACTGTTCAATGTTTTCGAAAGAAAATTCATTATTTTTGGAGCTGTTTTTTGGCCGCAGGATACTCATTTGCTGATATTTTTACTTTTAATTTTCTTCGTTTTTATCATCCTGTTTACGGTGGTATTCGGTAGGGTCTTTTGTGGCTGGGCTTGTCCACAGACACTTTTTATGGAAATGGTTTTCCGAAAGATTGAGTATTGGATAGAAGGAGATGCCAATCAGCAGCGTAAACTGGACGCCATGCCATGGAATGCTGAGAAAATAAGAAAGAAGACCATTAAAATGTCTATTTTTATTTTAATTTCTTTGCTTATATCTCATACCGTGATGGCTTATCTTATTGGTATCGATAATGTAATGGAGATTGTTAGTTCTTCTCCTTCGGAGAATTTAGCAGGGTTTTTTGGTCTCTTGGCCTTTACTGGAATATTTCTATTTGTCTTCTCTTGGTTTAGAGAACAGGCATGTATTGTGGTATGTCCATACGGAAGGCTTCAAGGCGTATTGCTCGATAACCAATCCATCAATGTTACTTATGACTATAAACGAGGTGAACCTAGGGCTCCTATTAGGAAAAATAAAGTGGAAGAAAAGCCTGCAGGAGACTGTGTAGATTGTACGCTTTGTGTACAGGTTTGTCCTACTGGTATAGACATTAGAAATGGCGTGCAGATGGAGTGTGTCAATTGTACCGCATGTATGGATGCCTGTGATGATGTCATGGAAAAAGTAGACCGACCTAAAGGATTGATTCGCTATGCTTCGGAAAACAGTATTTTAACGGGTACATCAAAATTAATTACCGGTAGGGTAAAGGCTTACTCTAGTATTCTACTATTATTAATTGTTGGCTTTGTTGCCTTATTAGCAACAAGAGAAGATTTGGGTGCTACGGTCACCAGGTTTAGAGGAATGACTTACCAGGCCAGAGAGAATGCACAAATAAGTAACCTATATGAAGTGACCTTAATTAATAAAACTTTTGATGAACAAGAGGTTACCCTTGTGCCTGCTGATCCTACCTTTACTTTGGAAAAAGTGGGGCATACAGATTGGAGACTTGATGGGCAATCAAAATTCGAAGGCAGATTCTTTTTGGTTAAAGCTAAAAGTGATATGAAGATCCCTCAACAAAACGTTGATTTATTATTACAACAAAATGGGGAGACAATTGATAGGATTTCCACCAGTTTTATGGGACCTGTTGGAGAATAAAAATACTAAAATGAATACGAAATGAACTGGGGAAATGGAATCTTATTGTTATTGTTGGTTTTTATTGGGTTGATGGTGACCCTGGTAACCATTTGTGTGAAGCAGGATGATATACATCTGGTTACAGAGAATTATTATGCTGAAGAAATCAAATACCAGGAACATATTGATCGAGTGTCAAATACCAATGCCATGGAAGGCAAAGTCATGCAATTTGATGCAGCAAGTAAAACCCTTCAATTCAAGTTGCCTATTGGTTCCAAAGGAGAGTTGTATTTATTTAGACCCTCTGATGCTCGGATGGATAAAAAAATTCAAATTGAAATAAAGGATTCTGAATCCAATACGATGTCACTGAAAGGGCTTGAACCAGGGTACTGGAAAATGAAAATGACTTGGGAAGCAGATGGTGTTGCTTTTTTCGAAGAAAAGAAAATTGATATTTAAATGATCTGGACCGCCTTTATTTGGGGAATACTTGGCTCATTTCATTGTATTGGAATGTGTGGGCCTATTGCACTTGCCTTAGCCGGTAAAGACAGAAATAAGTATTTGCTTAATAAATTGCTGTACAATTCGGGCCGTGCTGTGACCTATTCTTTATTGGGAGGTCTGGTAGGTCTGGTAGGTTTTTCTCTTTCCTTGGCTGGAATTCAACAATGGGTTTCTATTGTTTTGGGTTTAATTATCATTGTACTTGCATTTTTCTATAAGGAATCTGAAAAATGGATTACAGGTTCTACATTATCTTCCTCTCTGATAAAATTAAAGTCCCAACTGGGAAAATCAATAAAAAGAGGTGGGCGCAAAGCGTTTTTTATCACAGGAGTCTTTAATGGATTTCTACCTTGTGGCATGGTGTACATGGCCTTGGTGGCCTCCCTAGCTCTTCAAAGCCCCGTAATGGGCATGGCTTACATGTTTGTTTTTGGTTTGGGTACTTTTCCAGTAATGATCTTGCTAATGTTTTCCAAAGATATTTTTTCGATGAATTTTAGGGTGAAAATGAACAAGGCCATGCCTTATTTTGTGATGTTTATGGGAGTACTGTTTGTTATGAGAGGAATGGGGTGGGGAATTCCTTACCTAAGTCCTAAATTAGAATTGCCAACGGCCCATGCGGTTGAACTTCTAGATGCTGGAATTACGCATTGCCAATAATTTATTAACTCCTTGCTGGATAATAACCCTGAATACAAATAATGAAATTTATTCCGAGATAAGGAGGCATTTGGTCAAAAGGCTCATTCTGTCCAGATAAACCAATCGTTTTGTCATTCATATTTGAGTTTGAGGTGCCTGCAAAAGTCTCAACCGCATAAGGTGGTTTAAATCGGTTGACTTTTACATGAGATAGGGCAGGGAAATTGTCTTTTGGATTGCTTGAAGTTGCTGCTTCAGAACTGGAATTTAATGTATGTGAATGGGCAGGCATATTCTTTTCTTCAAGTTTGGTGGCTTCTTGACCTCCTTTTTCACCTATTTTTTTTGGTGAAAGCCCTTGTCCATTTCCTATGCCAACAGGCATTCTTCCTCGCAAATCAGGTAATGCAAAGGTGGTTCTCCCATCCCCTCCATACATGTTTCCTATAATAGAGAAAAGACTTTGGTTGTCTTTAATTTTTAATAACCTTCCATCACAAATGGCATATCCTCTGGGGGCGAAATTTCCCGCAAACATTTTCACAACTCCTATGTACTCTTCAAACATAATATTATTGATTTACTATTGAACTTATATATTTGGATTTAATGGAATTTCCCTAAAAGTAATAAATTGTCATTCTAATGCATAATTCAGTTTGATTAATTGGTTATACAGGTATTTGGTACAATAAATTCTGCTAATTGTGTAAATAGTCTACTCTTAGTTTAGTTGAAAATTTGGTTTTTAGCTTTTTTTTAATTTTCAGAATAATTCGTTATTCGTGACCTTACTTTTTGTAATTTGTAATAGAATCAGTTCGCAATCTAAATATGATAAAAACCATGAATAAACTTTTCACGTGTATTTTGCTGGTTTTAATAGGCTTTTCAATTCATGCTCAGCAAATAGAAAAATACCAAATTGTGACGGAAGTCGGAAATATTGAGGTGGAAGTTTACCCAGAGAAAGCACCTGTTACCGTTGAGAATTTCCGGACATATATTAATAGTGGTGCTTACCACAAGTCAAGTTTCTTTAGAGTTTGCACGCCTAAAAATGAAGCAGATCGAAAAATAAAAATTGAAGTAATTCAAGGTGGAAATGTTGCTGATAGCTTATTGCTACCTGCTATTGCCATTGAAACAACCAAGTTTACAGGTCTCAAACATAAGAATGGAACACTTTCTATGGCTCGATTTGGACCTAATACTGCGCAAAGTTCTTTTTTTATATGTATCAATGAGCAGCCAGAACTGGATTTTAAGGGGACAAGAAATCCTGATGGATTTGGCTTTGCTGCATTTGGTCAAGTTACTAAAGGAATGGATGTAGTGAAAAAAATTCAATCTGGAGAGGAAACAGAACAATATCTGATTAAACCAATTGGAATAATTTCAATAGCCCAGATCAAATAGAGGGGGAATTTAGGAAGGAGATTTTTAGAATTATATCCTATATAATTTATATTTAGCGATTAAAGTTTAAATAAAAATGCTTTATTTGTTATAGAATATAAACCCAAAAACCGATCTATGTTTATTTTTCTTTTGATTCTATTGGCGTTGGCCATAATAATTGTGGCTATCATAAAATTTGAAATTCATCCTTTCCTTGCCTTATTTAGTGGGGCAATTATTTATGGTCTAATGGCAGGTATGCCTGCAGAATTGATTATTAGTTCCATTACCGATGGCTTTGGAGGAGTGTTAGGAAGAATTGGTTTGTTGATTCTATTTGGAGTGGTCATTGGTACCTTTTTGGAGAAATCAGGTGGAGCATTTGTGATTGCCCAAAAAGTGTTGTCTTGGGTAGGGCAAAAATCGGTAATGCTAGGAATGATGATTACTGGTTATATTTCATCGATTCCTGTATTTGGAGACAGTGCTTTTATCATGCTTAACCCGATCAATAAATCCCTTTCATTTAAGGGAAAGCTTCCCTACGCGGCTACCACAGTGGCCTTGACTTTAGGGATAACTGCTACCCACTCACTTGTGCCGCCTACACCAGGGCCTATTGCTGCTGCAGGAATACTCGAGGCAGATTTAGGACAAATAATATTATTTGGAGCCATTATCAGTGCTCTCGCACTAATTCCTTGTTATTATTTTTGTAAATATTGGGTCTCAAAATTTCATTTGGAACCTGTATTCGCTGAAATTGATAAGGAAGGTAAGGCAAGAAAAAACCCTTCATTAGGTAAATCTTTTATGCCTATTATCATTCCATTGTTACTCATTATCCTTTCTTCTATAGCAGCCTATCCAACACAGCCTTTTGGTGACAATTTATTTACCTCTTTAATTTCATTTATTGGTAACCCTATAATTGCCCTGTTATTGGGTGCTTTTATGGCCTTTAGTTTGCCTGAAAAACTTGATAAAAAGGTATTGTCCTCTTCTGGTTGGTTTGGTGAAGCTCTGTTAATAGGTGCACCAGTAATTCTTATCACTGGTGCTGGAGGTGTCTTTGGTAAAATGTTGCAAAACTCTGGAATTGCTGATCAGATTAGTTCTATTATGACGGCAGGGAATTTGAGTTTGTTTTTACCTTTTGCAATGGCTTTTGCCCTAAAATCTGCACAAGGCTCTTCTACCGTTGCCTTGGTGACAACAGCATCAATTATGGTACCTCTGATGCCTGCCTTAGGTTTGGATACAGAGATAATGCGAGTGCTAACCGTATTGGCTACAGGTGCTGGAGCCATAGCCGTATCCCATGCCAATGATAGTTTCTTTTGGGCCATGACACAATTGTCAGGTATGAATATCAAACAAGGCTACCAGTCACATAGTCTAGGGACGGTCATTCTTTCCTTTACGGCTATGGCTATTATATTTATTCTGGCAACAGTACTGGCCTAACCATGAATAAAGTAAATAGGCTTATTTAGCTGTCCAACCACCATCTACAGTCAGTAAGGAGCCTGTCATATAACTAGCCGCATCACTGGCTAAGAATATGGCTGCTCCTTGAATTTCTTTTAGTTCCCCCCATCTCCCCAAAGCAGTTGCTCCAATTATAAACTGCTTCGTGGCAGGGTCATCCGCTACTGGAATATTCATTTCAGTAAGAAATGGCCCTGGGCAGATGGCATTTACTTTGATGTTGAATGGGGCCATTTCTATTCCAAGTGCTCGGGTCATTTGTACCACTGCTCCTTTGCTTGAGGTATAAGGGGTGCGATTAGCCAACCCTACTACACCCAGTGTGCTCGCCAAGTTAATTATTGCTCCTGACTTTTGGGCCTTCATATGGGGGGCTACGGCACGACTACACAACCAAGTACCTGTAACGTTGATATCCATTACCTTTTTGAAATCATCTAAACTGACTTCATCTATAGCTCCTCTAATATTAATCCCAGCACTATTTATCAAAATATCGATGCGACCAAAAGCCTCCATTGCATAGGCAGCCATCGCCTTGGTTTCTTCTTCTTTTGATATATCGGCTGTAAAGGAAAGTGCCTTCACATCAAACCCCTTGCTGATTTCTTCAGCTGCGATTTCGCCATCTCTTTCTGTTCTGTTTACGATTAGAATATTTGCTCCTGCGGAAGCAAGCCCAGCAGCCATGGCGAGCCCTAAACCCTTGGATCCTCCTGTAACAATGGCTGTTTTTCCATTTAGGTCAAATAATTTTATTCCTGGTAAGCTATTGATCATGGTTTTTAATTTAAAGATTCAAATGTTTATTGCTGTATGTTAATGAGGTTAAAATATTGGTTTCCTCCCTGGCCAACAACTCTTCGGTTTCCAGAGAGTCAATATGCGGTAGGTTTCTGCCATAGGTGTTAACCCAAGTAAGAATTTGAGATAATTCGAACGCAGGAACATTTTCAAGTGTGGTCCAATAATCAGGAGTCAAACAGGGAATGAGTAAAGGGTTTCTTGTAATCATCTCAAGATTAAAAGAAATTGAAGGGTGGTACTTTTTACAGGTGTTGACTATTTCTTTTAGGTTTAGTAGTCCCTCACCCAAAGGCACTTCTGATAAAAGAAATCCTTCTGAACAGGGTTTTACTGCCATGTCTTTTACATGAGTAGAGAATACATATGGAGCCAAATGTTGGGTGGTAGTTTTGGGCTGTTCCATAAGAGCAATGCTGTTACCAAAGTCCAAAGTTATTCCTACCCATTCACTTGAAACACCTTTTATCAAATGTAACAATTCATCAAAACGCCAATCCTTATGATTTTCAATGGCCAATTTTATTTTATGTTTCCGCAAAATCGGTTCGGCTTTTCCGAGCATGAGAGTAGATTGCTTTTGGAAAGCCAAAAACTCTTCTTGGCTATGGATGGCCTCGTATCTCCTAGGTCCAAGGCTTACTGTTCTTAAAACTTTGATTCCAGCCTCTTTTGCCAGAATTATTTGTTTCTCAAAATCAGGCAATTGGCTTGTCATTTTTGGCATTCCTATTGACCCTTCTAGGTACATGTTTAGGTTTTCTCTTTGGTCTCTGATTTTATGACAAAAACCCTCAGTCCAACCATTGATGCCAACTTGAATTCCACCTGCGCCGATTTTATGACAATGAGCGAGAAGTTCGCTCGCATCAGAGAATGCTGGATAATCACTACTCTGATGAGTAGCATGCCACCTCTTCCCATAGGAGTGGACCACTATTCCCAGTTTAGTATTGTCAAATATATCTGGTAATTCAGGCATGGTCATTGCCATCAATCCCAAGCTGGCATTTTTTAAAAAATCACGTCTGCTATTGTATGAGGTTGGTAAAGAGTTGCCTTTTTTATTTTCCTTCATAATTTTTTCAAGGTTTGTTTGAAGGACTTACCGGAGGCTTGGAACGCAATAGTTCTTCAGGTTTCCACGGAATTACCCTTCCTTGGGTTGAGATTCTTATTTCTGCTACTGTGCCACCTTTTACCGCTGTGGCTTGGTTGTCCCATTCATTTCTTATATAGGTTAGAATGTTGGCAATAGTACCGTTATCCAAGCTGGCCATAGATGGCATTACTGGCAATATATCAGGACTACTGTATTTTACTCCATTTACCATGATGGTACCTTCCAGTCCATGAAGTAGGATCATGGCTAGTTGCCTTTCATTTCCTGTCACCCATTCAGATTTGTTTAGTGGAGGTCCCATTCTTTTAACTCCCTCACCATCCCCTCCATGGCAGCCTGCACAGGTGCTTAAAAAGTGCTGTCGGCCTTTTACAAACGAGGATCTTTCTGCATCCGACAGTTTGTTTATATTCACTAAAGAGTCGGGTTTAATCTTTTTTCCTGGCCAAATGAATAGGTTATTCCATTGCGCAGTATTCAAATTGCTTTTTTCAAAATCGATAGTTTTAGAGAATTTTGGAGCGGTTTTTAGCTTGATTGGATCCGATTTTTTTTGGGCACCTGCCATAGACATGCCTGTGAAAATAGAATATGCCTGCCAATCTTTTGCAAGGTTGCGTTGCTCTAAGAGATTTAATAGTTTTAGCATTTCACGCTCGTTATTCTTTCTGCTGATGGCAGTTGCGACCATTTCCAGAAAGATGGCTTTAGATGGGGAGTGCTCCTTCCACTGGTTTTGCTTTATCAGGTAAAGTAGGAATGAATATTCATAATTATATAGGCTGCTTAGCGCACCATCTCTAAATATGGGTTCATCGATGTTGTTTTTTAAGATGCTAGCAATAGTGGTCTTTGATACCTCTTCTGACAAACTACCTACAGTAAGAATCATCTGAAGAGCCAATTCTTCATTGCTAATGGTTTCCTGATTTTTAAGGAAAATTTTTTCAAGACGCTTTTTAACATGATTGTTTTCTTTAGCAAGTTGCTCAGTTAGTCTTAGTACATGTATTATTACCTTTGGATGATAAGCGCCTAGATTATCCAATAATGTAAACAGGACGTTTTCATCCAATTTTTCAAGCCCTTCTAAAGTCCATAATGCATGGATTTGAGCCAAGTGATATTTTGAATTTAATGCCAATTCTTCAAGAAGCGGCACATTAAAGCTGTTGTTTCCTTCAACCAGAAGCCTTTGTGCCATGTCCCTGTACCATCCGTTGGGATGTTTTAAGGTTTCTACTAGTTCTGGTCCAGAGTAATTTGATAATCTGGGAACTGGTTTTGGTTGCCAATCTTTATGGGCTACACGCCAAATTCTCCCATAATGGGTGGGGAGAACCAATTTTCTCTTGATTGTAATGTCTTTCAAGTAGGGTGAAATGTAAGCACCATGCTGAATCAAGCCTCTATACATGTCTGAAATGTATAGAGCACCATCTGGGCCTGAAGATAAACTCACCGGTCGAAACCGCTCATCTTTTGATGCAATGATTGAATGCCCGATGTCTACAGCTTCTGCTGAAAGATGGATGCCACTTGATACAATGGTATTCCTTCTTATCAAGTTTCCTGATGGCTCGCAGACGAACACATTTCCTAAATAAGTTTTGGGAAGTCCATTACCTCTGAAATAAAAAGGAGAACAGGCAGAAGTGAACTCTTTTAGCTGATTTTGCTCATCCAATATTCCTGGAATATAGCCTCTATTGATGGCTAAGTTTTCTCTTATGGGATAGATTTCTCGATCTGATGTAAGTCCTTGGTCAAGACCTGAGGTAGTGCTGTGGTTTGCATTCCTAGTAAAATAATTGGGAGGAACCAGGTCGGCATGTAGGGGAGACCAATTGTAGTTGTAATAAAGCCTGCCATAATCATCCTGACTTATTCCCCATTGGCCTCGGAATTCGGTGCTGTTCTTGATCCATTGGTTGTTTTTAAACTTATATCTAAACCTAGATTTCGCATTGTAGTACCAATTGTCAAGACCTCTAAGCAATCCATTGCCGGAATGCTCCGGCAAATTGCTACCTGCATAATCAGCGTCAACCAATTCTTTTGTGTCAGCTTTCAGGTCCCCATCCAAGTCCTGGGTCCACCAAAGTGACATGTTTTCAACTACCAAGGCGCCTCCTTTAATTACTGCAAGTGCTCTGGGCATGACAAGGCTGTCTAAATAAATGGTGCTTCTATCCATTGTCCCATCTCCATTACTGTCTTCCAAAATAGAGATTCTTCCATTAGGGACTAACTCATTTGAACCTTCAATGTCATTCATAAAACCTTTCATCTCAACTATCCACATTCTCCCGTCTTCATCAAAGCTTGTAAATACAGGGTCTTGAACCATTGGTTCAGCAGCAACAAGTTGGATCGACAAATCATCATTTATTTCAAATAATTGTAGAGCTTGCTCAGGTAGGAGAGCTGGTGAAGGATCTCGATTTTTTGGTGAACAACAGCAAACATGGGAAAAAATAATAATCCATATTCCGACCAGAAAGGAGGCCTTTAATAGATTTAGGAATGGATTAAACAAGGTTATTTGGGATTTGGTTAATTGATCTTAAATCTAATATTTGTTTGGTTAAATTCAAATTTTATTCAATAGAATGAATATGGTTGGAGTATTGTCAATTCATAATTTTTAAAAATAGTTTAAGGAAGTTGTTCTTTGGCCTTTTGTAGCTAAAATTGGCTTCTCACCTTGAATTAAACCTAGTAGTCTTATGGTTTTCTGAAACAGAAGTTTATTCGAGTTTTCATTATGTTGAATCATTCCGGTCTAATTTTATAATTGTTTGACTTTTCCTTAGGAATTAGTTTCTATTGAGAATTAGTCAGTGCAGAAAAAATTTTAAGTTTAACCCGGATTATGTAATAGGATTCGTGATGAGTGTTGCAATCGCAAGAAAATCAGGCTGTTTGGAGATTTTAGCATAGCACCGCTATGGTGAAATTGAAAACAGCAACGAAGTGGCTGATTTTGAAGCGATTTCAGCACGT